>JBQCHF010000026.1:0-49573 GCA_051954955.1 Motilibacteraceae bacterium
TTTTTTTGGGCCCCCCCCCCCGGGCGGGTGTGTGCGGCGCCTCGGCCCCCTCACCCGTCCCCGCCGGGGGGGGGGGGGTGTCCGCCCCCCCCCCCCGACCCCCCGCGGCGCAGATCGTCGAACCAGCCCCGATCGCCGCCGCCGACGCCCTACTGCAGGTCGCGGCGGCGGAACAGCACGGTGCCCACCGCCAGCACGGCGGCGGTGACGACGCCGAGCACCAGCCCGCCGTGCAGGTTGGACAGGTGCACCTGCACGAAGTCCTGCACGTTGCCGTTGGCGTCCACCGCGGTGCCGGGGTAGCCGATGGTGATGCCGCCCGGGCTGACCAGCGCGCCCACGTTGTCGCTGACCAGCCACTGCTGCCAGGCCGGCCGCACCGCGCGGACCAGGTTCTCCAGCACCGCGAACCACACGAACGCCACACCGAGCGCGGCCCCGGTGTTGCGGATGAGGTTGGCCAGGCCGAAGCCGAGCAGCGCGACGAGCACCACCAGCAGCACCCCGCGCGCCTGGACGCCGAGCACCTGGCCGAGCCAGCCGTCGGGCACGTCGGTCTCGCCGCGGGTGGCGGCCAGGAACCGGGCCGCGCCGGCCCAGACCAGCTGTGCCAGCACGGCCAGCACCGCTGCGGTGAGCGCGACCACGAGAGCCTTGGTGCCCACCACCTTGAGCCGGCGCGGCTCCCAGAACAGCAGCGCGGTCATCGTCTTGGTCGACCACTCCGCCCCGACGTAGGTGGCGCCGATGAGGAACATCACCGCGGCGGTGCCGGCCGCCACGCCCAGCGCGCCGTCGGAGTATCGGGTGGCCAGCTCGAACGGGGACTTGCCGATGAACTGGTCCACCGGGATCTGGTCGGCGGTGAGCGGCGGCCCGCACAGCTCCTCGGCCGAGCTCACCCCCGGCGGCAGTGGCGAGGGCGGGTTGGCCAGGCACTGCGTGCGCGCGGCCTCCTGCTCGGCCAGCACCTGGGCCTGCTTGGCCCGGGCGTCGTCGAGGATCGCCTGCGTGGGCTTGGAGAACTGCGTGGTGGCGATGACCAGAGCGACCAGGTAGCCCAGCGCGCCGAGGATCACCAGCAGGCGCACGAAGCGGCGCGCGGTCATCCGGTGCAGCTCGGCGGCCAGCAGCGAGGGCCGGCGGGTGCGGACGTCCAGGGCGGGCTGGGTGAGGGCGGCGGTGCTCATCGGGCCTCCTCCGCGACCGGCGCGACGGGTGCGGGGCCTTCCGGCGGCGGGGCGACGCCGGAGGTGAGGTCGAGGAAGACGGACTCCAGGTCCGCGGCCATCGGGGTGAGCTCGGACAGGTAGTGGCCGGCCTGGGCGAGCACCCGGGTGACGTCGGACGGGTGCGGCGCGCCGGATACGAGCCACGCATCCCCCATCGAGGCGACCTTCCAGCCGGCGGCCTCGAGCACCGCCCGGGCCGCGGGCGGGTCGGGCACCCGCACCCGCAGGTCGCCGGTGGAGCGGGCGGCGAGCACCTCGCTGACCGGCCCGGAGGCCACGCAGCGGCCGCGCGCCATGATCGAGACCGAGTCGCAGACCTGCTGCACCTCGGTGAGCAGGTGCGAGGACAGGAACACGGTGGTGTGCTGCTGCTCGCCGAGCCGGCGGATCAGCTCGCGCACCTCGCGGATGCCGGCCGGGTCCAGGCCGTTGCTGGGCTCGTCGAGGATGAGCAGGCGCGGAGCCTTGAGCAGCGCGGCGGCGATGCCCAGGCGCTGCTTCATGCCGAGCGAGTAGCCCTTGAACCGGTCGTCGGCGCGCTCGCGCAGGTCGACGATCTCCAGGCACTCCTCCACCCGCGCCTCGCCGACGCCGGCGGTGCGGGCCAGCAGGCGGAGGTTGCGCCGGCCGGAGAAGCCGGGGAAGAACAGCGGGGTCTCCACCAGCGCGCCCACGCCGCCGACGACGTCGGGCAGCGCGGCGGGCACCTCCTGGCCGAGCAGCCGCAGCCGGCCGGCGTCGGCGCGGACCAGGCCCAGCAGCGCCCGGATGGTGGTGGTCTTGCCCGACCCGTTGGGGCCGAGGAAGCCGTGGACGCCGCCCTCCTCCACCACCAGGTCCAGCCCGTCCAGCGCCCGCTGCGGCGGCTTGCGCCAGCGGCGGTACTCCTTGCGCGCGCCGACGACCTCGATGACCGGCATCCGACCTCCCCTCTCCTCGACGTCCCCCGACGTCGGTGCGGGGCGAGCCTCCCACGCAGGTTGGGTGCGGTCCTCCACCTCAGGGAGGACGGGCGGGTCGGGGTCTCCCCCCACCTCTCCCCCGACCGCCCCTCGGGGCGCCGTGGGAGGATCCCGGTCCGTGGACGAGGGCAGAGTGGTCGCGCCGGTGCTGCTGCTCACCGGCCCGTCCGGCTCGGGCAAGACCCGGCTGGCGCGGGCCAGCGGGCTGCCGGTGCTCAACCTCGACGACTTCTACAAGGACGGCGACGACCCCACGCTGCCGCGGCAGGAGCACCTGGGCATCGTCGACTGGGACGACCCGGCCACGTGGGACGCCGACGCCGCCGTCGCCGCGCTGGACCGGCTGGCCCGCACGGGCACGGCCGACGTCCCGGTCTACGACATCTCGGCCAGCCGGCGGGTCGGGCACCGGCCGTTCACGGTGCACGGGCACCCGGCCTTCGTGGCCGAGGGGATCTTCGCCGCGGAGGTGGCGGCGGCGTGCGCGGCGCTGGGGATCCTGGCCGGCGCCGTCGTCGTCGCCCGCCGGCCGTGGAAGAACTTCCTGCGCCGGCTGGCCCGGGACCTGGCCGAGCGACGCAAGCCCCCGCTCACCCTGGTGCGGCGCGGCTGGGCCCTCATGCGCGGCGAGGCCGGCGTCGTCGCCCGCCAGGTGGCGTTGGGGGCCCGTGCGTGCACGGCGGCGGAGACGGCGGCGCTGCTCGGGGCGCTGGCGCGCGGCGCGGTCGGAACGATCACGGGACCGTGATCTTTTCGGGCGGGCGGGGGGCCCGGCCGCGGTCGGAACGATCACGGTCCCGTGATCCGTTGCCGCCGCCCCCGCGGAATTCCACGGGGCGGCGACCATCTCGCGGGGGCGGCGGCGTCGACGACGTCCGCACCCGGGGGGCGGTCAGACCCGCGCACCCACGTGCAGCGCGAGAGCGTGCATCGGCGCGACGGTGGCGGTGAAGGTGCCGTCCTTGCCCACCATGTACGACGGGCCGGTGCAGGCGCCGTCCTTGAGGGCGCCGCGCTGGACGTCGCAGTAGGTGCCGGCGGGCAGCGACGTCGAGAACGTCTGCGTGAGCGTCGTGTCCTGGCGGTTGATGACGACGAAGCCCTTGTCTCCCCGGCCGAAGGCGATCGCGTTGGCGCCGTTCGACCACCACTTCGTCACCGGCGTCCCGGCGGTGACGTTGCGGAACAGCACCATCGAGGAGATCTCCGGGAAGCGGTGCTCGCAGACCCAGCCGTCGCCGCACTTCACCGGCGAGGTCGTGCCGTCGCCGGGGCCGGGCGGGCCGTCGTCGGGCGAGGTGAAGTCGTAGCTGCTCATCACCCGCGGGGTGCCGTAGGGCCAGGCGAGCATGAACACGTTGCCCAGCCGGTAGAGCTGGTCGTCGCGGAAGGTCAGCACCGAGTCGGCCTGCGAGCGCTGGGTGTCGTGGTTGTCGGTGAACACCACGGCCTTGTCGCTGGGCAGCAGGCCGGACTGGCCGAAGTCGGAGAGGTGGTCCAGCAGCCCGTCCTTGAACGCCGCGGACAGGCCGGTGCCGTAGCGGAACTCGAGCACGTCGCCGCTGGGCAGGTACTCCTCGGGCTTGATCGGCTCGCCCGAGCCGTAGATGACCTCCTGGTAGACGAACGCCGGGCGGGACAGGCCTTTGACGATCGCGGCGACGTCGGTCTCGGCCATGTGCTTGGCCGCGTCGATCCGGAAGCCGTCGACACCGAGCGAGAGCAGATCATTGAGATAGCCGTCGATCTTCGCCCGCACCGTGGGCGAACCCGTGTCCAGGTCGGCCAGATTCACCAGCTCGCAGGTCTGCACCTCGGCGCGGTCGAAGTAGTCGGCGATGTCGTCGTCGCCGTTCTGTCCGCAGTGGTGGAAGTCCGACGGCGTGTAGAGGCCGGGGTAGCTGTAGTGCTCGAACCGCGTGCCGCCGCTGCCGATCCCGCCGGCGTCCTGGCCGGTCATGTGGTTGATCACCGCGTCGGCGTAGACCTTCACCCCAGCCGCGTGGCACGTCTTCACCATGGCCGCCAGGTCTTCCCGCGAGCCGAGCCGGCCGGCGATCCGGTAGCTCACCGGCTGGTACTGCTGCCACCACGGATAGCCGGCGTCCGGGAGCTCCACGTGCTCCTGCGGCGGGGAGATCTGCACCGCGCCATAGCCATCGGGGCCGAGGACGTCGGTGCACTCGCGAGCGACGTCGGCGAAGCGCCACTCGAACAGCTCGACCGCCACGCTGCGCGGGGCCGACGCCGCCACCTGCGCCGCCTTCGCCGCCGCGGTCTCCTCGCTGCCGCCCGACGAGCAGGCCGTCAGGATGAGGACAGGCAGCGTGAGGGCGAGCAGCGCGAGGACTCCGCGAAGCGGTCGGGGACGGCGGAGGCGGCGCACGGGGCGCGACGCTATCGCCACGCCCCGCCGCCCTGCAAGGATTTGCAGGAGTTTGCAGCCGCTCAGCTCCGCCAGGTGTCGTTCAGGGTCAGCGTGCCGCTCGACGGGACTGTCGCCGTCCGGTTCGAGCAGCACTCCCAGGTCCACGACCCGTCGGTGTTCTTCTTGACGTACTTGTACTGGAACGCCGTCCCGGCCGGCAGCGACACGGTGCCGGTCCAGGTCGGGTAGCCGGCCGCGCTCAGCGGCACCGCCTTGGTCAGGTCCCACCCGCCCAGCGCCGGGACGTCGCCGACGACGTAGACGTTCTGGCCGTAGGTGGTGGTGGCGTAGACCGCGAACGACGTGCTCACACGGCTCGACGACGTCGACCCGGCGGCCACCTTGGCCGCCGCGTGCAGAGCCAGGGCCTGCATCCCCTGGACAGTCGCGGTGAACTTGCCGCTCGCGTCCACCGTGTACGTCGGCCCGCTGCACGTGCCGTTGGCGAAGTCGCCGTGCTGGACGTCGCAGTAGGTGCCGGCCGGCAGCGAGGTCTGGAAGGTGCGGGTGAGCGCACCGCCCTCGCGGTTGATGACGACGTAGCCCTTGTCACCGCGGCCGAACGCGATCTGGTTGGAGCCGTCGGACCACCAGTTGGTGACGGCGGTGCCCTGGGTCGCGTTGTGGAAGGCGACCATGTTGGCGATCTCGCGGTAGCGGTGCTCGCAGACCCAGCCACCGGAGAAGCAGGTGACCGGATTGATCGCGTCGTTGCCGCTCGACGGCGGACCCTGGTCGCTGCTGGTGAAGGCGTAGCTGCTCATGACCTTGGGCGTGCCGTAGGGCCAGGCGAGCTCGAAGGCGTTGCCGAGCCGGTAGAGCTGACCGTCCTTGTAGGTGAGCACGGTGGAGGCCTGCGAGCGCTGGGTGTCGTGGTTGTCGGTGAACACCACAGCCTTGCCGCCGGGCAGGAATCCCCAGGACTCCCCGAAGTTGGACAGCCAGCTCAGCTGCCCGGTCTTGAACGTGCTGCCCAGCTGGGTGCCGTAACGGAACTCGAGGACGTCGCCGCTTGGCTCGTACTCGTCCGGCGTGATCGGCTCACCGGCGCCGTAGATGACCTCCTGGTAGACGTAGGCCGGCCGGCTGAGCCGGGACACGATGTTCGCGATGTCCGCCTCGGGGATGTGCTTGGCGCCGTCCACACGGAAGCCGTCCACTCCCAGGGACAGCAGGTCGTTGAGGTAGCCGGCGATCTTCCCGCGGACGTAGTCGGTGTCGGTGGCCAGGTCCGCGAGGTTCACCAGCTCGCAGTTCTGCACCTCCCACCGGTCGTTGTAGTTGACGATGTCGTCGTTGCCGTTGCGGCCGCAGTGGTGGAAGTCCCACGACTGGTAGGAGCCGGGGTAGGTGTAGTGCTGGAACTGGGTGCCGCCGCTGCCGGTGCCGCCGTTGTCCTGGCCGGTCATGTGGTTCACGACCGCGTCGGCGTAGACCTTCACCCCAGCCGCGTGGCAGGCGCTGACCATGTCGGCGAACTGCTGCCGGTTCCCGAGCCGGCCGGCGATCTGGTAGCTGACCGGCTGGTACTGCTGCCACCACGGATAGCCGCTGCCCGGCAGCACCACGTGCTCCTGGGGCGGGGAGACCTGGACCGCGCCGTAGCCGGCCGGACCGAGGAACTGCGTGCACTCGCGGCCGACGTCGGCGAACGGCCACTCGAAGAGCTGGGCGATCACCGTCCTGCTGCCGCTGGGCGCGGCCGCGGCGGGGGTTCTAGACAAGGCGCCCTGCACCGGGAGCAGGGCGGCGAGCAGGCTGAGCAGGACGAGCAGGCGCGTTCGCATGGGCGCGGGCCTTTCCTCCGGGACGTGCGGCGGCGAACGCGACCGCCGGCGTCCCGGCGGCGCACGCGTCCCCCGACGCTGGACAGGTGCTCCGTGCACCTACCGGGCCCGCCACCCCCCGGCGGATCGCGCCGGGGAGCAACGGGGTGGTAGGCACGCCGGAGTTGTGCCGCACGTGCTGATTCGGGAGGTTAGGGGGACTGCAAGAACTGCACAAGAGTTGCCGGCAAGTTTCTACGCTCTTGCAGCAGGACTCTCCGCGCGCAGCGCCGCGTACCCCGGCTTGATCACGTCGTTGATCAGTCCCAGCCGGTCGTCGAAGCCGATGAAGGCGCTCTTCATCGCGTTGACGGTGAACCACTGCAGGTCGTCCAGGCCGTAGCCGAACGCGTCGCGCAGCAGGCACATCTCCCGGGTCATCGACGTCCCGCTCATCAGCCGGTTGTCGGTGTTCACGGTGACCCGGAAGTGCAGCCGGCGCAGCAGCCCGATGGGGTGCTCGGCGATCGACGGCGCGGCCCCGGTCTGCACGTTGGACGACGGGCACATCTCCAGCGGGATCCGCTTGTCGCGCACGTACTGCGCCAGCCGGCCCAGCCGCACCGACATGCCCGCGGCCGGGTCTCCGGCCACCGTGACGTCGTCGATGATCCGCACGCCGTGGCCCAGCCGGTCCGCGCCGCACCACTGGATGGCCTCCCAGATGGAGGGCAGCCCGAACGCCTCGCCGGCGTGGATGGTGAAGTGCGCGTTCTCCCTGCGCAGGTACTCGAAGGCGTCCAGGTGCCGGGTGGGCGGGAAGCCGGCCTCGGCGCCGGCGATGTCGAAGCCGACGACGCCGGTGTCGCGGTGGCGCACCGCCAGCTCGGCGATCTCCAGGCTGCGGGCGGCGTGCCGCATCGCGGTGAGCAGCGTGCCGACCCGGATCGGGTGCCCGGCCGCGGCGGCGGCCTCCTCCCCCTCGCGGAAGCCGGCGTCGACGGCGGCCACCACCTGCTCCAGGTCCAGCCCTGCCTCGGCGTGCTGCTCCGGCGCGTAGCGGACCTCGGCGTAGACGACGCCGTCGGCGGCGAGGTCCTGCGCGCACTCGCTGGCCACCCGGCGCAGCGCGTCCTGCGTCTGCATCACCCCGACGGTGTGCGCGAAGGTCTCCAGGTAGCGCTCCAGGCTGCCCGAGTCCGCGGCCTCGACGAACCAGCGGCCCAGCTCCTCGGCGTCGGTGGTGGGCAGCCGGTCGTAGCCGGTCTCCCGGGCCAGCTCCACCACGGTGGCCGGGCGCAGGCCGCCGTCGAGGTGGTCGTGCAGCAGCACCTTGGGGGCGCGCAGCACCTGGTCGTCGGAGGGCAGCGCGTCGCTGGTCGCGGGGTCGGTCGTCGCAGGGGTCGTCACGGCGGATCACGCTAGCCGGAGCGAGCGACTTCGGTCCCTTACCAGCGTCCCGTTCCGGGCCTAGCGTCGAGAACGCCCCCAGTGGGTACTCCGAAGACCTGCCCTGGCCCGGGTGGCCCCCCACCCGGCGCCGGGCGCGGCACGACCGGGAGGTGCGGCTCATGCTCGACCAGCAGGACCGGAAGGACACCGTCGGCCCGCGGCTCGCCCACGACCGGCCGGTGGTGGCGCTCTACGACGGCTCCTCGGCGGCCGAGGCCGCGCTCACCCGAGCGCAGGCCTACGGCGCGGGCACCGTGCTGGTGGGTCCGCGCGGCGCCCGGGAGCGGCTGGGCCGGCGGGTGCGCGCGCAGGAGTGGGTGGAGGTGGCCACCCCGTCCCTCGACGACGCGCTGGCCGCGGCCGAGCGCTTCGACGCCCCCTGGGTGAGCGTGCCCTCCACGCTGATGCCGCCGGAGGACCTGCTGACCCGCGGGCTGCTGGGCATCGCGCCGATGCTGTCCGCCGCCCGTCCGGGGCTGGTGCTGCACGTGGTGCGCGCCCCCTCCCGCAACGACCCGCCGCTGGCCTACCGCCGGGTGGTGGCGGTGAACGACCTCGACGGCGCGCACGGGGTGGCCGCCTACGCCGCAGCCGCCGTCGCCGCCCGCGCCCACGCCGAGCTCGACGTGCTGCTGCTCGGCACCGACGCCCCCGTCGGCTGCGCGCGCGAGCTGGCCACCGCGATGGCCCGGCGCACCGACCCGGCCCGCTTCGAGCTGGCCCGCGAGCTGCTGGCCCGGGCCGCGGTGCCGGTGCGCTACCTGCCGGTGCCGGTGCCGGCCGAGCCGCCGGCTCCACGCAGCCGGCGTCGGCGGGACACCCCCGAGCCGCTCGGCCCAGCCGAGGCCGCCGCGCTGCGCAGCATCGAGCGGCTGTGCCCGGACCTGCTGGTGGTCGAGCTCGACGGCGTGCGGCCCGGCGGCGGCGCGCTCACCCCGACCGAGGCCAGCGCGGTGCTGTCCACCCCGCGGGCCCGGCTGGTCTCCGCGCTGCTGTCCTGGCTCGCCGTCGACGTCGCCGTGGTGGTGGACGAGGTCGGCGTCGGGGCGCCCGGGGGCGCGGCCGAGCGGGAGCGGCTGGCCCGCGCGCTGGACCGGGCACTGGACCTGCGCATGCCCGCGCTGGCCTGAGCCGCCCCGCTTCGGGCTCAACTCCGGCGCCCACGGGTCGATCAGGTGGACATGGTCTCGGGGTCCGGCGACGACGTCCGCGTGATCCGCCCGGCGGCGGTGCTGGACGAGCGCGCCGCGCTGCGGGTGATCCGCGAGCTCGAGCGGATGGACGTGGCCGTGGGCGGGGTGTGGAACGCCTCGTCGAGCCTGTGGCAGCGCTACGACCGGCCGTGGGACGGCGTCGGCGGCGGGCGCGGCTCGGCGGTGCTGGTGGGCAGCATCGCGGTGATGTACGACAGCCCGCACCGGCACGAGATCACCATCTACAAGGTGACCGTCTCCGAGCGGGGCCTGGCCGCCGGCTGGACCGTGGACGCCCTCTGCGACGACGCCCTCACCTGGGCCGGCCTCACCCTGGCCAGCTGCCCCCGCGCCGAGCTGGCCAACCCGCCGCTGCGCGACCCCTTCAAGTCGGCACCACCGCCCCTCCCCCGCCCCCTCCACTCGTGATCATGCAATTGCGGTGATCAAGCAATCGGCGCGATCTTGGTCGTCATGATCGCGCCGATTGCATGATCACGTACATTGCATGATCACCCGGATTGCATGATCACCAACGGGGTTTGGGGGGTCAGCGGTCGATGTGGCTCATGTCCGGGTAGCGCTCGCCGGCGGGCTCGGGGAGGGCCTCGGCGATGCGGGCGAGGTCGTCGGCGGTCAGCTCGACGTCGGCGGCGGCGGCGTTCTGCTCGAGGTAGGTGCGCCGCTTGGTGCCCGGGATCGGGACGACGTCCTCGCCCTGGGCCATCACCCAGGCCAGCGCCAGCTGACCCGGGGTGCAGCCCTTCTCCTGCGCGATCTGCTCGACCAGCTCGACGATCTTGAGGTTGGCCTCGAGGTTGCCCTCGGCGAAACGCGGGTTGTGCCGGCGGAAGTCGTCGGCGGGCAGGTCGGCCACCGAGCGGATCTGGCCGGTGAGGAAGCCGCGGCCCAGCGGGCTGTAGGCCACCAGACCGATGCCCAGCTCGCGCAGGGTGGGCTGCACCGTCTCCTCGAGCTCGCGCGTCCAGAGCGAGTACTCGGTCTGCACGGCGGTGATCGGGTGCACCGCGTGCGCCCGGCGGATGGTGTCCGGCCCGGCCTCGGACAGACCGAGGAAGCGCACCTTGCCCGCCTGCACCGCCTCGGCCATCGCGCCGACGGTGTCCTCGATCGGCGTGTCCGGGTCGACACGGTGCTGGTACCAGAGGTCGATGACGTCGACGCCGAGCCGGCGCAGCGAGTCGTCGACGCACTTGCGGACGTAGTCCGGGCTGCCGTCGATGCCGAGCCGCTCGCCGTTCGGCCCGCGCTTGTTGCCGAACTTGGTGGCCAGCTGCACCTGGTCGCGACGGTCCTTGATCGCCTTGCCGACCAGCTCCTCGTTCACGAACGGCCCGTACATGTCCGCGGTGTCGAGGAACGTGACGCCGAGGTCGAGCGCGAGGTGGATGGTGGCCACCGACTCGGCATCGTCGCCGGCGCCGTAGAACTCGCTCATGCCCATACAGCCCAGGCCCTGCGCCGAGACCTCCAGCGCCGCGTCGCCCGAACCGAGAACCCGCCTGCCCACTGCCATCTAGTGCTTCCCTTCGACCTGCTGCCGGTAGGTGTCGACCTTGGCCTCGATGACCTCGAGGTCCTTGCGGACGCGGTCCAGCTGCTCGCGCACGGCGTCGCGGTGCGCCTCGAGCAGCGCCAGCCGCTGCGCCGCCGTGCCCTCCCCGGCCGCCACCAGGTCGACGTACCTCCGCACGCTGCGGATAGGCATGCCGGTGCTGCGCAACCGGGTCAGGAACAGCACGCGGGCCACGTCGCCCTCGCTGTAGCGCCGCCGCCCGGCGCCGTCGCGCGGCACCGGGGCGAGCAGCCCCGCCCTCTCGTAGTACCGCAGCGTGTGGGCGCTCACGCCCGTCCGGGCTGCCACCTGCGCGATCTCGGACCCGCTGTCCACACCCGGAACGCTCCCACTTCGAGCGCGCTCGAAGTCAAGCGGGGGTCAGTCCTCGCGGTGCGCGAGGTCCGGGCCGAACGCCGGCAGGCAGACCGCGACGTACTCCGCGCCGTCCGGACCGACCGAGTAGCGCACCCGCTCCCCCGCCCGGGTCAGCACCGCCTGACCGGCGCCCACCTGCAGGCTGCCGCCGTCGTGCTCGACGACGACGGAGCCGGCCAGCACCACGGTCACCTCGTCGAACTCCGGGGTCTGCGCCGGCTCGTCCCAGCCCGCCGGCGCCTTCATGTGCGCCACCGACACCGACGACGTCCCGGTGGTCACCCGCCCCACGTACTCGTCGATCTGCTTGCCACCGGGGACGGGGATGCGCGTCGGCGCGCTGATCAGTTCGGGCACGCCGAGAACCCTAAGTCCCTCCTCGGGTGATCATGCAAAACATGTAGATCGACTCCCTGTTGATCTACATGTTCTGCATGATCACCAGCAGGGGTCAGGGGGTGATGCGGTCGATGACGAGGGGGCGCAGGGCAGGGGCGGGGGCGCCGGCGGAGGCGATCTCGACCGCGCCCTCCAGGGCGGCGAGGGCGCGCGGGAAGCGGGCCGGCTCGTCGGTGTGCAGGGTGATCAGCGGGTCGCCGGCCTGCACCGCGTCGCCGGGGCGCGCGTGCCACTCGACGCCGGCGCCGGCCTGCACCGGGTCCTCCTTGCGGGCGCGGCCGGCGCCCAGGCGCCAGGCGGCCACGCCGACGGCGTAGGCGTCCAGCCGGGACAGCACGCCGGACGCCGGGGCGGGCACCACGTGCGTCTCGCGCGCCCGAGGCAGCTGCGCGGACGGGTCGCCGCCCTGGGCGGCGATCATCCGCCGCCACACGTCCATGGCCGAGCCGTCGGCCAGCCGGTCAGCCGGGTCCACGCCGTCCAGCCCCGCGGCGGCGAGCATCTCGCGGGCCAGGGCCAGGGCGAGCTCGACGACGTCGGCCGGGCCGCCGCCGGCGAGCACCTCCACCGACTCGCGCACCTCCAGCGCGTTGCCGGCGGTGAGGCCCAGCGGCACGTCCATCTCGGTGAGCAGCGCCACGGTGCGCACGCCGGCGTCGGTGCCCAGCTCGACCATGGTGCGGGCCAGCTCGCGGGCGTTCTCGACGTCCTTCATGAACGCGCCGGAGCCGACCTTGACGTCCAGCACCAGCGCGCCGGTGCCCTCGGCGATCTTCTTGCTCATGATCGAGCTGGCGATGAGCGGGATCGCCTCCACCGTGCCGGTGACATCGCGCAGCGCGTAGAGCTTCTTGTCCGCCGGGGCCAGGCCCTCGCTGGCCGCGCACACCACCGCGCCGACGTCGGCCAGCTGCGCCAGCATCGCGGCGTTGGACAGCGACGCGCGCCAGCCCGGGATCGACTCGAGCTTGTCCAGGGTGCCGCCGGTGTGCCCGAGCCCGCGGCCGGACAGCTGGGGGACGGCCGCGCCGCGGGCCGCGCCCAGCGGCGCCAGGGGCCGGGTGATGTTGTCGCCCACCCCGCCGGTGGAGTGCTTGTCCGCGGTGGGCCGGTCCAGCGAGGAGAAGTCCATCCGCTCGCCGGAGCGGATCATCGCCGTGGTCCAGCGGGAGATCTCGCGCCGGTTCATGCCGTTGAGCAGCACCGCCATGGCGAGCGCGGACATCTGCTCGTCGGCGACCGCGCCGCGGGTGTAGGCGTCGATGACCCAGTCGATCTGCGGGTCGGACAGCTCGTGCCGGTCGCGCTTGGCGCGGATGACGTCGACGGCGTCGAACGACTCGCCGCTCTCCGACGGCCCGTCGGACATGCCGGCCTCGCTCATGCGCGCTCCACCAGGTCGTGGCCGCCGAACGCATCGGGCAGCACCTCGCTCATCGGCCGCACCCCGCGGACGGTCTCCAGCAGCATGTCCGGCCCGCCGTGCTCCCACAGCAGCTGCCGGCAGCGCCCGCACGGCATGAGCGGGGCGCCGTGCTGGTCCACGCAGGCCACCGCCACCAGCCGGCCGCCGCCGCTGCTGTGAAGCGCGCTGACCATCCCGCACTCGGCGCACAGCGCGACGCCGTAGGCGGCGTTCTCCACGTTGCAGCCGACGACCACCCGGCCGTCGTCGACCAGCCCGGCAGCGCCCACCTTGAACCGGCTGTACGGCGCGTAGGCGTGCGTCATCGCCTCGGTGGCGGCGGCGCGCAGCGACGGCCAGTCCACCTCCGACGAGCCGTCGGAGGTTGGTGTGGGTGTGCTCACTACTTCGCCGTCCCCTTGCGGTAGGGCAACCCGTCCGCCGCCGGCATCCGCAGCCGCTGGCTGAACGCCGCGAGCACGATGAGGGTGGTGACGTAGGGGGTCGCGCTGGTGAACTGCTGCGGCACCGTGTCGGTGGTGAGGTAGACGACCAGCACGATGGCTGCCAGCACGAGCGAGATGGCACCGGTGAGCCGCTTGCCGCGCACCAGCAGCCACACGGCGTAGAGGGCGAGGGCGATGGCCAGGCCAAGCAGCAGCGCGTGCACAGAGGTCTCGCCCTGACGCAGCTGCAGCGCGTCGGTGTAGCCGAACAGGCCGGCGCCGGCGGCCAGCCCGCCCGGGCGCCAGTTGCCGAAGATCATGGCCGCCAGGCCGATGAAGCCGCGGCCGCCGGTCTGGTCCTCGCGGTAGTAGTTGGAGGCCACCAGCGACAGGAACGCCCCGCCCAGCCCGGCGAACGCGCCGGAGGCGACGACCGCGGCGTACTTGTAGCGGTAGACGTTCACGCCCAGCGACTCGGCGGCGTAGGGGTTCTCACCGCACGACCGGAGCCGCAGGCCGAAGGACGTCCGCCACAGCACGACGAAGCTGAACGGCACCAGCAGGATCGCGATGACCGTGACCCAGGAGACGTTGGTGACCAGGCCGCCGAGCACGCCGGCGACGTCGCTGACCAGGAACCAGTGCTTGTCGGCCAGGTCGTTCAGGCCGCTGGACAGCCCCGGCACGGTGAAGGTGGGCGGCTGCTTGACCTGCGGGCTCTGGGTGACCCCACCGCCCTCGACGCCGGTGTAGAGCAGCGCGGACAGGAAGCGCGCGATGCCGGCGCCGAGCAGGTTGATGGCGACACCGCTGACGATGTGGTCCACCCCGAAGGTGACCGTGGCCAGCGCGTGCAGCAGGCCGCCGAGCGCGCCGCCGACGATGCCGAAGACGACGCCGGCCCACGGGCCGAAGTGGAACGCCCCGTAGGCACCGGACCAGGTGCCCAGGATGAGCATGCCCTCCAGTCCGATGTTGACCACGCCGGCCCGCTCGGACCACAGACCGCCCAGGCCGGCCAGCAGGATCGGCACCGTGAGGCGCAGCGCGGCGCTCATGCTGCCGACGCTGGTGAGGTCCTGCGCGCCGGTGATGGTGCGGGTGACCGCCAGGACCAGCAGCACCAGGCCCAGGATCGCGACCACGCGCACCGCGGGGGACCCGCCCCAGCCGTCGCGGCTGCCCGGGCGGCCACGGCGCATGCGGGTGTCGTCGCGGGTGACCCGCTCGGCCGACGTCGTCACAGCGCCACCCCCGTCCCGGCCGGCGCCGGCTCGTCGGACGGGCCGCCGCCGGCGTCGCCCAGCTGCGCACCGACCCGCGCCTGCTCGCGGGAGACGCTGACCCGCCGCACCACCTCGTAGGCGACGACGACGGCGAGCACGATGGTGCCCTGCATGATCGTCACGATCTCCTTGGGCACACCGGAAAGGTCCAGGATCTGCGCGGACTGGTCCAGGAAGGACCACAGCAGCGCCGCGAACCCGATCCCCAGCGGGCTGTTGCGCCCCAGCAGCGCGATGGCGATGCCGGTGAAGCCCAGTCCGGCCGGGAAGTCCAGGCTGTAGTTGTAGGACGCCCCCAGCAGCTGCGGCATGCCGACCAGCCCGGCCACCCCACCGGAGATGAGCATGGCGAACAGCACCATCCGCTTGACGTCGACGCCGCTGGCCACCGCGGCCGGCTCGCTGCGGCCGGTGGAGCGCAGGTCGAAGCCGAACCGGGTGCGCTCGATGAGGAACCAGTAGCCCACGCCCACCAGCAGCACCAGCACCACCAGGCCGTAGATCTTGCCGTGGCCGGTGTCGATGCCCGGCACCCGGCCGCTGGCCGGGATGTCCGCGGTGGCCACGTTGTTGCCCCGCAGCTGCGCGAACACGTTGGGGGTGAGCATCCAGGCCACCAGCGAGGTGGCGATGAAGTTCAGCATGATCGTGGAGATGACCTCGCTGACGCCGCGGGTGACCCGCAGCAGGCCGGCCAGGCCGGCCCACAGGGCACCCACCAGCACCGCGACCACGATGATGAGCAGGACGTGCAGCACCTTGGGCAGGTGCACCGCCGCGCCGACGACGGCGGCCACCATGGCCGCGAGACGGTACTGGCCGTCGACCCCGATGTTGAAGAGGTTCATCCGGAAGCCGATCGCCACCGCGACGGCCGCCAGGTAGTAGGGGCAGGCCCGGTTGACGATGGCCACCAGCTGGGGCGGCTTGCTGCCGTAGCTGACCATGTCCTGGAAGGTCGGGATCGGCGGGTGCCCGGCGATCAGCAGGACGATCGAGGACAGCAGCAGCGCGAACACCAGCGCCAGCACCGGCGCGGCCAGCGCCAGCCCGAGACGCCGCGGGTCGAGGCGGGACATCAGACGGCACCTCCGGCGCCGGTCATGGCGGAGCCGAGCTCCTCGGGGGTGACGGTGGCCGGGTCGGCGTCGGCGACGATCCGCCCGCGCAGCACCACCTTGAGCGTGTCGGACAGGCCGATGAGCTCGTCCAGGTCGGCGCTCACCAGCAGCACCGCCAGGCCCTCGGCACGGGCGCGGCGCAGGTGGTCCCAGATGGCCGCCTGCGCGCCGACGTCGACGCCGCGGGTCGGGTGGGCCGCGAGCAGCAGCACCGGGTCGCCGCTCATCTCCCTGCCTACGATGAGCTTCTGCTGGTTTCCGCCGGACAGCGCCGAGGCGGTGACGTCGATGCCGGGGGTGCGCACGTCGTAGTCGCGCACGATCCGCTCGGTGTCGCGGCGGGCCCCGGCGCGGTCCACGAGCCCGCCGCGCACGTTGGGCGCCTTGGTCTGGTGGCCGAGGATCCGGTTCTCCCACAGGGGTGCCTCGAGCAGCAGCCCCTGGCGGATCCGGTCCTCGGGGATGAACGCCATGCCCGCCTCCCGGCGGTGCCGCGTGCTCAGCGCGCTGACGTCGTCGTCGCCGAGCAGCACGCGGCCCTCGGCGTGGCGGATGCCCATGATGGCGTCGACCAGCTCGGCCTGGCCGTTGCCCTCGACACCGGCGATGCCGAGCACCTCGCCGGCGTGGATGGTGAAGGTGACGTCGTCGACCACCGGGCGTCCCTCGCGGTCGCGCACGGTGAGGTTCTGCACCCGCAGCACGGGGCGGTCGGTGACGGTGGTCTCGCGTCCCTGCGGGGTGGGCAGCTCGCTGCCGACCATCAGCTCGGCGAGCTGGCGGGCGGTGACCTCCTTCGGGTCGACCGAGGCGACCGTGGTGCCGCGGCGGATCACCGTGATGTCGTCGGCGACCTTGAGGACCTCGTCGAGCTTGTGGGAGATGAACACCACGGTGAGGCCCTCGGCCTTGAGCTCGCGCAGCGCCTCGAACAGCTCGTCGACCTCCTGCGGCACGAGCACCGCGGTGGGCTCGTCGAGGATGAGCGTGCGGGCGCCGCGGTAGAGCACCTTGAGGATCTCGACCCGCTGGCGCTGGCCGACGCCGAGGTCCTCGACCAGCGGGTCGGGGTCGACGTCCAGGCCGTAGCGCTCGGAGATCTCGCGGATCTTGCGGCGCGCCGCGCCCAGGTCCAGGCGCAGGCCGGCGCGCGGCTCGTCGCCCAGGACCACGTTCTCCAGCACGGTGAAGTTGTCCGCCAGCTTGAAGTGCTGGTGCACCATGCCGATGCCGGCGCGGATGGCGTCGGCCGGGGAGGCGAACCGGACGGCCTGGCCGTCGACCTCGATGGTCCCCTCGTCCGGCTGCTGCATGCCGTAGAGGATCTTCATCAGCGTCGACTTGCCGGCACCGTTCTCACCGACGATCGCGTGCACGGTGCCGCGGCGGACCGACAGCGTGATGTCGCGGTTGGCCACGACGCCCGGGAACCGCTTGGTGATCCCGGTGAGCGCCACGGCGGGCGGCGCCGTCGCCACCGCCGTGCCCGCGCCGTCGCGGGCCGGCTGCTCAGCCATGCCTCTCCTGAAGTCGGCGGAAGTCTGGTTGTGCACACAGCCCGATGGGCCCGGTCGCACGCTACCGCGCGGCCGGGCCCACCGAGGTCGAGCTGTGCCCAGGAAAGCTGTGCAGTCCGGTCAGGAGGCCGGCGTCGTCGGCACGGTGATCTTGCCGTCGATGATCTGCTGCTTGTAGGCGTCGAGCTTGTCCTTGATGTCGTCGACCTTGCCGCCGGAGGTGGCGTAGCCGACACCGTCGCGCTTGAGGTCGAAGGTCTGCACGCCGGTGAGGACGTTGCCGTCGACGTAGGACTTGATGAAGTCGAAGACCGCGACGTCGACGCGCTTGAGCATCGAGGTCATGATCACCGGCTGCAGGTCCGGCGAGGCGCTCTGGTACTGGTCGCTGTCGGTGCCGATGGCCAGCTTGTTCTTGGCCTTGGCGGACTGGAACACACCGGTGCCCGAGCCACCCGCGGCGGCGAAGATGATGTCCGCGCCGGCGTCGTACATGCCGTTCGCGGTCTCGGTGCCGGCGGCCGGGTCGTTGAAGCCGGAGCAGGTCGGCGGGTTGGACAGGTACTTGACCTGCACCTTGATGCTCGGGTCGACCGCGTGGACGCCCGCGACGTAGCCGGCCTCGAACTTCTGCAGCAGCGGCACGAGGCAGCCACCGATGTAGCCGACGTTCTTGGTCTTGGTCTTGAGCGCGGCCGCGGCGCCGACGAGGAACGAGCCCTCGTTCTCGGCGAACACCAGGTTGGTGATGTTCGGGCCGGGGGTGGCGTCGTCGACGATGGCGAACTTGGTGTCCGGGAAGTCCTTGGACACCTTCTGCAGCGCGCCGGCGTAGGCGAAGCCGATGGCGATGACGGGGTTGTAGCCGCCCTGGGCCAGCAGGCGCAGGCGCGACTCCTTGTCCGCGTCGGTCTCGCCCTTCTGGGCCGAGAGCTCCTTGGTGGCGACCCCGAGCTCGTTCTTCGCCTTGTCCAGGCCGGCGGCGGCGGCGTCGTTGAACGACTTGTCGCCGCGGCCGCCGATGTCGTAGGCGAGACCGACCTTCACGTCGGACTTGGTGCTGTTGCTCGCGCTGCTGCCCGGGGTGGCGTTGGTGCTGCCACCGCCGCCGCTGCTGCTGCTGCCGCAGCCGGTGAGCACGACGGCTGCTGCCACGGTGGCGGCAGCCAGTTGGATGACCCGACGCAAGGGCCCTCTCCCTTCGACGTCCGCACCCGAACGGTGCGGGGGACCGCCGGGGAGCCTACGTGAGCGTGCGGGGTGCTCACGTCCACTCCGCCATAGGCGACCCCAGTCGTTATTCGACCGCGACATGCGAGCGCGGCGGAAGCGGCCGCTCCCTGATTGCTCGACACATTCGCCCGGTCGCCGTTGGCAAGTCGCGACGACGACCCGCGCGGCTCAGGTGTGCCTCGCGCGGTTCAGTGCGCCGGCTGCCCGCCGACGCCGGGCGAGGCGAGCAGGGCGGCACCGGCCAGCAGCCGGACCCCGGCGGGGATCGCGCGCTCGTCGACGTCGAAGCCGCCCTGGTGCAGGTCGCGGCTGCCCTCGTTGCCGGGCTCGGCGGTGCCCAGGCGGGCCAGCGCGCCGGGGAGTGCGCGCAGGTACCAGGCGAAGTCCTCCCCGCCCATGCTCTGCGGGGTGCTGCCGACGGCGGAGGGACCGAGGGTGGCACGCCCGGCCCGCTCCAGCAGCGCCGCGGCGGCCGGGTCGTTGACGACCGGGGGCACGCCGCGGCGGTGCTCCACCTCGCAGTGCAGGCCGTAGGGGGCGACCAGGGCCGGCACCAGCTCCTGCACCAGCTGCGGGGCGCGCTCCCAGACGTCGGGGTCCAGGCAGCGCAGCGTGCCGGCCAGCGTGCCGCCGTCAGGGATCGCGTTGGCGGCCTGGCCGGCCTGGATGGCGCCCCACACGACCGACAGCCCGGCCCGGGCGTCCACCCGGCGGGACAGCACCGCGGGCAGCCCTGTGGCCACGGTGGCCAGGCCCTGCACGAGGTCGCCGGTCAGGTGCGGGCGGGCGGTGTGGCCGCCGGGGCCGGTCAGCCTGATCCGCAGCATGTCCGCCGCGGCCGTGATCGGGCCGCTGCGCACCCCGATGGTGCCGGCCGGGATGGACGGGTCGCAGTGCACCGCGAGGATGCGCGAGACGCCGTCCAGGCCGTCCGCCTCGAGGACGTCGAGCGCACCGCCGGGCATCACCTCCTCGGCCGGCTGGAAGACCAGCCGCACCGGGACGGTGAGCCGGCCGGCGCGGGCCAGCTCGGCCAGCACCAGCCCGGCACCCAGCACGACGGTGGTGTGCACGTCGTGGCCGCAGGCGTGGCTGACGCCGGGGACGGTGGAGGCGTAGGGGGCGCCGGTGATCTCCTGGATCGGCAGGGCGTCCAGGTCCGCGCGCAGGGCGAGCGCGGGCGCGCCCGGCCTGCCGCTGGCCGGGATGTCGACCAGCAGGCCGGTGCCGCCGGGCAGCGGGCGCGGGTGCAGGCCGACGGCGGCCAGCCGCTCGGCCACCACCCTGGTGGTGCGCTCCTCGTGCCGGGACAGCTCCGGGTGCGCGTGCAGGTCGCGGCGGAAGTCGACCAGCTCCTCGCGCAGCCGCCCGACCAGCGGGTCCAGCAGCGCGGCGACGGCGGCCTCCCCCAACGGTCCGGCCGGCGGTGTCGTCGGCGGCGGGGCCGGCCGGGCGGACGTCGTCGGGGCGTCGGGCTCGGCGGGCTCGTCCGTGGAATCAGCGGGGTGAGGCAGGGCGACCATCGTGCTCGCGACGCTACCCCCTGACGTCCGGCAGCATCCGGGGGCCACGGGCCCGGGCCCGCCGGGCGGGAGAGCCCTGCGGGCTCAGGCGGCGCCGGGCTCCCGGTCCGCGTTCGGCCGGTCCTCCGCGTGCTCCGGAGCGGCCGGGCGGCGCGGGCGGCCGGGCTCGACGCCGGTGCTCCACTCGGTGGTGAGCTGGCGGGCATGGTGGAAGCGCTCGGTCTCGTCGGTGCGGTCGTGGCGCACCACCGCGCGGGCCAGCAGCACGATCACGGCGAGCGCGATCACGGCGAGGACGACGTAGAGCAGCACGAGCGAGCCTTCCGAGGGTGGTGCGTGAACGGCCTATGCGATCACGCCGTGACGGACCAGGGCAAACCTGGCGTCGCCACCCTCCGACCCACGGACGGACGTCTCGTCCGCGGGCCACGTCCGTCACGACCTCATCGCAGCTGGAAGAGCGCCTGGTGCGCCGTCCCGTCGTCGAGGACCACCGTGAGCACTCGGCACTGGCCGGCCCAGGACCGGTCGGTCTTCCAGACGTAGGTGAACCGCCCGGCGGCGCGGTCGAGCCGGAGCGAGCCGAGCGGTTCCGAGACGGTGCCCGGGTCCGTCGCCCCGGGTGCCGGGGGCGTGCACGACGTGCGGGCGGCGGACGAGATCGAGGTGACCGCGGACACGTCGGTCACCGGTCCGTCCTGGCCGCGCAGGACGAACTTCACCGGGACCGCGCTGCCGGCCTTGACCCGGTTGACGGCGAGCGGGTGGATGGGCGCCTGGAAGCCGCCGAAGGCGTAGCCCACGGTGCTGAGCCCGCGCTGGTCCGCGCTCTGCGCGACGGTGCCGCTGGGGGCCACCGCCTGGGCGAACCACTCGAAGGGACCTGTCACCCCGGGCATGGTCCCGGTCCACGCGGTGGTGCCGGGCACGTTCGTCAGCTGCACCGGCCGCCAGGCCGCGCTCCCACCCACGTGGGCGAGCACCAGCACCTCGCGGGCCGCCTGGCCGCCGGGGGCGGCGACGTCGACGGAGAAGCTGACCTCCCCGCCGTCCGCGACCGCGCCGAGCCGGGAGAACGTGGGCGGCCGGTAGTCGTCGCCGGTCCCGTAGAAGACCCTCGTGCCGACGCTGTCGAACAGCCGCTGGACGCCCTTGCCGCCCTTCGTGGGGAGGAACTGGCCGGGCAGCAGCACCAGGCGGGTGTCGTCGCCGCTCGGGGTGGCGAACGTGCTCAGGGTCGCGAAGCCGGCCGGGAACGCGGCGGCCGCGGAGGTGGGCGCCGGCTCGTTGCCGGAGTCGTCCAGCACCGCGCGGGCCACCCGCGGTGTCACCCCGAGCACGTCGTGGCTGGACAGGGACGTGACGAGGACGCCCTTGGCCGTCCCCGCGCTCGGGTCGGCCGCCGCCGGGCGCGAGGTGCGCGGCTGGACCGGTTGCCCGGCCGTGGCCTGCGTCTCGCCGTCGACGCTCCAGAACGTGCCGCCAGTGGGCAGGTCGGTGCGCCGGAACGTCGGCGCGGTCACGTCGTCGTACACGGACAGCCCGCCGTCGACGGCGGTGACCGGCACGGGGACAGGCGCAGGCGGATCGGGTAGCTGGAACTCCTGCTGCCCGTTCGACCTCGGGCCCCCGATGCGCCACATCGGCAGGCCGTAGAAAGCGATCTCCTGCAGGGCCTTCTCGTCGGCCGCGCCATAGGCACCGAGGCTCCCGAGGTAGTCCTGCTTGGCGTAGGAGAGCGCGGCGCCGGCCAGCAGGTGGCCGTCGAGCCGCTTGGCGAAGTTGCGCATCAGCGCCTCGGACAGCGCGACGGTGGCGCTGTCGCCCAGACCGTAGCCGGTGTTGCCGACCCACAGCGCCCGCTGGGTGGCCAGCTCCTTGGCCCAGTCGGCGGTCTCCGGCGCGCCGGCGATGCCGCTGTACTGCGCGGGAACCGACAGCGCGGCGTGGCACCCCATGGAGAACAGCAGCCGCCCGGCAAGCGCCCCAGGGGCGGCGGCGAGGTCGGCGGTCGTCACCAGGTCGCTCTCGTCGCCGGAGGTGTTGCCCGCAGCGGGAAGGGCGCGGCTCTGGTCGAAGTGCGCGTTCAGGGACGCGATGCTCGGGGCGGGCCCGCGCTTCGGCAGCAGCTGGCCCAGCAGCTCGGCCCGCGTCCAGGTCTCCGAGATCAGCGTCCGGTGCCTGGAGACCGTCGGCGCCAGGGCGGCGTCGACCGCCTGGGCCCCGTCGGACAGGAAGTCGTAGCCCGTGGTGAGCGAGGACGTCGGGTCGACGACGCCGCCGGAGGCGACGAACTGCCGCAGCTGGCCCTCGATCTGGGCCGGGGTCTCGACGAGCCGGCCGACGCCGAGCTCGGGGACGTAGAGCTGCCGGTCGAGCCACGGCACGGCGCGCAGCGTGCCGTAGGGGTCGTCGCTGAGCAGGTAGCCGGCCTTCTGCGCGGCCGTGAACGGGTTGTCGCTGCCGTCCTGGTTCAGGTCGCTCTCGGCGAAACCGCGCTCGTTCACCGCAGAGGTCAGGTCGGCGAGCCGCGCCATCGGCAGCTGCTCGTCCCCGCCGACCAGGGTGACCGAGGAGATCGGCTGCGCGTCGTGGTAGTCCCGCACCAGCTGGGCGATCCTGCCGGCGACGGCGTTGGCCGCCTCGATCGAGCACGGGTGGGCGTTCCAGTCGTTGTAGGCGGCGGCTATCTCCGAGTCCTGGTCCACCTGGACGACGTCGCCGGCCACGTCGGACCGCCTGGCGAACGCGGCGAGCTCCGACAGGAGGTAGGAGGTCTGCTGGTCGCCGTACTCCGACCGCAGCTGCTGGGCGTTCACCAGGAACAGGGAGCGGCTTCCGTCAGCGATCTTCGGCAGCCCGCCGACCGAACCGGTCTGGGTCGCCCAGCCGCGCGTCGGGCAGGTCGTCTCGACCGGCAGCGGCTCGACCACCCGGAACATCCACGGCTGCGGCGAGGCCGCACCGTCGTGGCCGGTGACCTGGACGGTGTAGTAGCCACCACCGCCGGAGGAGAGGGTGTCCACCTCCTCGTCGCCGGTCCCCCGCTGGGCGCCGATGCCGGCCAGCGGGTAGCCGTCCAGCAGTGGGACCTCGCCCAGCAGCGACCCGGTCGGGCTGGGGGCGCCGGTGGCGTCCACGCCGGGGTCCGGCAGCGGCACACTGCGCAACGGCACGCTGCGCAACGGGACGCTGCGCAGCGGGGAGGCGGCGGGCGAGTCCTCGGGCCGCGGCCCGTAGACGACGAGGTCCGCGTCGATCGGCAGGTGGCTGAGCAGGAACGTCACCCGCGTGCCGGCGGCGGGCACCGGCACCCTGAGGTAGGTGATCCGGTCCGGCTCGCTGGTGTGCCCGACCACGAGGGTGCTCTTCTCCACCACCGGCGCGGCCTCGACGCTGGTGGCGCCGTCGTCGACGACGGTCACCTGGGCCTGCGCCGACGCCGGCGCCCCCTGCATGGGCACCGAGGTCTGCACCTGCAGGGTGGCGGTGCCCTGGGCGAGCACCAGGCCGGGACGGACCCGGAAGGTGAAGCGGACCGCGGCGGGGGCCGTGCCGGGCACCAGGCCGGGCAGGGTCCAGACCAGCGTCTGCCCGGTGGCGACCTCGCCGGTGACCGCGGGCTGGGACGCCGCGGCGGGCAGCCCGGAGGCCGCGCCGGCCAGCGCGAACCCCGGAGGCAGGACGACGGTGGCGGTGGCGTCGAGCGGGCCACCCCCGCCGGACACCGTGAACGACGCGGTGTAGGAGACGGTCGCCCCGTCGACGTCGTGCTCCGGCAGGGCCAGCGCGTCGAACGGCAGCTGCTCCCACGGCACGGCGTCGGGGTCGATGAGCGAGAAGAGCGCGTCCGCCAGGCTGAACGTGACCGGGAGGGCGGCCGCGATGTCCCCGATGGTGAGGGCGGACAGGGCGTCGCTGGCGTCGAAGGGGCCGACGTCGCCGAGGGTGAGCTCGTCGATCGCTTGGGTCCTCGTCGCGAGGTCGCCCAACGTCACCGTGCCCGCGACGCCTGCGGCCACCGCGTCGGCCAGCGTCTGGCACGGTGCCCCCGAGGGGAGCGTGCAGGCGCCGAGCCCGAGAGCCTTCGCGACGGCCCCGTACTCGACCGAGGTGAGCAGCACCGAGGTCGGGGACAGCGCCGAGAGCGGGATCGCGGCGAGCGCGGTGGCGGCCGGCACGTCCAGCCCGCCGGTGCCGCCCAGCCGGACCGAGCGCAGCGGAACCGACCGCAGGGGCACCGACCGCAGCGGCACCGACCGCAGCGGCGCGGCGACCGGCACCGAGCGCAGCGGCACGCTGACCAGCGGGACCGAGCGCAGGGGCACCCCGGCCAGGTCCGCGGCCAGCAGCGGGCTCGTGGCGGACAGCTCGAGCGCCGAGCAGTCGACGGTGGCGCACACCGCGTCGTAGAGCGTCTGGGCGGGCTGGCCTGCGTGGGTCACCGTCGGCAGGTCTCCCAGCGCCACCCCGCCCAGGTAGACCGAGGCCAGCGAGACGCTGCGCAGCGGGCTGGACTGCAGGTCGACCTGGTCCAGCGTCAGCTCGCCGTCGGCCGTCCGACCGTTGAGCGCGGCGGGGGCCGGGGAGAGCGTGAGCACCTGGTCGAGCGTGACGTTCTGCAGCGGCACCGCGGACAGCGTCGTGCCGGCGAGGATGTCCGCCCAGGTGAGCGATCCGAGCAGCGGGACCTGGTTCAGGGTGACCGAGCGCAGCGGCGAGCTGGCCAGGTCGACCGAGCGCAGGGGGACGCTGCGCAGCGGGACGGAGCGCAGCGGCGAGCTGGACACACCCACGGAGCGCAGCGGGACCGAGCGCAGCGGTGCCGCCGCGACGGCGGACAGCGCGGAGCCGGGCACCTGGTCGAAGGGCACGGCCTCCGTCGGCACCTGCTGCGCGCCGGGCGGGGTGTCGACCGGGGTGGCGCTCAGGGACACGCCGGTCAGCGCGGGGGTGCGGGCGGTCAGCGAGACGTCGTCGAGGATCGGACCGCAGGACCCCGACGTCGACAGCGAGGTGAACCGCAGGGTGTCGCTGCCGTGCCCGACGACGTCGTAGTCGAAGGGGGTCCAGGCCGGGAGGTAGTGGCCGTCGCTCGACGGGGTCGGGGTGGGCCGCGAGACCGTCACCGCGTCGACGTCGGACCCGCCCCACGAGACGGCGAACGAGGCGGTGGCCGGCCCGCACGAGTGCACGGCGGCCACGAACCGGAGGTGGTACGTGACGCCGGCCGTGTCCGAGACGGTCTGCTCCATCGCCCCGGGGGAGTCGCCGTCGAGGTTGGCCGACCGCACACCCTCGGCGGCGATCCAGGGGTTCGGGCTGGCGTCGGTCTCGACGCTGCCGGACACCACCGTCCAGCCGGGCAGCTGCCGGCTGCCCTGCGGGTAGACCGTGAAGGACGCGGTGGAGGGGTCCTGCTCGAACCCGCCGTCGACCAGCAGGTCGGCCGGCGCCTGGTCAGCAGGCGGCGTCGTGCCCGACGCGTGCGCGATCGACGCGACCGGGACGCTCAGCCCGCCGGCAGCGAGCGCGGCCACGGCCAGCGCCATCACCGTCCGTGACCCGTGCAGGGTGCAACGCAACGACGGCATCGAGACCGCCCACTTCCGCCCGTCCCCCTGACGCCCCACGTGCGACGTCCCCGACGGGCACCCGGGACGACCGCCGGACCCCTCCCCTGGGGCCATGCCACGCTCATGAAAGGGGATGGAGCAGCCCCCGGTCCAGCCGATGGGTGACATTCCGGTGCTGAGCCGGTCCGGAACCATCCATCGGGCGGTCAAGAGTAGGCGGCCGGCTACGCACCGTGAGGACGATCGGAGACGGAACGGGGCGAGCCTGACGGCAACCACCTCCTCCCGTTCTCGGTGAACGAGGGTCTCCGGGGCCGTAACCTCCTGCCCTGCGGATGGCGGGCACTGCCCCGCGCACGGACGGCGAGGTGGGGGCGTGGACGAGCGGGATGCGGTGCTCGCCTACCTGCCCCGCCATCTCACCCGGCCCTCGACCTCCGACGAGTCGTCGGAGAACACCTCGCGTGCCGAGCAGGTCGAGGGCACGCTCCTGTTCGCCGACGTCTCCGGCTTCACGCGGCTGTCCGAACGGCTCGCCCGGGTGGGGAGAGCAGGAGCCGAGGAGATGGTCGGCGCCATCAGCCGGGTGTTCTCGCCGCTGGTCGGCGCCGTCGAGGACCGTGGTGGCGACGTCCTGAAGTTCAGCGGCGACGCGCTCTTCGTCGTGTTCCGCGGACCCGACCACCTGCTCCGCGGCGCGTCGGCCGCGGTCGAGCTCCGGCGGGCCCTGCGCACCGTCGGGGCGATCCGCACGCGCAGCGGCATCGTGCGGCTCTCCATGTCCCAGGGGCTGCACAGCGGCACGTTCTGGTTGGTGCGCGCCGGAACCGGCAGCTTCGCCGACCTGGTGGCCGTCGGACCGGACGTGGCGGCCACCTTCGCCCTGGAGACCGCCGCGCACAGCGGTGAGGTGCTGCTCGGGCCCGACGCCGCACGGCAGCTGGCCGCGGCACTGCCCGACGCCGTGCGCGTGCGCGAGGACGGCCTGCCGGTGCTGCACGCCGCGCCGGCACCACCTGCCGGCATCGGCGTCCCGTCCCCCGCCTGGTCGCCCCAGCTGGACCGGCACGTGCCCGAGGCGCTGCGGGGGCGCCTCGCGGACGCGGTGGCCGAGAGCGAGCACCGCACCGTCTCGGTCGCCTTCGTGCAGTTCACCGGGTGCGACGCGGTGCTGGCGCAGCACGGCCCGGCGGCCGTGGTCGAGCACCTCGACCGGCTGGTCGACGCCACCACCGAGCTCGCGCGCCGGCACCGGGTCACCGTCGTCTGCGTGGACGCCGGCCCCGACGGCGGCAAGCTGATGCTGGCCACCGGAGCACCGGACAGCGACGAGCGCGACGCCGAGGCGATGCTGCTGTTCTGCCTGGAGCTGGTCGACGCCGCGCCGGGGCTCACGCTGCGGGCCGGGGTCAACCGCGGCCCTGCCTACGCCGGGCTGGTCGGGGCTCCCCACCGATTCACCTACAGCACCATGGGCGACGCCGTGAACGTGGCCGCGCGGCTCGCGTCGAAGGCGGCTCCGGGGAGGGTGGTCGCCGCTGGCGCAGTGCTGGACCAGGTGGGCGCGCGGTTCGCCGTCGAAGACCTGCCGCCGCTCGCCCTCAGGGGCAAGGCGCAGCCGGTGCGGGCCGGCGTGGTCCGCGCGGCGGTGGCCAGCGCGCCCGCCCAGCCTGCCGCCCGGCCGGACCGCGCGGTCCCCTTCGTCGGGCGCGCCCGGGAGGTGCGGCTGCTGCTGGACGCGTTGCACCGGGCGGCGGCCGGGAGGGGGGCCCTGATCGAGCTGGTCGGGCCGCCGGGAGTCGGCAAGTCCCGACTGCTGCAGGAGCTCGAGCGCTCCAGCCCGCCTCGCACGACCCTCCGGCTGCGCTGCGAGCGGCACGAGCAGGCCCGCGCCTACGCGTCGTCGGAGCTGCTCCTGCGTGCCGTCACCGGGATCGCCCCCGGCTCTCCGCCGGCCGAGGCAGGCGAGCAGCTGCTGCGGTGGCTCCGGGAGCATGCCCCGGCCCTGCTGCCGACGGCCCCGCTGCTGGCCGTCGCGGCCGGCGCGGTGGTCCCACCCACGCCCGAGGTCGACGCCCTGGCCGAGCAGTTCCGGGTGCCGCGGATGGGAGACGCGGTGGAGGAGCTGCTCACCGCCGCGGTCACCGGGGCCCCGTCGCTGCTGGTCGTCGAGGACGCCGGGCTGATGGACCAGGCGTCCCGCGGTCTGCTGCGCGCCGCCCTGCGCGGGGTCGCGCACCTCCCGTGGCTGGTCGTCACCGCACGCCGGCCGGGCGAGACCGGCCTCGGTTCCGACGGGGCGGTGAGCGGCACCGAGCTGGTCGTCCCGCCGCTGAGCTCCGACGAGGCGTCGGAGCTGGCTCGGGCCGCCGGCAGCCCCATCGCTCGCGCCGACGTCGAGCGCCTGGTGACCCGCTCGGCCGGGAACCCCCTGTTCCTGCTGGAGCTGGTCCGCGCGTTCGGCGCCGGTGCCGCCTCGATGCCGGACTCGGTGGAGGGCATCCTCGCCGCCCGCATCGACCGGCTGCCGCTCGTGGAGCGACGGCTGCTGCGCTACGCCGCCGTCCTCGGCGAGCGCGTCGACCCCGCTCTCCTCGTGGACACGCTGGCCGGCGCCGAGCCGGGCACCGCCCTGCACCAGGGCTGGCTGGCGGCCCAGGACCCGGCCAGCTGGCGGCGGCTGGAGCAGCTGCTTCCGGCCGAGCACGGCGGCCTCGGACCGCAGCACCGGTTCGAGCACGAGCTGCTGCGGCGGGTCGCCTACGAGGCCCTGCCCTTCGCCCGCCGGGCCGAGCTGCACGCGCGCGCCGGTCGAGCCCTCGAAGCCGGCGGCTCGGAGGACCTCGGGCTGCTCGCCGCGCACTTCGACGCCGCCGGCCAGCGCGCCCGCACCTGGCGCTACGCCTCGGCGGCCGCCGAGGCCGCCCGCCAGCGCGACGCCCACGACACCGCCGCCGACCTCTACGCCATGGCCCTGCGTGCCGCGCGCGACCACCCCGCGGGGCACCCCGAGCCGGTCGCGGAGGTGGCCGAGCGGCTCGGCGACAGCGCCGAGACGGCGGGCCGCTATGTCCAGGCGGCCAAGGCCTACGCGGTCGCCCGGCGTCGGGCGGGCGGCACCGACCTCCCCCGGCTGCTCGGGAAGGCCGGCCGGCTGGGCGAGCGCACCGGCCGCTACCGCGAGGCGCTGGGCTGGTACACCCGCGGCCTGCGGGCCTGCGCGGACCTGAGCGGCCCGCGGGCCCGCGCGGCGCGGGTCGAGCTGCTGGTGGGCCGGGCCGGCGTCCGCTACCGGCAGGGCCGCTACGAGGACGTCGTGGCCACCTGCCGGGCGGTCGTCGCGGAGGCGGACCAGCAGGCCGACGCCGCGGCCCTGGCCACCGCCTGCTTCCTGCTCGACGCCGCGCTCACCGACCTCGGTCGCCTCGAGGAGGCCGCGCTCTGGCGCCAGCGCGCGCTGCCGGTGTTCGTCGAGCTCGGCGACCTGGTGCGTCAGGCCGACGTGCTCAACAACCTCGGCATCGACGCCTACTACGAGGGCCGGCTGGACGAGGCCCTGCGGTACTACGAGCGCAGCCGGGCAGCGCGCACCCGGGCCGGCGACGTCGTCGGCGCCGCCACCGCGGTCAACAACGTGGCCGAGGTGCTCTCCGACCAGGGCCGGCTGGCGGAGGCCGAGGAGGCCTTCGTCGAGGCGCTGGCGGTCTGGACCCGGGCCGGCTACCCGGTGGGCATCGCGCTGGCCCTGAGCAACCTGGGTCGCACGCGCAGCCGCCAGGGGCGTCCCGCCGACGCGCTCCCGCTGCTGGAGGAGGCGCTGGCACGCTTCCGCGACCTGCGCGCCGAGGCGCTGGCGGTCGACACCGAGGCCCGGCTGGCCGAGGCCCGGCTGGCCGCGGGCGACCCCGCCGCCGCGCTCGCGATCTGCGAGGACCTGCTCGGCCCGCGCGGGCGGACCCCCGGGGTCGCCCAGGTCGCCGACGCCCTGGAGCAGGTGGCCGCGCAGGCCCGCGCGGCGCTGGCCGCCGTCCCGGGCCCGCCGGCCATGCCCGAGCCGCGGGCGCCCGTGCAGCCCATCCCGCCGCGGGCGGGCCGGGGCTGAGACGCCGCGCCGGCCTTCAGAAGGTGTCCGCCGGCACGTAGACGCCCCAGACCTCGCGCAGGGCGTTGGAGACCTCGCCCACGGTGGCCCGGGCGCGCAGCGCCTCCTTCATCGGGACCAGCACGTTGTCGGTGCCGGCCGCCGCCTCGCGCAGCGCGGTGAGGTGCTTGGTTACCGCGTCGCCGTCCCGCTCGGCGCGCAGGGCGGCCAGCCGGGCGGCCTGCTCGGCCTCGATGGCCGGGTCCACCCGCAGCGGCTCGTAGGGCTCCTCCTCGGCCACCGTGAACCGGTTGACGCCGACGACGGTGCGCTCGCCGGCGTCGATCTGCTGGGCGATCCGGTAGGCCGAGCGCTCGATCTCGGACTTCTGGAAGCCCTGCTCGATGGCGGCCACGGCGCCACCGCGCTCCTCCACCTGGGCCATCAGCCCGCGGATCGACTCCTCCAGCGCGTCGGTCATCGACTCCACCACGTAGGAGCCGGCGAACGGGTCGACGGTGGCGGTGACGTCGGTTTCGTAGGCCAGCACCTGCTGGGTGCGCAGCGCCAGGCGGGCGGCCTTCTCGGTGGGCAGCGCGATGGCCTCGTCGTAGGAGTTGGTGTGCAGCGACTGGGTGCCGCCGAGCACCGCGCCCAGCGCCTGCACCGCCACCCGCACCAGGTTCACCTCGGGCTGCTGCGCGGTGAGCTGCACGCCCGCGGTCTGGGTGTGGAAGCGGAGCATGAGCGACTTGGGGTTCTTCGCGCCGAACTCGTCGCGCATCACCTGGGCCCAGATCCGCCGGGCGGCGCGGAACTTGGCCACCTCCTCCAGCAGCGTGGTCCGCGCCACGAAGAAGAAGGCCAGCCGCGGGGCGAACTCGTCGACGTCCTGCCCGCTGGCCACCGCCGCGCGCACGTACTCGATGCCGTCGGCCAGGGTGAAGGCGATCTCCTGCGCGGGCGTGGCCCCGGCCTCGGCCATGTGGTAGCCGGAGATGGAGATTGTGTTCCAGCGCGGCAGCTCGCTGCGGCAGTAGCGGAAGATGTCGGTGATGAGCCGCAGGGACTCCTTGGGCGGGTAGATGTAGGTCCCGCGGGCGATGTACTCCTTGAGCACGTCGTTCTGGATCGTGCCGGTGAGCTTGGCCGAGTCCACGCCCTGCTCCTCGGCCACCAGCTGGTAGAGCAGCAGCAGCACCGCGGCCGGGGCGTTGATCGTCATCGACGTCGAGACCTGGTCCAGCGGGATGCCGTCGAAGAGGATCCGCATGTCGTCGATCGAGTCGATCGCCACGCCCACCTTGCCGACCTCGCCGTGGGCGATCGGGGCGTCGGAGTCGTAGCCCATCTGGGTGGGCAGGTCGAAGGCCACCGACAGGCCGGTCTGGCCGGCGTCGAGCAGCTGGTGGTAGCGCCGGTTCGACTCCACCGCGGTGCCGAACCCGGCGTACTGCCGCATCGTCCACGGCCGCCCGGTGTACATGGAGGCGTAGACACCGCGGGTGTAGGGGAACTCGCCCGGCGTGCCCAGCCGCTGCGCCGGGTCCCAGCCGTCCAGGGCGTCGGGGCCGTAGACCGGCTCGATGGGCAGGCCCGACTCGGTCTCTCGCGCCATCTGGCGTCCCTCCAGCGTCCTCGCAGGTGCCGCCGAGCGTACGCAGCCGCGCCGCCGCCGGGGAGACCCCCCGTCGGCCGGCCGCAGGTCCCCCTCGCAGGGTGCGATCGCTCACACCCGCCGCCCCACGGCGTGTGCGCCGATTCGCCCCTCGTTAGCATGGCCGCTAGGCCGGCCGCTGTGACCGGCTCGGCCCGACCGACAGCGACGTCCCGGTCCCCCGGCGCGGCACCACGCCCCGGCCCCACCGGTGCTGGCGGCAACGGGCCTGGCCCGCTCGATGGGAAGGCTCCTTACGTGCCGGCTGGAACGCTCTACCGCGGCCGCGAAGGCATGTGGTCCTGGGTGGCGCACCGCGTCACCGGCGTACTCGTCTTCTTCTTCCTCTTCGCCCACGTGATGGACACCGCGCTGGTGCGGGTGGACCCCGACGCCTACAACCGCGTCATCGCCACCTACAAGAACCCGATCGTCAACCTCCTCGAGGTCGGCCTGGTCGGCGCGGTCCTGTTCCACGCGTTCAACGGCCTGCGCCTCATCGCGGTCGACTTCTGGGAGAAGGGCCCGCGCTACCAGCGGCAGATGCTGTGGGGCGTGGTCACGGTGTGGGTCGTCCTCATGGTCGGCTTCCTCTACCCGATGACCCAGCACACCATCAACACCCTGTTCGGGAAGGCGTGAGATGGCCACCACCCAGGTCCCGGCCGGCGACCTCGCCGCCCCGCGCTCTCCGCGCACCCGCCCGCACTCCCGGGCCGGGCGCACCAACTTCGAGCTCTACAGCTGGCTGTTCATGCGGCTGTCGGGCCTGCTGCTCGTGGTCCTCGTCCTCGGACACCTGTTCATCATGATGGTGCTCGACGGCGGCGTCTCGAAGATCAACTTCGGCTTCGTCGCCGGGCGCTGGGCCAGCCCGTTCTGGCAGGTCTGGGACCTGCTGCAGCTCTGGCTCGCCGAGCTGCACGGCGTCAACGGCCTGCGCACCGTCATCAACGACTACGCCGAGCGCGACCAGACCCGCTTCTGGCTCAAGATGCTGCTCTACGCCTCGGCGCTGCTGGTGCTGTTCCTCGGCACCCTGACCATCTTCACCTTCGACCCGACTATCGGGGGCTGAGGCAATGCAGACGCACAGGTACGACGTCGTCATCGTGGGCGCCGGCGGGGCCGGCATGCGCGCGGCGCTGGAGTCCGCCGACCGCAGCCGCACCGCGGTGCTCACCAAGCTCTACCCCACCCGGTCCCACACCGGCGCGGCCCAGGGCGGCATGTGCGCCGCCCTCGCCAACGTCGAGGAGGACAACTGGGAGTGGCACACCTTCGACACCGTCAAGGGCGGCGACTACCTCGTCGACCAGGACGCGGCCGAGGTGATGTGCAAGGAGGCCATCGACGCGGTCCTCGACCTGGAGAAGATGGGCCTGCCGTTCAACCGCACCCCCGAGGGGCGCATCGACCAGCGCCGGTTCGGCGGCCACACGCGCAACCACGGCGAGGCCGCGGTGCGCCGGTCTTGCTTCGCCGCGGACCGCACCGGTCACATGATCCTGCAGACGCTCTACCAGAACTGCGTCAAGAAGGGCGTCGAGTTCTACAACGAGTTCTACGTCCTCGACCTGCTCCTCAACGAGGTCGACGGCGTGGAGCGCGTGGCCGGCGTCGTCGCCTACGAGCTGGCCACCGGCGAGATCCACGTCTTCCAGGCCAAGGCCGTCGTCCTCGCCACCGGCGGGTTCGGCAAGGTCTTCAAGACCACCTCCAACGCCCACACCCTCACCGGCGACGGCATGGGCATCGTGTGGCGCAAGGGCCTGCCGCTGGAGGACATGGAGTTCTTCCAGTTCCACCCGACCGGCCTGGCGGGCCTGGGCATCCTGCTGTCCGAGGCCGCGCGCGGCGAGGGCGGCATCCTGCGCAACAGCGAGGGCGAGCGCTTCATGGAGCGCTACGCCCCCACCATCAAGGACCTCGCCCCGCGCGACATGGTCGCCCGGGCGATGGCGAACGAGGTGCGCGAGGGCCGCGGCTGCGGGCCGAACAAGGACTACGTCCTGCTCGACCTCACCCACCTGCCGCGCGAGCAGATCGACGCCAAGCTGCCGGACATCACCGAGTTCGCCCGCACCTACCTCGGCGTCGAGCCCTACACCGAGCCGGTGCCGGTGTTCCCCACCGCGCACTACGCGATGGGCGGCGTGCCCACCAACGTCGAGGCGGAGGTGCTGCGGGACAACGAGCACGTCATCCCCGGCCTCTACGCCGCCGGCGAGGTGGCGTGCGTGTCCGTGCACGGCGCCAACCGGCTGGGCACCAACTCGCTGCTGGACATCAACGTGTTCGGCCGCCGCGCCGGCATCGCGGCGGCGGAGTTCTCCCAGACCGCGCCGTTCGTCGACCTGCCGGAGAACCCGGCCGCCGGCGTGGTGGAGCTGCTGGACCGGATGCGCGCCCGCGACGGCGGCGAGCGGGTGGCCGCCATCCGCACCGAGCTGCAGAACACGATGGACGCCAACGCGCAGGTCTACCGGACCGAGGCCACGCTCAAGCAGGCCGAGACCGACATCCAGGTCCTCAAGGCCCGCTACCAGAACGTGACGGTGCAGGACAAGGGCACCCGGTTCAACACCGACCTGCTCGAGGCCATCGAGCTCGGCTTCCTGCTCGAGCTGGCCGAGGTGCTCGTGGTCTCGGCGCGGGCCCGCAACGAGTCCCGCGGCGGCCACTTCCGCGAGGACTACCCCAACCGCGACGACGTCAACTTCATGCGGCACACCATGGCGTACCGCGTGCAGGGCCCCGACGGCTCGCCCGAGATCCGCCTGGACTACAAGCCGGTCGTCCAGACCCGCTACCAGCCGATGGAGCGCAAGTACTGATGACAGCCGTCGTCGACTCCCCCGCCCCCTCCCAGAAGGCGGGGGAGGTCCCCACCTTCACCGTCACCCTGCGGATCCGCCGCTTCGACCCCGAGCGCGACGCCGAGCCGCACTGGGAGGACTACCAGGTCACCGCCCACGCGACCGACCGCGTGCTGGATGCGCTGCACAAGGTCAAGTGGGAGCAGGACGGCTCGTTCACCTTCCGCCGCTCCTGCGCGCACGGCGTCTGCGGCTCGGACGCCATGCGGATCAACGGCCGCAACCGGCTGGCCTGCAAGACCCTGGTCAAGGACGTCAGCCCCGAGGAACCCATCACCATCGAGGCGATCAAGGGCCTGCCACTGCTCAAGGACCTCGTCGTGGACATGGAGCCGTTCTTCGCGGCCTACCGCGACGTCATGCCGTTCCTCATCACCGAGGGCAACGCCCCCACCCGGGAGCGGCTGCAGAGCCAGGCCGAGCGCGAGCGCTTCGACGACACCACCAAGTGCATCCTGTGCGCCGCCTGCACCACCTCGTGCCCGGTCTACTGGACCGACGGGCAGTACTTCGGCCCGGCGGCCATCGTGAACGCGCACCGGTTCATCTTCGACAGCCGCGACGACGGCGCCGAGCAGCGCTTGGAGATCCTCAACGAGAAGGAGGGCGTGTGGCGCTGCCGCACGACCTTCAACTGCACCGAGGCCTGCCCCCGCGGCATCCAGGTGACCAAGGCGATCCAGGAGGTCAAGCGCGCCCTGATCTTCCGGCGCGTCTGAGCAGCAGCGAGGCCTTCCCGTGCGCCGCCGCCCTCCCATCCGGGACGGGCGGCGGCGCGCTCTGCTGTCCGGGCTGCTGACCCGTTGCGCGTTCTCCCCGCCCCGCCGTGATCAGCCGGTTACCCTGAGCCCCGACATGTCCCGCTCCTCCTCGCCGCGCCGCGGCCGCTCCCGCTCCATCCGGGAGGTGCCCCGCCGATCGGCCCGCCTCGCCCTGGCCGCCGCCCTGTGCGCCGCCGCCCTGCCGCTGACCGTCGGGTCGACCCCGGCCGCGGCGGACGCCACCACCGCCGGCGACGTCATCGGCGGGCCGCAGCTGGCCGCCACCGGCGTCGTCGTCTCCCGGCGCACGGGCACGCCCGCACCCCCCGCGGTGCCGGCCAAGGCCTATGTGGTGGCCGACGGCGACACCGGCGAGGTGCTGGCGGCCAAGGGCGCCCACCTGCGGCTCTATCCGGCCAGCACCCTCAAGACCCTCACCGCGCTCACCCTGATCGACAAGCTCGACCCGCAGCGCGTGGTCACGGCCAGCTGGGACGACGCCAACATCGAGGGCAGCCGGGTCGGCATCGTGCCGCAGGGCACCTACAGCATCGACCAGCTGTGGGAGGCGGTGTTCCTGCGCTCGGGCAACGACGCCATCCATACGCTGGCCGAGGCCAACGGCGGGCTCGAGCCGACGGTGGCGCAGATGCGCGCCGAGGCCGCCGACCTGCAGGCGCGCGACACCACCGTGGTCAACGCGACCGGCCTGGACGAGAAGGGCCAGCTCAGCTCGGCCTACGACCTCGCGCTGTTCGGCCGCGCGGCCCTGGACAACCCGAAGATCCTGCACTACTCCGGCATGATCAAGTCCGACTTCCCCGGCAAGGTGGTGCCGGCCGGCAAGACGCGCCCGACGTTCCAGATCTGGACCGAGCAGAAGTTCGTCCTGAACTACGACGGCGCGCTGGGCATCAAGAACGGCTACACCACCAAGGCCCAGAACACCCTGATCACCGCCGCGCGACGCAACGGGCGCACCGTCCTGGTCACGCTCATGTACGACGGCTACAACACCTGGAAGGACGCGGTGAAGCTCACCGACTGGGGCTTCGCCAACGCCGACAAGGTGCGCCCGGTCGGGCAGCTGGTCGACCCGCTGAGCAGCCAGCAGGCCCCGCAGACCGAGGCCGCCCGCGCCGTGCCCAGCGAGCCCGTGGCCGCCGCCCCGCGCACGGACTCCGGCGCGGGCACCGGCTGGCTGGCCGCCGGCCTGGTGCTGGCCGCCGGCGGCGGCGCCGTGGTGGCCCGCCGCCGCGTCGTCGTCCGCCGCCGCGCGCGGCGCGCCGGCCCGCGCGGCTGACCCGCTCCCCCCCTGCCCGCCCGCTCCGGAACGATCACGGCCTCGTGATCATTACTCGCCGACCGAGGCAAATTCACCGCGGTCGGCGAGCACTCTCCTCGGTCGGGCCCCCCATCGCCGCCTCCGATGAGCGGCCTGCCCCACCGGCCACCGGCGCACGATCGGCGGACACCCGCCGCACCAGCCGCACCGGGCGACCCACGGCGGACCGGAGCCGACAGGCGGGGCGAGGTGCTGCGACGGTGGTGCCGCGCGGGCGGAGCCGGCTGCCTGCCGCTCCTGGTCCTCACCGCGTGCAGCGCCCCGGCCACGCCCCGCGCCGCCCACCCGCCTGCATCCGCCCGCGCCGCTCCGACGTCCTGGGTCGCCCGGGAGAACGCCGCTGTCGGCAGCCCCGGCTGGCGGCTGCGCCATCCCGCGGCCCACGGCGAGATCGAGGGCTGGGCCGACCAGGTCAGCGTGCCGCCCGGCCGGCCGGCGGGCCTGCACGTCTCGACCACCGCACCGAGCTTCCGGGTGCTCGCCTTCCGCGTCGGCTGGTATGGCGGCGCCGGGGCCCGGCTGCTGTGGCGCTCGGCCGACCTCCCGGGCCGTCGCCGCCCGCCGCCGGTGCTCCTGCCCGCCACCCGCACCGTCACCACCACCTGGCCGCGCTCGCTCACCGTGCCGACCGCCGGGTGGTCGCCCGGCGACTACCTGCTCCGCCTCGACGCCGTCACCGGCCCGCAGTCGTGGGTCCCCCTCACCCTGCCCACCCCCTCCCAGCAGGGCCGCACGGTGCTGCTGGACGCGCCGACCACCTGGCAGGCCTACAACCTCTACGGCGGCCACGACCTCTACGAGGGTCCGGGCGGCGACCCCTCGCGCCGCTCCTACGTCGTGTCGTTCGACCGCCCCTACGCAGGCGGCGACGGCGCCGGGCTCTTCCTCGCCGACGAGCTCCCCGCGGTGCGGCTGGCCGAGCGGCTGGGCCTGGACCTGGGCTACCTCGCCGGCCCCGACGTCGACGCCGACCCGGCCGCCCTGCGCGGGGCGCGGGCCGTCATCTCCCTCGGCCACGACGAGTACTGGTCGCCGCGGATGCGCACGGCGCTCACCGCCGCGCGCGACGCCGGCACCAACCTGGCGTTCCTCGGCGCGAACGCCATGTTCCGCCGCATCCGGCTCGAGCCGAGCGACATCGGACGCCGCCGGCTGGAGGTGAACTACCGGGACCCGGCCCTGGACCCGGTGACCGCCCGCGACCCGGCCCAGGCCACCAGCAACTGGCGGGAGCCACCGCGCCCCCTCCCGGAGTCCGCCGTGCTGGGCGCGCTCTACGAGTGCAACCCGGTGCACGCCGCGATGGTCGTCACCGCCCCGGGGGACTGGCTGTGGGCAGGCGCCCCCGTGCCCGCCGACCGCCGCCTGCCCGGCCTGGTCGGGTCGGGTCGGAGTACGACCGCTACCGGCCCGGCCCTCCCCTGCCCGCCGTGCAGGTGCTCGCCCACTCCCCGGTCACCTGCCGCGGCGTGCACAGCTGGGCGGACCTGACCTACTACGTGGCGCCCAGCGGAGCGGGCGTGCTCGACGTCGGCACGAACTACTGGGTGCCCGCGTTGAGCCACGACCGCAGCTACCTGCCCGACCCCCGCGCCGACGTCGTCGTCGCGGCGGCCACCCGCACCCTGCTGCTCGCCTTCTCGGCCGGGCCCGCGGGGCGGACCCACCCCGCTCGCCCGGACGGCGCCAGGGTCGAGCACTACGCCGGCGATCCGATCGCTGCGCGCCACGACCTGTGGTGACGCGGCCCAGAAGGTCGTGTCTCAACCTGAGACGACTCCTTGTCCCGCCCCACCGCTCCTGCCAGCATCGCGCTCCCGGCCCGCCCCCAGGGCCGACGAGAGACGACGGAGACGACGGACTCCATGGCGCCCATCGACAACCCGTACTACTCCCACGACGTCCACGGCCCCTACGAGCTGGCCGACATCGGCGACCTCGTCCTGGAGGAGGGCCGCACGCTGCGCGGCGTGCAGCTGGCCTACCAGACCCTCGGCACCCTCAACGAGGCCAAGGACAACGCCGTCCTGATCACCACCTGGTACTCCGGCAACCACAGCATCATGCGCGACACCTACGTCGGCCCCGGCCGTGCGCTGGACCCGGAGAAGTACTTCATCGTGCTGGTCAACCAGCTCGGCAGCGGGCTGGGCACCTCCCCGCACACCACCGACGGACCCTACGGCCGCGGCCGCTGGCCCCGGGTCCGCATCGGCGACGACGTCGTGGCGCAGGAACGGTTCCTGCGCGAGACCTTCGGCATCGAGCGGCTGGCGCTGGTGTTCGGCGGCTCGATGGGGGCGCAGCAGACCTACGAGTGGGCCGTGCGCTTTCCGGACAAGGTAGCCCGGGCCGCCGCGTTGGCCGGCACCGCGAAGAACCTGGACCACTGCCGGATCCTGGCCCAGACCTTCGTGGACTCGATGGTCTCGGACCCGGCCTACGACGACGGCTTCTACGCCGCCTCCGACGACGTCCACCGCGGCCTGCGCCGGCACGCCACCACCTTCGCGCTCTCCGGCTTCTGCCCGGCGTTCTGGAACCAGGAGAAGTGGCGCGACCTCGGCTTCACCAGCGCCGACGACTTCGTCGCCGGCTTCCTGGAGGCCTACTTCCTGCCGATGGACCCCGGCGATCTGGTGGCCATGGCGTGGAAGTGGCAGCACGGCGACGTCAGCCGGCACACCGGCGGCGACCTGGCCGCCGCGCTCGGCCGGATCACCGCCAGGACCCTCGTGCTCCCGATCAGCACCGACCGGTTCTTCCCGCCGGAGGACTGCGCCGCCGAGCAGGCGCTCATCCCGGGCAGCCGGCTGCAGGTGATCGAGGACATCCACGGCCACGCCTCGCTGTTCGCGCTCTCCCCCACCTACACCGAGCAGGTCGACGCGGCGCTCGGCGAGCTGCTCGCCGCCGACGCCTGACCGCGCCGCCGCACCGCGCACGGCGTGAGGGGACCCCTCACCCCCTTCTCGACGGGTCGGGGGTCCCCTCACGCACGGTCCCCTCACGCACCGAAGACCGCTCCCCGTCCCGGCGGCCGCGCACGTAGGCCAGGCCCAGCAGCACGGCGCCCGCGACCACGGCCCGGCGCCGCCGCGACGTCGACGCCGGCACCGGCGCGGTCGCCGGGGAGGGCTCCGCCGCCGGCTCCGACGCCCCCCAGGGGCTCACCCCCGCCCCCGCGCGCAGCGGCAGCCCGTCCCCCACCGCCACCCACGCGGCTGCCAGCAGCACCACCCGCGCGGAGAAGTTGATCCACACCAGCAGCCCCACGAGCACGGCGAAGGAGGCGTAGACCGGGTTGGACACCGTGCCGACCAGCAGCCGGCTGGCCAGCAGCTTGAGCACCTCCAGTCCCACCGCGCCGAGCAGCACCCCGCCGCGCATCGCCCGCCACGAGGGCGCCGCACCGGACATGAAGCGGAAGGCGGAGGCCAGCACCGCCATGTCCAGCAGCAGGCCGACGCCGATGCCGAGCAGCCGCAGGGCCAGGTCCGCCCAGCCGGAGCCGTCCAGGCCGGCCAGCGCCAGCAGCCATGAGGTCGCCGACGTCGCGAGCGTGGAGGCCACCGCCGACAGCAGCAGCAGGCTGCCCACCACGACCAGCGCGACCACGCTACGGGCCTTCTTCACCACGATGTTCATCGACTGGGTGCTGGTGCCGAACACCACGTGCAGCGCGTCGCGCAGGGCGTCGGCGAACCCGGTGCCGGCGTAGAGCAGGCCGAGCGCGCCGATGATCCCCGCCGACGTCGCCGCGGTGGCCAGCGCGTCGACGGACACCTGCTGCGGACCGGAGCCGACCAGCCCCGGGAAGGCCTGGGAGACCGCGTCCTCCACCGAGGTGCGCAGCTCGGGCCGGTGCGCGGCCAGCACGCCGAGGATCGCGAACCCCAGCGCCAGCACCGGGAACAGCGACAGGAACCCGAAGTAGGTGACCGCCCCGGCCAGCCGAGCCCAGAGCACGTCGCCGGCCCGGCCCCAGGCGCGCCGCCCGTGGTCGACCAGCCCGCCCAGCCGGGGGTGCCGGGACAGCCAGCGCTGCCCGCGCGCCCGCAGCCGCGCCACCCGCCCCTGCCCGCCCCGGCTCACCCCAGCCCCGCCGCTACCCGTCCTCGGGCACCGGCCCGGGCAGCGCCTGGCCCAGGACGTAGTCGCGCTGCGGCCGCCAGACCCCGTCGGGGCCGTGGCCGAACAGGCTGAACCCCCACACCTCGAACTCGACGTCGTAGTCGGCCAGCTCGGCGAAGGCTCGGTCCAGCGCCTCGTCGGGCAGGTGGTGCGCCACGGTCACGTGCGGGTGGTAGTTGAACGCGGTCTCGCGGGCCAGCGGGCCGCTGCGCACCTGCTCCTCGAGCCGCTCGCACTCGGCGATGCCCTGGGCCAGCTGCACGAACACCACCGGCGAGACCGGGCGGAAGGTGGCGGTGCCGCGCAGCCGCACGGTGTAGGGCTCGCAGCCGCCCGCCACCGACTGCAGGTGGTCCTCCACCGCCTCGAGCTGCTCCAGCGGCACCTCGGTGGGCGGCAGCAGCGTGACGTGGGTGGGGATGCTGCGGGCCATCGGGTCGCCGAAGGACTCGCGGTGGCGCTGCAGCTCCCCGCCCCACGGCTCGGGGATCGGGATGGCCACCCCGATGGTGCGGGTGGGCGCGCCCTCGTGGCACCCGGCCGTCGGCGCGGCCACGGCGGCCGCCTCGACCGGTCCGGCCGCGGGCGGCGCGGGCTGCTCCGACGTCGCCCGCCGGTCGGCGGCGCGGCGCTCGGACCTGCGGCGCTCCACAGGGGGCACCGGCCGCTCCGGCCTCAGCGCGCGGGCGGGACGAAGCCCACCCGGTCGTAGACGGTGGCCAGGGTCTGCGCGGCCACCTCGCGGGCCCGCTCCGCGCCCCGGGCCAGCACCCGGTCCAGCTCGGCGCGGTCGTCCAGCAGCGCGTTCACCCGCTCCTGGAACGGCACGACGACGTCGAGGACGGCCGCCGCGACCTCCTTCTTCAGGTCGCCGTAGCCGCGCCCCTCGAAGTCGCGCTCGAGCTGGTCCACCGGCCGGCCGCTGGTGGCGGACAGGATGGACAGCAGGTTGGAGACGCCCGGCTTGCCCTCGGGGTCGAAGACGATCTCGCGGCCGGTGTCGGTGACCGCGCTCTTGATCCGCTTCTCGAGGGTCTTCGGCGCGTCGAGCAGCTCGAGGATGCCCGACCCGCCCAGGCTCTTGCTCATCTTGGCGGTGGGTTCCTGCAGGTCGTAGATCTTGGCCGTGGCCTTGAGGATGTAGGGCTCGGGCACGGTGAAGGTCTGACCGAAGCGGGTGTTGAAGCGCTCGGCGAGGTCGCGGGTGAGCTCGAGGTGCTGGCGCTGGTCCTCGCCCACCGGCACCTGGTCGGCCTGGTAGAGCAGGATGTCCGCGGCCATCAGCACCGGGTAGGTGAACAGGCCCACGGTGGCCCGGTCGGTGCCCTGCTTCTGGGCCTTGTCCTTGAACTGGGTCATCCGGCTGGCCTCGCCGAAGCCGGTGATGCAGCCGAGCACCCAGGCCAGCTCGGCGTGCTCGGGCACGTGGCTCTGCACGAACAGGGCGCTGCGCTCGGGGTCCACCCCGCCGGCCAGGTACTGCGCGGCGGTGACCAGGGTGCGCCGGCGCAGCGCCTCGGGGTCGTGCTCCACGGTGATCGCGTGCAGGTCGACCACGCAGTAGAACGCCTCGTGGGTCTCCTGCAGGGCCACCCACTGGGTGAGCGCGCCGAGGTAGTTGCCGAGGTGGAGCGAGTCGGCGGTGGGCTGCATCCCGGAGAGCACGCGAGGCTTCTGAGCCATGGGGGGCATCCTCTCACTCTCCCGAGACGTCGGCGGTCGGGGTGGCGTCGGCCGACGGGGTGGTGTCGGCGGGGGCTGGCGACAGCGCGTCCGAGAGCGGGGAGATCCGCAGCCGGGCCACCCGCCGGCCGTCCAGCTCGGTCACCGTGAACAGGTGCCCCTCGGCGCGCACCTCGTCCTCCAGCCCCGGCACCCGGCCCAGGCTGTTCATGACGAAGCCGGCCACCGTCTCGTAGGGCCCGTCGGGCAGGCGCAGCCCGGTGCGGTCCTCGAGGTCGTCGAGGTTGAGCAGGCCGTCCACCTCCACGATGCCGCCGCGCAGCGCCGTGGTGGTCTCGTGCTCGACGTCGTACTCGTCGTGGATCTCGCCCACCAGCTCCTCGACGAGGTCCTCCAGCGTGACGATGCCGTCGGTGCCGCCGTACTCGTCCAGCACGATGGCCAGGTGCTGCCCCTCGCGGCGCATCTCGGACAGTGCCGGCAGCAGCTGCTTGGTGCCCGGCAGCACCGACACCGGCCGCACCAGCTCGCCCACCCGGGTGGACGTGGCCGAGACGGTGGGCGCGAGCAGGTCGCGCACGTGCACGAAGCCGACGACGTCGTCGGGGGTGTTGCGCACCACCGGGTACCGCGAGTGCGGCAGATCGGCGATGATCTTGACGGCCTTCATGACCGGCAGGCCGGCGTCGAGGAAGGCGACCTCGGTGCGCGGCACCATCACCTCGTGGATCTGCCGCTCGCCGGCGGCGAAGACCTCCTCGATGAGCCGGCGCTCGTCGGCGCCGAGGGTCTGGTGCGCGGCCACGAGGTCGCGCAGCTCCTCCTCGGTGATCTCCTCGCGCCCGGCCTCGGCGCGCCCGCCCAGCAGCCGCACCACGACGTCGGTCGACTTGGACAGCAGCCAGATGATCGGCCGGAAGACCCGGCTGATCCGGTCGACGAGGGGGGCCAGCGCCAGCGCGAACGACTCCGAGCGCTGCAGCGCCAGCCGCTTGGCGGCCAGCTCGCCGAGCACGATCGAGACGTAGCTGATGATCGCGGTGACGATGAGCAGCGCGATCGTGCTCGGCGCGGGGACGCCCCAGCGCTCCAGCACCGGCGAGAGCTTCTCGGCCAGCGTGGCGCCGCCGAACGCCGCGGACAGGAACCCGGCCAGCGTGACGCCGATCTGCACCGCGGAGAGGAACCGGTTGGGGTCCTCGGCCAGCGCCGCCACCCGCTGCCCCCGCCTGCCGCGCGCCGCCATCCCGCGGATCTGGCTCTCCCGCAGCGACACCAGCGCCATCTCGGCGGCGGCGAACACCCCGCTCACGCACACCAGCAGCAGCACCAGCAGCGCGTCGCGGATCGTGCCGGTCACGGCGCACCCCCCTGGCTCCGTCTCTCGCGACGGGCGCGGGGATGCGCCGGACTACTCGGTCCGTCCATGGGGCCAGCGTAGGGGGGCGCGGTGGGGTCCCGCGTGGGTCGGCGGAGGGGGTGGCGGCTGCGCGGCCTCGTGGCACGGCGGGCCGCTGCACGCCGGCGGTCGGCGTCGGGAGGAAGGCGCTGGTGACGGGAGGAGCCCCGCTCGGGGGCGGCTTCCGCGGCCCGGCGGCTGCCTGACAGTGACCGCTCTCTTGGGTGAGGGTGCCCCAGAGCCAAACCTATTGGGTCAGGGTGCCCCTCACCCAACGCGGATGATCTCGGGAGCGGCGGCCGGCGACGCGACGCGCCCCACCGCCTGCTCCGGCCGTCACCAGCGCCGTTGAGAGACCCGACCATCGCCCGACCGCAGCTCACACGGGGCCCGACCGAGGCAAGTACTCGCCCACCCAGCCGAATTATCCTGGGTGGGCGAGTAAATATCACGAGGCCGTGATCGTTCCGGACGGGCCCCGGGGGCTCAGACTGCGGCGACCTCGAGCACCAGCGCCTGCTCGGGGTGCAGGGCGGGGGCCTGGACGCCGACGGCGGCCAGCGCGCTGCCGGGCAGGACGATCCCGTCGGGGTCGGTGAGCCAGGGCGGAGCGGAGCGCTGGACGACGGCGGGGCCGGGGACGCCCTGCGCGGGGCGGACGCGGTAGGAGCGAGCGGGGTCCAGGCCGGGGAGGCAGACCAGGCCGGGGACCTCGGCCACCGACGTCGCGAGGCGCACGACGGCGAACGCGGCCGAGGAGCGGTCCGGCGCGACGACGCCGTGCACCAGCACGGCGGGGTCGGGGTGGTCGACGCGCACCGCGCGGCCGCCGTGCAGCAGCGGGCGCAGCCGCTTGTGCAGGGCGATCCAGGCGGCCAGCTCCTGCTGCTCCTCCGGGGAGGCGGAGGCGATGTCCCACTCGATACCGAAGTGGCCGAACAGCGCGGTGGCCGCGCGGAAGGACAGGTCGTGCACCCGGTGGGTGGTGTGCGAGCGCGGCGGCCCGACGTGCGCCCCCATCAGCTCGGGGGCGATGAACAAGCCGGTCCAGCGCTGGATGCTCTGCCGCTCCAGGGCGTCGTTGCAGTCGCTGGTCCAGATCCGGTCGGTGCGGGCCAGGATCCCGAGGTCCACCCGGGCGCCGCCGCTGGCGCAGGACTCGATCTCCACCCCGGGGTGCCGCGCGCGCAGCTCGTCCAGCAGCCGGTAGACGGCCAGGGTCTGCGCGTGCACCCCGGGCCGGCCGTGGTGCGCCGCGTCCACCAGGTCCCGGTTGTGGTCCCACTTGAGGTAGGAGATGTCGTGGTCGGTGAGCAGCGCGTCCAGCCGCTCGAGCAGGTAGGCGTAGGCGCCGGGCTCGGCGACGTCGAGGACCTGCTGGTTGCGCCACAGCATCGGCTCGCGGCTGGGCAGCCGCAGCACCCACTCGGGGTGCTCGCGGGCCAGGTCCGAGTCGGGGTTGACCATCTCCGGCTCGACCCACAGCCCGAACTGCAGGCCGAGCTTGGTGACGTGCTCGACCAGCGGGGTGAGCCCGTCGGGCCACACGCCCTCGTCCACGAACCAGTCACCCAGCCCGGCGCGGTCGTGCCGGCGGTGCCGGAACCAGCCGTCGTCGAGCACGTAGCGCTCCACGCCGAGCTCGGCCGCGGTGTCGGCCAACCCCTTCAGCCGATCCAGGTCGTGGTCGAAGTAGACGGCCTCCCAGGTGTTGAGGGTGACCGGCCGCGCCGTGCGCGGGTGGGAGGCGCGGGCGCGCAGGTGGTCGTGGAAGCGCGCGCTGATGCCATCCAGGCCGGCGCCGGACCAGGCCGCCAGCACCTCCGGCGTGGCGTAGGACTCCCCCGGACCGAGCACGACCTCGCCGGGCAGCAGCAGCTCGCCGCCGCCGAGCAGCGAGACCCCGCCGGGCGTGCGCTCGGCGTAGCTGACGTGGTCGCCGCTCCAGGCCACGTGCAGCGCGCGCACCTCGCCGTGCCCCCAGCCGAAGCCGGTGGTGCCGGCCATCAGCCCGATGGTGGCGTCGTGCCCGGTGCGCCCGTGCCGGTTCTCGCGCACCCAGCTGCCCACCGCCCACGGGTGCCGCTGCGGGGAGCGCTCCCGGCACCACCGACCGGTCAGGTCCAGCAGCTCCTCCGAGCCGGCCGGCACCGGCAGCGCCGCCACCAGGCTGCGCACCTCGTACGGCGCGTCCCCGGTGTTGGTCACCTCGTGCCGCACGGACAGCAGCCCGGCGGCGTCCAGGGCGAGGACCGACCGCAACCGCAGCCGCGCGGCGTCGTCCTCGGCCACCACTTCCAGCACCGCACCACCGTCCGGCAGTGCCGACGACGTCAGCCCGGTCAGGACGAAACGCGGCGCGAACGCCTCGCCGTGGCGCGAGCCCTCCAGCCCGGGCCGCCCGAGCCAGCCGCGGGAGGCCTCCGGCAGCAGGCCGACGACCACCGGCACGTCCCAGGAGCTGTGCGGCACCGGCGGCACCGCGGCGTCGGCGACGGCGGCGAGCCCGGCCGGCGGGACGTCACCGAGGTCGGCACCCCAGTGGACGATCCGCGGCAGCGCGTCGCCGCGGGCGTCGACGACCACGCCGACGCCCGCGGCTCGCAGCTGGAAGACGGGAGGGAACTGCTCGCGCAACGACGTCATCCTCTGCTGGACCTCACTGTGCTGGAGCTCGCTGTGCTTGACCTCGCCGTGCTGGGCCTCAGCCCTTGGTGGAGCCGAGCGTGAGGCCGGAGACGAACTGCTTCTGCAGCGCGAAGAAGATGGCCAGCGTGGGGACCGCCACCAGGATCGACCCGGCCGAGACCAGGTTGTTGTCGGTGAAGAACTGGCCGCGCAGGTTGTTCAGCGAGCTGGTGATCGGGAACTTGTCACCGCTCCTCATGAGCACCGTGGCCCAGAAGAACTCGTTGTAGATCCAGGTGACCTCGAGGGTCGCCAGCGCCGCCAGCGGCGGCCGGCACAGCGGGATGGTCAGCTGCCAGAACTGCCGCCACACGCTCGCGCCGTCCACCATCGCCGCCTCGTAGAGCTCGAACGGCAGCGTCTTCATGTAGTTGCTCAGCACGAAGGTGCAGAAGCCGGTCTGGAAGGCGGTGTTGACGATGATGAGGGCCCAGTAGCTGTCGTAGAGCTTGCCCGAGTCGCTCATCCAGTACGGCAGCGGCACCTTGACCGCGAGCCGGAACAGCGGGATGAGCAGGCTCTGCTGCGGCAGCAGGTTGGCTGCGGTGAACACGCCCAGCAGGACCAGGTTGAACCGCCAGCTGAACCGCGCGACCACGAACGCGACGCAGGAGGACAGGAACAGGGTCACCACGACAGCGGGCACCGTGATGATCACCGAGTTCCAGAAGTGCTGCGGGAACTCGGCCTGCGTCCAGGCGTCGGTGAAGTTGTGGAGGGTCCAGCCGCCGAAGGACACGTAGCCGTGCTTGGCGGTGTACTGGTAGTCCCGCAGCGAGGCCAGCAGCGCCCAGAGCAACGGGAACAGCCAGATCAGCGCGACCACGATGAGGAAGCCCTGCAGGAGGACCCGCTGTGGGGTGAGCCCCTTCTTCTTGCGCACGGGTGCCGCCTCGGTGGCGGCAGGCCGCGTCGCGGTGGCTGCGGTGCTCACTGACGGTCCTCCCTCATGACGGCGCCCAGGTAGAACGCGATGAAGACCAGCGAGATGATCAGCATGATGGTGGCCAGCGCGGACCCGAAGCCGATCCGACTCGCCTCGCCGACCACGTTCTGCGTCACCAGCGCGGAGATCAGCTCCAGGCCGTTGCGACCCTTGTTGACCACCCACACCAGGTCGAACGCGCGCAGCGACTCGATGACGGTGATGACGACGACGATGATGTTGATCGGCCGCAGCACCGGGAAGACGATCCGGAAGAACGTCTTGGTCTCGCTCGCGCCGTCCACCTGCGCCGCCTCGCGCAGGGACGGGTCCACGCCCTTCAGCCCGGCCAGGTAGAGCAGCATGATGTAGCCGACGTGCCGCCAGCTCGAGGCGACCAGCACCGCCCAGATGTTGACCTTCGGATCGCCGTACCAGTCGATGTTCGTGCCGAGGACCGCGTTGATCAGGCCCTGGTCCCGGCTGTACTGCAGCTGCCAGATGAAGCCGACCAGCGCCAGCGAGAGCACCACCGGCAGGTAGAGCGCGGTCTGGTAGAAGCGACTGCCGCGGATCTCCTTGTCGATGAGCACCGCGAGGAACATGCCGAACGGCGTGGCGATGAAGAACAGCACCACCAGCCAGAGCAGGTTGTGCTCGATGGCCGGCTTGAACGGCGGATAGATCGTGAAGACGTCGTGGTAGTTCTTGGTGCCGACCCACTTGATGGTGTCCAGCCCGCCGATGCCGTTCCAGTTCGTGAACGACAGCAGCACGGTGCTGATGGCCGGCAGCCACACCAGGCCGAGCACGATGAGCAGCGGGACGGCCACCATGAGGGTGACCACGACGCGGTCCACGGCCGAGAGCCGCTTCACCTTGCGGGGGCCGCGCGCACGCGCGGATTCGTGGGCCTGGTCGACCGAGCGCTGCTCGTTGACGACCTCGGCGGGGACGAGCGGAAGGTCGGACACGGAGTCCTCCCCCTTCTGCCAGCGGTCGGGCAGGGGCACGACCGGCGCGAACGATCGCGCCGGGGTTCGGGGCGGGCACCGCAGCGGCGCCCGCCCCGCACTCGCCGTCAGGAGCCGAAGATCGACTTCTTCTGGTCCTCGATGTTCTTGCAGATGTTGTCGATGTCGTTCGGGTTCTTCAGGAACGCCTGGATCGACGGGATCATCACCGTGGAGGCGAAGTCCGGGCGGGTGTCGCGGTCCATGAACTGGGTGATGTTCTTGGCCGAGCCCACCAGCTCCGCGGACTTCTTCTGCAGCGCGGTGTAGCCGCTGGTGTCCGCGCCCGAGTTCGCCACCAGGGTGCTCGGGTCGTTCTTCACCCCGACGTTGGCGGCGTCCGCGCTACCGAGGTAGGTGAGCAGGTCCTTGGCGGCCGCCTCCTCCTTGGGCTTGGCGGCCATCATGTAGCCGTCGATCGGCGCGTCGAGCGCGTCGGCCCCGATGGTGCTGTCGATCTCGGGGAAGGTGAAGAAGTCCAGGTCGGACTGCTCGTCGTTGCTGAACTGCTGGGCCACGAAGAGGCCGAGCAGGTACATGCCCGCCTTCTTCTGCTGCAGCGCCTGGGCGGCTTCCTGCCAGGTGCGGCCGAGCGCGTCCGGCTGGTGGATCGGCAGCAGACCCTTCCAGGTGTCGAACACCTTCTTGGTCTTGTCCGAGTTCCACGACTCCTTACCGGCCATCAGGTCGACGTGGTACTGGTAGCCGTTGAGCCGCAGGTTGAGCACGTCGAAGGTGCCCATGGCCGGCCAGCCGTCCTTGTCGCCGAAGGCGATCGGGACCAGGCCGTCCTTCTTCATCTGGGCGCCGAGGGCGTTGAGGTCGTCCAGGGTCTTGGGGACCTGGTAGCCGTACTTGGCGAAGACCGACTTCCGGTAGAAGACCGCCCACGGGTAGTACGACCCCGGCACGAAGTACTGCTTGCCGTCGTCGCCGGTGGAGGCGGCCTTGAAGCCGTCGGAGAAGCCGGTCAGGTTCTTCCAGACGTCGCTGAGGTCCCCGGCCAGGCCCTGGGAGGCGAAGAACCGCATCCGGTAGCCGGCGAACCAGGTGAACGCGTCGTCCGGGCCACCCTGCAGGTAGTTGTTGATGTTCTCCTGGAAGGTGTTGTGGTCCACCGTGTTGATCTTGACGGTGTTCCCCGACTTGGCCTGGTAGGCGTCCATGATCTTCTGGACGACGGCCTTGGGCTTCTCGTCGGACTGGTTGGAGCCGAAGGTGACGGTCTTGCCGGTGACGGCGCCGCCGCCGGCGCCGCTGCTGGCGGTGCTGCCGCCGCTGCCGGTGCCGCCGGACGAGGAGCCACCACAGGCGGCCAGCAGCGCCGGCAGCCCGAGGAGGGCACCCGCACCGGCGGCGCCCTTGAGGACGGAGCGCCGGCTGACCGAGGTGCCGGCGACGGACGGGGGAACCATGCGGGCCAGGTACTCGGCCTCGGATGCGGGACGGGACATCGAGCCTCCACGACGGATGACAGGAGCTGCCGGCGCCTCGGCGTCGCCAGTGGATCACAGG
>JBQCHF010000027.1:0-17556 GCA_051954955.1 Motilibacteraceae bacterium
GGCGTGCAGGGCAGCGATGAGGGATTACCAGCCGCGCTCGGCGAGCCGGTGCGGCTGCGGCAGCTCCTCGACGTTGATGCCGACCATGGCCTCGCCCAGCCCGCGGGAGACCTTGGCGATGACGTCGGGGTCGTCGTGGAACGTCGTGGCCTGCACGATCGCCGACGCGCGCTGCGCCGGGTTGCCGGACTTGAAGATGCCCGAGCCGACGAAGACACCATCGGCGCCGAGCTGCATCATCATGGCGGCGTCGGCGGGGGTGGCGATGCCGCCGGCGGTGAACAGCACCACCGGGAGCTTGCCGGCCTCGGCCACCTCCTTGACCAGCTCGTAGGGCGCCTGCAGCTCCTTGGCGGCGACGTAGAGCTCGTCCTCGCGCAGGCCGGACAGGCGGCGGATCTCGGCGGTGATGGTGCGCATGTGGGTGGTGGCGTTGGAGACGTCGCCGGTGCCGGCCTCGCCCTTGGAGCGGATCATCGCCGCGCCCTCGGTGATCCGGCGCAGCGCCTCGCCCAGGTTGGTCGCGCCGCACACGAACGGCACGGTGAACTGCCACTTGTCGATGTGGTTGGCGTAGTCGGCCGGGGTGAGCACCTCGGACTCGTCGATGTAGTCGACCCCGAGCGACTGCAGCACGCGCGCCTCGACGAAGTGGCCGATGCGGGCCTTGGCCATGACCGGGATCGAGACGGCCTCGATGATGCCGTCGATCATGTCCGGGTCGCTCATCCGGGCCACGCCGCCCTGCGCGCGGATGTCGGCGGGGACCCGCTCGAGCGCCATGACGGCGACGGCGCCGGCGTCCTCGGCGATCTTGGCCTGCTCGGCGTTGACGACGTCCATGATCACGCCGCCCTTGAGCATCTCGGCCATGCCGCGCTTGACCCGCGCGGTGCCCGTGGTGCCGGAGGTGGTGGTCGGAGTCGACTCGGTGCTCACTGAACGGACCTCGCTGGGGAAGGGGTGGGGTCGCGACGGGTCAGGGGGTCGCGACGTCGTCGGGGGGATTCTACGGCGGCGGGGAACGGCGTGCGCGGTACGAGGCGTCACGTCGGCCGCCCGGGGATGGCCCGGACGGAACCCCTCCGCCGCCGCCCCTCGGCGGGGCCGCACGCAGCAGCTCTGCGCCCGAAGTTGCCGCCTCCCGCCGTGAATTCAGGGAGGGAAGCGACCAATGGTCACGTGAACGTGATCGTTGGCACAGGCGCGACCGCGGCAGGCCGACCCCAGCGGCGACGGCGCAGTCAGGGGCGGCGAGATCAGGGGGCGGCGACGGCGAGGGCGAGCAGGGGCGGCGGGAGGTCGTCGTCGGTCTCGAAGGTGGCCGGCAGGGGGGCGCGGCCGGCCAGGTGCGCCCAGCGGACCACGCGCTTGGCGCGCACCACCCGGGCGGCGGCCACGGCGTCGTTGTGGAAGCGGCGGGCCAGGGTGGCGCGGTGGCAGGCGACGGCGAGCTCGGTGAGCAGGGCGCGGCCCTGCGGGTCGGCGGTGAGGGCGGGCACGACGTCGGCGCCGCCGCCGGCGCCCTCCTCGTCCAGGGTGGCCCGCAGCACGCGGGAGAGGTCGGCCTGGCGCAGCTCCTGCTCCTCCGCGGGCGCGGTGCGCGCCTCGTGGGCGGCGTCGGCGAGCACCAGGGCGCTGGCCGGGTCGAGCAGGCCGGAGGTGGCCAGCTGGCCGGCGGCCGCCGAGCGGCGGGCCAGGGCGGCGTCCAGGGTGGCCCGGGCGCCCTCCACCCGGGTGTGCAGCCGGTCCAGCCGGGTGGCGGTCCAGGACAGGTACCAGGCGACGGCGAGCAGGACCAGGACGGCCAGGGCCAGGCGGCCGTCGATCACCGCCACCACCGTCCGCGCAGCGTGCGCTCACCCTCGCCGCCGCTCCCCCGGCCCGGTGCGGGGCCGTCGGGCACCGTCGACGGCGGCCCGCCGTCGGCCAGGCCCACCGACCCGGCCGCGGCCAGCACGGTCTCGTAGACCGCGACCACCTGGCCGGCCACCGCGGACCAGTCGTAGCGGCCGACGACGGCCGCCGCGGCCCCGCGCAGCCGGTCCCGCTCTCCGTGGTCGGCCAGCACCGGAAGCAGCGCGGCGGCCAGCGCCGCCGGGTCGCCGGTGTCGAACAGCACCCCGCAGCGGCCGTCCTCCAGCACCCGGCGGAAGGCGTCGAGCCGGCTGGCCACCACCGGGGCGCCGGCGGCCATCGCCTCGACGAGGATGATCCCGAAGCTCTCCCCACCCAGGTTGGGCGCGACGTAGGCGTCGACGGTGCGCAGCAGGGCGGCCTTGTCCGCCTCGCTGACCTGCCCGAGGTAGGTGGCGGCGTCGCGCACGGCCGGCGAGGCGCCGGCCAGGGCCTCGTCGGGGTCGCCGGAGCCGGCCACCAGCAGGCGCACCCCGGGCCGCTGCGCGAGCACCTGCTCCATCGCCTCGAGCAGCACCGGCAGCCCCTTGCGCGGCTCGGCCATCCGGCCGATGAACCCGACCGTCCCCTGCTCCCCGCGCCACTCGGGCCGGGGCGACGCGGCGGCGAACCGGTCCACGAACACGCCGTTCGGGATGAGCACGGCATCCCCGCCCAGGTGCTCGACCAGGGTGCGCCGGGCGTCCTCCGAGACGGCGATGCGCGCCGAGATCTTCTCCAGCGCCGGGTAGAGGATCGGGTAGGCCGCGACCATCGCCTTGGAGCGCAGGTTGGACGTGTGGAAGGTCGCCACCACCGGGCCGGAGGAGGCCCACAGGGCCAGCAGGGACAGGCTCGGGGTGGCCGGCTCGTGCAGGTGCAGCACGTCGAAGCGGCCGTCGCCCAGCCACCGGCGCACCCGCGCTGCCGAGATGGGACCGATGTTCACCCGCGCCACCGACCCGTTGTAGGGGACGGGGACCGCGCGACCGGCCGGCACGACGTACGACGGGACGTCGGAGTCCTCGTCCGCCGGGGCCAGCACGCTGACCTGGTGGCCCAGCCCGGTGAGGTGCTCGGCCAGGTCCCGCACGTGGAACTGCACCCCGCCGGGCACGTCCCAGGAGTAGGGGCAGACGATGCCGACCTTCACGACGCCACCCGCCCCTCGCCCGGACCGTCCAGCGCGGCCCGGCGGTCCTCGTCGAGGTCGGCCGGCCAGACCGGCTGCAGCATGTGCCAGGCCTCGGGGTGCTCGGCGATGGCGGCGCCGAAGACGTCGGCCACCTGCTGGGTCATGGCGCGCACCTTCTGGGCCAGCGTGCCGGTGGCCGGCGGCTCGACGTAGGGGTGCAGCCGGACGACCAGCCGCCGGCCCTCGTTGTGGGTGGTGACCGGCAGCAGTGCGGCGCCGGTGCGCAGCGCCACCAGCGCCGGACCGGGCGGGAAGCGGGTGGGCTCGCCGAGCAGCTGCACCGGCACGCCGGTGCGGTGCAGGTCCCGGTCGCCGAGCAGGCACACCAGCCCGCCGCCGGCAGCGTGCTCGACCAGCGCGCCCAGCACGTCGACGTCGCCGCCGGTGAGCGGCAGGATCCGCATGCCCAGGCCCTCGCGGTAGGCCACGAACCGCTCGTAGACCTCCTCGGGCCGCAGGCGCTCGGCCACCGTGGTCAGCGGCATCCCAGTGCGGGTTGCCCAGGCCCCGACGTGGTCCCAGTTGCCCATGTGCGGCAGCACGCAGACCACGCCCCGCCCGGCCGCGAGCGGCTCGCGGACCCGCCAGTCGTCGATGGCCGCCACGGTGCGCACCGACCGGTCGTAGGACCAGTCCGGCAGCCGGAAGGCGTCGCACCAGTACTGCAGGTAGGAGCGCATCCCCTCCCGCGACAGCTCGCGCAGCCGATCCGGGCCGGCCCCCGGCACCGCGCGGGCGAGGTTGCGCTCGAGCTGGAGCACGCCCCTGCCGCGGCGGCCCCACGCGACGTCGGCGCCGAGCCGGAACAGGGCGTAGGCGAGCCGCTCGGGCAGCAGGCGCACCAGCCGCCAGGCGCCGGACCAGACCAGCACCGTCAGCCGGTCGCGCGCCACCGCGTCGAGCCGCAGCCCGCTCACGCGCCCCTCCCCCTGCTCCACGAGGTCGACAGCCGGCTAGAGCGGGTCCGCGGTGACGGCCTGCCGGTGCACCTCGAGCATGCGCTGCACGACGGTGACCGCGGCGGCCACCGCGAGGACCCACAGGCCGACGGCCTGCACGTAGGGCACGCCGAGGCCGTCAAGACCAGTGACGACCAGCGCCAGCACCAGACGGTCCGCCCGCTCGGCGATGCCGACGTTGGCGGTCATGCCCAGGGCCTCGGCGCGCGCCTTGGCGTAGGGCACGACCGCGCCGCTGGCCAGGCACCACAGCGCCAGCGCGCACATGAGCAGGTCGTCGCCGCGGCCGGCGAACCACAGCGCGATACCGCCGAAGATCGCGGCGTCGCCGACCCGGTCCAGCGTGGAGTCCAGGAAGGCACCCCAGCGGCTCGAACGCTGCGACATCCGCGCCATCGTGCCGTCGACGAGGTCGGAGAACACGAAGCAGGTGATGAAGACCGTGCCCCAGAAGAACGACCCGCGCGGGTAGAACGCCAGCGCCCCGACGCACACACCGAGGGTGCCGATGAGCGTCACGACGTCGGGGCTCACCCCGGCGCGCAGCAGGCCGCGCGCGATCGGCGTGAGCACCTTGGTCATGAAGGCACGGGCGTAGCGGTTGAGCATCGGGCGGCTCGGCGTCCTGTCTGTGCTGATCGGGTCGGGACTGATCGGGATGACCTCGTGGGCGGCCGGTCCGCCCGGTGGATCGTATCGGCGCGGGCGCCCGCGGCCGGGCCTTCGGTCCCTGGCCAGCGTGGCGTCGCGGGGGGTCCACCCGCGCTGCGCGGCACGTGATCGATCCGGCCCACCCGTAGGGGTTGTGGCCCGGGCACCGGGGGGTGGAGGCTCGGCAGCGTCGGAGAGGGCGCCGGCCGAGCCCGCGCAAGCCGACGACGGCGACGACGCCGCCGGCGACGCCCCTTGTCGCGAGGAGGCGATGCGCCATGGCCACCACCCAGACCGCGTCCGGGGCCGCCGGCAGGGCACCTGCGGCCGACCAGCCGGCACGGATCCGCAACGTCGTGCTGGTCGGCCACACCGGGGCCGGGAAGACCACGCTGGTCGAGGCGCTGCTGGCCGCCACCGGCACGATCCCGCGGGCCGGCCGGGTCGAGGACGGCACCACGGTGAGCGACTTCGACGAGGCCGAGCTGCGCCAGCAGCGCTCGGTCTCGCTCGCCCTCGCCCCGCTCGAGCACGCCGGGGTGAAGGTGAACCTGCTCGACGCCCCCGGCTACGCCGACTTCGTCGGCGACCTGCGCGCCGGGCTGCGCGCCGCCGACGCCGCGCTGTTCGTCGTCTCCGCCGTCGACGGCCTGGACGGCACCACCCAGATGCTGTGGGAGGAGTGCGCCGCCGTCGGAATGCCCCGCGCGGTCGTGGTGACCAAGCTGGACAAGGAGCGCGCCGACTTCGACGAGATGGTCGCCATCTGCCAGCGCGTTTTCGGCGACGGCGTGCTGCCGCTCTACCTGCCGATGGCCAAGGACGACGGCACCGTGGGCGGGCTGCTCGGGCTGCTCTCGCAGAAGGTCTTCGACTACTCCTCCGGCCAGCGCACCGAGCGCGACCCGGACCCCGAGCACCTGCCGCTGGTGGAGGAGACCCGCAACGCCCTCATCGAGGGGATCATCGCCGAGGCCGAGGACGAGACCCTGATGGACCGCTACCTCGGCGGCGAGCAGATCGAGGTCAAGGTCCTGGTGGAGGACCTGGAGAAGGCGGTGGCCCGGGGCTCGTTCTACCCGGTGCTGCCGGCCGCCGCGCCGCTCGGCATCGGGCTGGACGAGCTGCTCGAGGTCGTCGTGCAGGGCTTCCCCTCCGCCCTGGAGCACCCGCTGCCGGCGGTCACCACGCCGGGCGGCGAGCCGCGCGGCCCGCTGAGCTGCGACCCGGCCGGCCCGCTGGTGGCCGAGGTGGTCAAGACCACCACCGACCCGTACGTGGGGCGGATCTCGCTGGTGCGAGTGTTCTCCGGCACGCTGCGCCCGGACGCCACCGTGCACGTGAGCGGGCACTTCGCCCAGTTCTTCGGTGCCGACCGCGGTCACGACGACCACGACGTCGACGAGAAGGTGGGCGCGCTGTCGTGTCCGCTGGGCAAGGCGCAGCGGACGGTGAACCACGCGGTGGCCGGCGACATCGTGGCCGTGGCCAAGCTCTCCCGCGCCGAGACCGGCGACACCCTCTCGGACAAGGACGCCCCGCTGCTGGTCGAGCCGTGGGTGATGCCCGAGCCGCTGCTGCCGGTGGCGATCGTGGCGCACTCCAAGGCCGACGAGGACAAGCTCTCCCAGGGGCTGGCCCGGCTGGTGGCCGAGGACCCGACCATGCGCCTGGAGATGAACCCCGAGACCCACCAGCTGGTGCTGTGGACGATGGGCGAGGCCCACGTCGACGTCCTGCTCCAGCGGCTGGCCGACCGCTACGGCGTCAGCGTGGACACGGTGCCGCTGCGGGTGTCGCTGCGCGAGACCTTTGCCGGGCCGGCCAAGGGGCACGGGCGGCACGTGAAGCAGTCCGGCGGGCACGGGCAGTTCGCGGTGTGCGACATCGAGGTCGAGCCGCTGCCGTCGGGCCAGGGCTTCGAGTTCGTGGACAAGGTGGTCGGCGGGGCGGTGCCGCGCCAGTTCATCCCGTCGGTGGAGAAGGGCGTGCGGGCGCAGATGGAGCGCGGGGTGGCCGCCGGCTACCCGGTGGTCGACCTGCGGGTCACGCTGGTGGACGGCAAGGCCCACTCGGTCGACTCCTCGGACATGGCCTTCCAGACCGCGGCCGGACTGGCGCTCAAGGAGGCGGCCAAGGCGACCACCGTGCACCTGCTCGAGCCGGTGGACGAGGTGTCGGTGCTGGTCTCGGACGAGTACGTCGGCGCGGTCATGAGCGACCTGTCCGGCCGGCGCGGCCGGGTGACCGGCACCGAGCCGGTCGGCACCGGCCGCACCCTGGTCAAGGCCGATGTGCCCGAGCTGGAGGTGACCCGCTACGCCGTCGACCTCCGCTCGCTCTCGCACGGCACGGCCACCTTCACCCGCACCTACGTCCGGCACGAGCCGATGCCCAACCAGCTGGCCACCAAGGTGCGCGAGCAGGCGGCGGTCGAGCACGAGTAGGTGCGCCCGACCCCGGCGTCTCATTGGGTGAAGGGCACCTTCTGACGAACCTATTGGCAGAAGGTGCCCTTCACCCAAGTCGTCCGGACCGTCGAAACCGTCAGAGCGGCTTGCGCATGTGGCGGTGCGGGATGCCGGCGTCGTCGAAGACGTCGCCGTGCCCCTGATAGCCCAGGCGCTGGTAGAAGCCGAGGGCGTGCACCTGGGCGCCGAGCTCGGCGGTGGTGAGGCCCCGGGCGCGGCCGAGGTCCTCCAACGTGCGCACCACGAGCACACCGAGGCCAGAGCCGCGCTCCTCGCGGCGCACGGCGATCCGCTGCAGGTGGGCCACCCCACCGGGCTCCTCGAGCACCCGGCCGGTCGCCACCCCGACGCCGTCGCGGAGGACCAGGACGTGCTCGCAGGCGGCGTCGGCGAGGTCGTCGTGCTCGTCGCGCTCGAGGTCGATCGGCACGTCCTGCTCCAGCACGAACACGTCGTGCCGCACGGCCAGAGCCGCGGCCAGGTCCGCGTCGGTCTCGATCCGGCGGACGACGACGTCGATCCGCTCGTCCTGCTGCTCGCTCGCCTGCTCGATCACGCTGCGCATCCTGCCCTGCCGGTCGGCCGAACAGGCACCCGGCTCAGTCGGCGGCGATGACGTCGAGGGCGTGCTGCAGGTCCGCCGGGTAGGCGCTCTCGAAGCGCACCTGCTCCCCCGTGCCCGGGTGCTCGAAGCCGAGCTGGTGGGCGTGCAGCCACTGCCGGGTGAGGTCCAGCCGCGCAGCCAGGGTTGGGTCGGCACCGTAGGTCAGGTCGCCGACGCACGGGTGGCGCAGCGCCGACATGTGCACCCGGATCTGGTGCGTGCGGCCGGTCTCCAGGTGGATCTCCAGCAGGGTGGCCGCGCGGAACGCCTCGAGCGTGTCGTAGTGGGTGACGCTGTCCTTGCCGCCGGCCACCACCGCCCACTTCCAGTCGGCGCTCGGGTGGCGGTCGATCGGGGCGTCGACGGTGCCGCGCAGCGGGTCCGGATGCCCCTGCACCAACGCGTGGTAGACCTTGTCGACGGTGCGCTCCTTGAACGCGCGCTTGAGCAGTGTGTAGGCGCGCTCGGACTTGGCCACCACCATCAGCCCGCTGGTGCCGACGTCGAGGCGGTGCACCACACCCTGCCGCTCGGCCGCGCCGCTGGTGGAGATCCGGTAGCCCGCCGCGGCCAGGCCGCCGACGACGGTGGGCCCGGACCAGCCCGGGCTCGGGTGCGCGGCCACCCCCACCGGCTTGTCCACCACGACGACGTCGTCGTCGTCGTGCACCACGACCATGCCGGGCACCGGCTCGGCCACCACCTCCACCGGGGCGGCGGGTTCGGGCAGCTCGACCTCGAGCCAGGAGCCGGCGCTCACCCGGTCGGACTTGACCGGCGGCGCGCCGTCGAGCTGCACCCGGCCGGCCTCCACCAGCTCGGCGGCCTTGGTGCGGGAGAAGCCGAACAGGCGGGCCAGCGCGGCGTCGAGCCGCTCGCCCTCGAGGCCATCCGGGACCGGGAGGGTGCGCAGCTCACCCATCCGTGCGGGTCCCGTCCAGCTGCCGGCCGGTGGCGGCGAGCACCGCGATCAGCACCGCCCCGCAGACGATGGCGGAGTCGGCGCTGTTGAACACCGGCCAGTGCGGCAGCTCGAGGAAGTCGACCACCCGTCCGCGCAGCGGGGCTGGGTCGCGCACGAGCCGGTCGGTGAGGTTGCCCAGGGCGCCGCCGAGCAGCAGCCCCAGGGCCACCGCCCAGGGGGTGCTGCGCAGCCGCGGGGCGGTGCGCAGGATGGCGACGGCCACCACCACCGCGACGACGCTGAAGATGATCGTGGCGCCCCCGGCGATGCCGAACGCGGCACCGGGGTTGCGCACCAGGGTGAGCTTGAGCAGCCCGCCGAGCAGGACGACCGGGGGCCGGTCGACGAGCTCGCGAGCCGCGATCACCTTGGTGACCTGGTCGACCACGTAGACGGCGACGGCGACGCCGAGCAGGACGGCGACGCGGCGGCCGCGGCGGGCGGGGGCTGGGGTGTCGGCGTCGCTCAGCGACGCTCCTCGCGCTGCTTGCATGTCATGCACAGGGTCGCACGCGGGAACGCCTGGAGCCGCATCTTGCCGATCGGGTTGCCGCAGCTCTCGCAGATGCCATAGCTGCCGTCGTCGATGCGGGCCAGGGCGTGCTCGGCCTGGGTGAGCATGTCGCGGGCGTTGTTGGCCAGCGACATCTCGTGCTCGCGCTCGAAGGTCTTGGAGCCCGCGTCGGCCTGGTCCTCGCCCGCGCCGTCGCCGAAGTCGCGCAGCAGGTCCTGGATGCCGGTGTCCGCCGAGCTGATCTCGTCGCGCAGCCGCTCGGTCTCTTCCAGCAGCTCGTCGCGCACCTCCCCGAGCTCGGCGTCGGTCCACGGCGACTCGTCCTCGCGGACCACCAGCGACCCGGCGGCCGCCTTGGCCGGCGTGGCGGCCGCTGTCGGCTCGGCGGCAGCGGCGGGGGCGGGCGCAGGTGGGGTCTTCTTCGCCGGGGGCTTCGCGGCTGCGGCCCTGCTCGGCGTGCTCTTGGCCGGCGCGGCCTTGGCCGGCGCGGCCTTGCTCGGCGTGCTCTTCGTCGGCGTGCTCTTGGCCGGCGCCGTCGTGGTCGCTGCCTTGCTCGCCGCACCCTTGCTCGCCGCGGTCTTTGCCGCCGCGGTCTTGGCCGCCGTGCCCTTCGTCGGCGTGCTCTTGGCCCGCGCGGCCTTGGTCGCCGCGGCCTTGGTCGCCGCAGTCTTGGCCGGCGCGGTCTTGGCCGCTGTGCTCTTCGTCGGCGTGCTCTTGGTCGCCGCGGCCTTGGTCGCCGTGCTCTTGGTCGCCGCGGTCTTGCTCGCCCCGGCCTTGGTCGCCGCGGTCTTGCTCGCCCCGATCTTGCTCGCCGGGGTCTTGGCCGCCGTGCCCTTGGTCGACGTCGTCGCTGCGGCGGTCTTCGTCGCCGCGGTCTTGGTCGAGCCCTTGGTGGCGACGGACTTGCCCCCCGCGCTCTTGGCGGCGGCGCTCGTCGCGGCCGCCCTCGGGGCCGCCGCGGCGTTCCTCGCCGCGGCCTTGGACGGCCCTCCCGCCGCCCGGCCGGCCACCGCCTTGGCCGCCCCCGCCACGGCACGGCGGGCCCGTCCCCCCAGGCTCTGCCCCTTGCCGCTCTGCGCCATTGCCTGCTCCCTCGACCTCGTGCGAGACGGTCCCCTGGGCGTCCTGCGCTCCCCGAGCCGAGCGGCGCCGGGCGGCGCTGGTGCCGATGATCTTGGTGCCGGTGGTGGCCGAAGCATAGGAGCGGGCTGCACCCCTCACAACGTGGCGCGCCGCACGCCGAGCGCCCGAGAGGCGGGAGCGGACCGGAGCCACCGTCGCCGGTACCGCTGCGCACCGGTCAGGGCACCGAGCGAAGCCGCTCCAGCCGCTCGGCCACGTCCTCTTCCGAGGAGGGCCGGCCGTCCCCGACGTCCACCTCGACCACCTTCTCCCGGCTGGTCGTCCCCGCGACCAGGCGCACCTGCCGACGACGCAGGCCCAGGGCGTCGGCCACGGCGGTCAGGGCGGCCTCGGTGGCCGCGCCGTCCACGGCCCGGGCGGCCACGCGGACCACCAGCGCGCCGTCGTGGTCGCCCCCGACCACGGTCCGCGAGGACCCCGGGCGCACCCGGACCCGGACCCGCACCGCCACCGCAGACCTCCCGCCGTCGGCGGGCGCAGCACCGGCGGCCCGCCCCCGCCATCTCCCGCGCCCGCGCTCGCCCCGCTGCGTTACCCTCGCACTCGCGAGGCGCTGATGGGGACGAGTACCCCCGCACGCAGCCAGGAGCGACCCGGGGACGGTGCGAGCCCGGGGGTGTGCGCGGGGCGAAGATCACCCCGGAGCCGCCGGAAGAAACGGGCGATGCACCCGGAGTAGACCCGGCCGCGACCGAACGAAGGGGGGCGGGATCTCCCGCCCAAGGAGGGTGGTACCGCGGGGCCACCGGCCCGCCGGCAGCAGCCGGTGAGCCGAGGACCTCGTCCCTCCGTCGCACCGCCAGCACGTCCGGCCCCGCCGGGCGATGGTCCGACGGATGGCACGAGGAGCGCCTTTGTCCAGCATGTACCGCCCGGTCCCGCCGAGCGTCGACCTGCCCGCGATGGAGCGCGAGGTCCTCGAGCTCTGGCGCGAGCGCGACACCTTCGCCCGCAGCGTGCAGCGCACCGCCGACGGCGAGCCGTGGGTCTTCTACGAGGGGCCGCCCACCGCCAACGGCATGCCCGGCACCCACCACGTCGAGGCGCGCGTCTTCAAGGACGTCTTCCCGCGCTACCGGACCATGAAGGGCCGGCACGTCGAGCGCAAGGCCGGCTGGGACTGCCACGGCCTGCCGGTCGAGATCGCGGTGGAGAAGGAGCTGGGCTTCTCCGGCAAGCGCGACATCGAGGCCTACGGCGTGGCCGAGTTCAACGCCCGCTGCCGGTCCTCGGTCGAGCGGCACGTCGACGCCTTCGAGGCGATGACCACGCGGATGGGCTACTGGGTGGACCTGTCCACCGCCTACCGCACCATGGCGCCGGAGTACGTCGACTCGCTGTGGTGGGCGCTCAAGCAGATCCACGACAAGGGGCTGCTGGTGGAGGACCACCGCATCGCCCCCTACTGCCCGCGCTGCGGCACCGCCCTGTCCGACCATGAGCTCGGCCAGCCCGGCGGCTACGAGACCGTGGTGGACCCGTCGGTCTACGTCCGCTTCCCGCTCACCGGCGGGGAGCTCGCACAGCGGTTCCCCGGCGTCGCGCTGCTGGTCTGGACCACCACGCCGTGGACGCTGGTGTCCAACACCGCGGTCGCGGTCAACCCGGGCGTGGACTACGTCGTGGCCCGCCGTCGGCTCGAGGGCTCCGACGGCAGTGCTTCCGGCGAGTCGGAGGTGCTGGTCGTCGCCGCGCCGCTGGTGGAGCAGGTGCTGGGCGAAGACGTCGAGGTGCTCGCCCAGGTCTCCGGCAGCGAGCTGGAGCGGATGCCCTACCGCCGCCCGTTCGACCTGGTCGAGATCCCGGACGCGCACTACGTCGTGCTCGGCGACTACGTCACCACCGAGGACGGCACCGGCCTGGTGCACCAGTCCCCCGCGTTCGGCGCCGACGACCTCGCGGTCTGCAAGGCCTACGGCCTGCCGGTGGTGAACCCGGTGCGCCCGGACGGCACGTTCGCGCCCGAGGTCCCTCTGGTGGGCGGCCAGTTCTTCAAGGACGCCGACAAGGCGCTGGTGGAGGACCTGCGCGAGCGCGGGCTGCTGTTCCGGCACCTGCCCTACGAGCACAGCTACCCGCACTGCTGGCGCTGCCACACCGCGCTGCTCTACTACGCCCAGCCCTCGTGGTACATCCGCACGACCGCCGTCAAGGACGAGCTGATGCGGGAGAACGAGGCGACGAACTGGTTCCCCGACACCATCCAGTGGGGCCGGTACGGCGACTGGCTGCGCAACAACGTCGACTGGGCGTTGTCCCGCAACCGTTTCTGGGGCACCCCGCTGCCGCTGTGGCGGTGCGAGGACGGGCACGTGACCGCGGTCGGCTCGCGCAAGGAGCTCGGCGAGTTGGCCGGGCGCGACCTCACCGACCTGGACCCGCACCGGCCCTTCGTGGACGAGATCACGCTGTCCTGCCCGCAGTGCGGGGGCACCGCCACCCGGGTTCCGGAGGTGGCCGACGCCTGGTTCGACTCCGGCTCGATGCCCTTCGCGCAGTGGGGCTACCCGTGGGTCGAGGGCAGCGTGGAGCGGTTCGAGCAGAACTTCCCGGCCGACTTCATCTGCGAGGCGCTGGACCAGACCCGCGGCTGGTTCTACACGCTGATGGCGGTCAACACGCTCGTCTTCGGCCGCTCCAGCTACCGCAATGTGCTGTGCCTGGGCCTGATCCTGGCCGAGGACGGCCGGAAGATGAGCAAGCACCTGGGCAACGTGCTCGAGCCGATCCCGCTCATGGAGGACCACGGCGCCGACGCCCTGCGCTGGTTCATGGCCGCCGGCGGCTCGCCGTGGCTGCCGCGGCGGGTCGGGCACACCGCCCTGCAGGAGATCGTCCGCAAGGTGCTGCTGACCTACTGGAACACCGTCTCGTTCCAGTCGCTCTACGCGCGCACGGCGGGCTGGACGCCCAGCAGCAGCGATCCCTCCCCCGCCGACCGGCCGCTGCTGGACCGCTGGGCACTGTCCGAGGCGCACCGGCTGGTCCGCGACGCCGACGCCGCCTACGCCGACTTCGACACCACCCGGGTCGGCGCGCTCATCTCGACCTTCGTCGACGACCTGTCCAACTGGTACGTGCGCCGCTCGCGCCGGCGGTTCTGGGACGGCGACCGCGCCGCCCTGGCCACGCTGCACGAGTGCCTGGTCCTGCTCACCCAGGTGATGGCCCCGCTCACCCCGTTCGTCACCGAGCGGGTCTGGCAGGACCTCGTGGTGCCGGTCACGCCCGGCGCGGCGGACTCGGTGCACCTCTCGGACTGGCCGCAGGCCGAGCTCACCCTCGTCGACGACGCCCTGTCCGGGCGGATGGCGCTGGTGCGCCGGCTGGTCGAGCTCGGCCGGGCCGCGCGGGCCGAGTCCAAGGTCCGCACCCGCCAGCCGCTGGCCGCCGCCCGGGTGGCGGCGCCCGGCTGGGAGGACCTGCCCGCGGAGCTGCGCGCCCAGGTGGCCGACGAGCTGAACGTGGCGCAGGTGCGCAGCCTGTCCGGCGAGGGCCTGGTCGACGTCAGCGCCAAGGCCAACTTCCGGGCGCTGGGAAAGCGCTTCGGCAAGGGCACGCCGGCGGTGGCCGCCGCGGTGGCTGCCGCCGACGCCGCGGCACTCGTCAGTGCCCTGCGCGCGGACGGCCGGGCCACCGTCGTCGTCGACGGCGAGCAGGTCGAGCTGGGCCCGGACGAGGTGGTGGTCACCGAGACCCCGCGCGAGGGCTGGGCGGTGGTCGGCGAGGGCGGCGAGTCGGTCGCCCTGGACCTGCACCTCACCCCCGAGCTGGTCCGCGCGGGCCTGGCCCGTGAGGCCGTGCGGCTGGTGCAGGAGGCCCGCAAGTCCAGCGGGTTCGAGGTGAGCGACCGGATCGCCCTGTGGTGGCAGGCCGAGGGCGAGCTGGCCCAGGCGCTGCGCGAGCTCGGCGGCCAGGTGGCCGAGGAGGTGCTGGCCGTGCAGGTGACCGAGGGCGAGCCGACTCCCGCCGAGCTGACCGCCGGCACCGCGGGCGCCGGGGCGGGCTCCCTGCCCGAGCACGGCGACGCCGACCTCGGCCTGCGCTTCTGGGTCGCCCGCCGCTGACCTCCCCTCGTGATCATGCAATCCCCGTGATCATGCAATCGGTGCGATCTTGGTCCCTGGTGATCGCGCCGATTGCATGATCACGCTCGCTGCATGATCACCTTGGCTGCATGATCACGCGAGGGAGCTGGAGGGCCGAACGGGTGAATCCGGCTGCGGCGAACGGGGGCCGCACCGCGGGCGTTACAGGACACCACCCGTTCGGCGCAGTCGGTGGGCCGGGTGACCGCCCGATACTGCGGTCACCTCATCCGATGGTCCCGGTCGGATGGGTCTTCCGGCCCAGAAGGAGACCGACGTGGCGCTGCAGGCGGTGAACATCGGCCCCCTCCGCTCCGGCACGAGTGCCGGCGCCGGTGCCGGGGTGAACCTCACCGGGAAGCTCGGCGCGCCGCCGCCCGTGGTGCGGCTCAAGGCGACCGCCGTGGCCGTTCCCGCGCTGGCGAGTCACGTGCGCCCCGCGCTGGTGCTGGCCGAGCGGGAGAGCCGGGAGCTGCTGCGGGCCGCGGCCGCCCAGGACGTCGGCTCCGGCGGCTGCTTCGCGGCCGGGCCGGCCGGCATCCAGGTCTGGAACCAGCCCTTCGACGGCCCCAACGGCACGCACGGCAACGCCCGGCACCTGGGGTCGGTCGACTGGAGCTACGACACCCCGGCCAAGCACTACGTCACCATCTACCGGGCGATGGTCACCCAGGCCGGGGTGGACGCCGGCGAGACGACACTGAGCATCCTCTCGCTGGTGCTGGGCCTGGGCGGGCTGCCGGTGGAGGGCGCGCGGATCACCATGCCGCTGCCGCCACCGCGCGACCCGTTCCGCCGGGCCATGACACCCGACGGGCTCAGCCCCGAGCAGCGCGCCCAGGTCGGCTTCTAGCCGACGAACGGACGAAGGACCCCCGGTGGGCAGCAGCCCGACCGGGGGTCCTCTCGTCTGGCGTGTCGTCCGGCACCTGAGCCGTCAGTGGCCCTCGGGCCCGGAGTCCACCACGTAGCCGCCCTGCGGGCCGCCCTGCTCGTTCTGGTCGTGCTGGTGGTGCTGGTCGTGCTGCGGCTGGACCGGCGGTGCGGCGGTGAACGGGCTGGGGCGGTCGCCGGCCGGAGCGCCGCCGGGCTGGCCGGGTGCGGGGGCCGCGCCGCCCGGACGCGCCGGGGAGCTGCCGGGAGCCGCCTCCGGGGTGGACTCGAGCTCGCGCAGCTGGTTCTCCAGGTAGTTCTTGAGCCGGCTGCGGTACTCGCGCTCGAAGGCGCGCAGCCCCTCCACCCGGCGCTCGAGCTCGCTGCGCTCGTGCTCCAGCGCGCCGAGGGTGCGCCGCTGGCGCTCCTCGGTCTCCCTGGCGATCTGGTCGGCCCGCGAGCGCGCCTCGCCGACGATCCCGTCGGCCTGCTTCTTGGCCTCGGCGACGTGCTCGTCCGCGGTGCGCTGGGCCAGGGCGAGGATGCCGGCGGCAGCCTCGGCCGGCGCCGGGGCGACCGGAGCCGGGGGCGCCGGAGCGGCCGGCACGGGGGGCGGCGCGGGGGTCGAGGCAGGGGTCGGCTCCGTGGGGGCCGCGGTCTGAGCGGGGGCCGCGGCCTGCTGGCGCAGCTGCTCCTGGGCGGCCGCCAGCGAGCGCTGGCAGGCCGAGAGCTTGGTGCTCAGCTCCTCGTTCTCCCGGGTGAGCCGCGCCATCTCGTCGTAGACCTCGTCGAGGAAGTCGTCGACCTCGGTCTCGTCGTAGCCCTTGCGACCCAGTCCGCTCGCGCCGAACGTCTTGTTCTGCACGTCCTCGGGCGTCAGGGGCATCGCGTCACCTCACGGGGGATGGAACGGGCGGTTGGCTGGACCGGCCTGCCTGCCGGTCGGTCGACCGCTCGGCGTGGAACGGCCGGTCCCGAGCCGACGCTACTAGAGCCGCCGGGGGTTGGACCACGCCCGCGCGCCCCCGAGCCAGGACCGGACCTCGCTACAGGTTACGGGCGAAACCGGACGCGACCTGCACCAGGATGAGCAGCACCAGGAAGGACAGGTCCAGGCTCACCTGCCCGAGCCGCAGCGGCGGGATGAACCGGCGCAGCAGCTTCAGCGGGGGGTCGGTGATGGTGTAGACCACCTCGGCGATGACGAGCATGACGCCGTGCGGGGTCCAGGACCGGGCGAACAGCTGCACGTAGTCCAGCACCAGCCGGGCGATGAGCAGGAAGAAGAACAGCTGCAGGATCGAGACGATCAGGCTGCCGACGGCAGTCACCGACGAGGAACTCCTTGCTGCTCAGAGGCTGCTTGAGGCGGCACAGGGACGGGCGGCCGGGACAGCGCCTACCGGGGACAAGATCACGGGGACAGGATCAGGCCGACCGGATCATCCCACTCGACGAATCGGGTCGTGCAGGGGTTCCCGTGCGGCTTGCCGCCTGCCCCGACCTGGCACGGACCACGGCTGCCTACGACTGGTTGAAGAAGCCGCTCTCGGCCATCCGCGCCTTGTCCTCGGCGGTGACGCTGACGTTGGCCGGCGAGAGCAGGAAGACCTTGTTGGTCACCCGCTCGATGGTGCCACGCAGCCCGAAGACGAGCCCGGCGGCGAAGTCGACCAGCCGCTTGGCGTCCTGGTCGTCCATGTCGGTGAGGTTCATGATCACCGGGATGCCACCGCGGAAGGTCTCACCGATGGTCTTGGCGTCGTTGTAGGCGCGCGGGTGGATGGTGGTGATGCGGTCCAGGCTGCCCACCGGCGTCGGCTGCACCACCGAGGGACGACGCTCGGCCGGGCGCGACTCGTCGCGCACCGCGGCGATGGTGCGGGTGCGCTCCTCACGGGATGCCACCGCGTGACCCCCACCGTGGACGCCGTGCACGGCACGGGTGGCGCCGTGGGCCTCGCGACCGTCGTGCACGTCACGGACGTCACGGACGTCACGGGCCTTCTCCGGCTCGTCGTAGCCGTGCTCGTCCTCGTAGTCGTCGTACTCGCCGTACTCGTCGTAGCGGTCGTCCTCCTCGACGAGCCCGAGGTAGATCCCCATCCGTCGCATGGCACCGGCCATCGGACCTCCCCCTCTGAACTGCCCTCAGCGTCGCGCCTGTTCGGCATCTCCGGGGTGCCCGTGGGATCCCG
>JBQCHF010000028.1:0-6586 GCA_051954955.1 Motilibacteraceae bacterium
GCGGCCGTGGCGGCGTGCCGGGGGTCGCTGGCGGAGGAGGGGTCGGTCGGCCTGATCGTGGCCGACGCGGCGGTGGCCTCGGTGTCCCGCGCCCTGGACCGGGCCGGCCTGGAGCACGCGCTGCTCGGCGGCCAGCCGCCCACCGAGGAGTCCGCCGAGGACCCCGCCGACGACGTCGAGCCGCCGCGGCTGGTGCTGGTGCCGGCCACGCTGGCCAAGGGCCTGGAGTACGACCGGGTGGTGGTCCTCGAGCCGGCCGACATCGTGGCGGCCGAGCCGCGCGGGCTGCGCCGTCTCTACGTCGTGCTGACCCGCGCGGTCTCTGCGCTCACCGTGGTGCACGCCCGGCCGCTGCCGGCGGAGCTGCTGGAGGCTGCGGTCGCCTGAGCGACCCGGCGCTCACGGGGCCGGCGGGTCCCCCAGCCTCCGGCGCACCACGACGTCGGGCGCGGTGACCACCGTCATCGGCGGCACGTCCTTGGCCACCACGGCGCCTGCACCGACCACGGCACCCCGGCCGATCCGCACCCCCGGGGCGACCGTGACCGAGGCCCCGATCCACACGTCGTCCTCGATGACGATGGGTGCGTGCGTGAGGGCGTCGAACCGCTCGGCCGGGTGCACCGGGTGGCCGGCCGTGCTCAGCGTCACCCGCGGGCCGATGAGCACCCGGTCCCCGATGCTGATGCCGCCGAGGTCGAGGAAGTAGCAGCCCTGGTTGATGAACACCTGCTCCCCGAACGAGGCCCCGAAGCCGTAGTCGCAGAAGAAGGGCGGCAGGACCACGAGCGACGCGGGGATAGACCCCCCGAAGATCTCCGTGAGCAGCATGCGCCGGCCGTCGAGGTCGCCGAACGGCAGCGCGTTCAGCCGGGCGGTCAGCTCCATGACCACGGTCACCCGCTCGGCGAACGCTCGCGACGCGGGGGTCCGGGTGGGCAGGCGCTGCTCGTCTCGCACCGCCCGATGCTGGCAGGTGCACCCCGGCCGACGGGCAGGACCCACCGCAGGGACGCTGGCAGGATCGGCCGGGTGAGCTTCGCCCATCTGCCCGCGGTCTGGCTGCGCACCGCCCGGAACATCGGGGCGAGGGGCGACGTCGCAGCCGTCGGCGCCCGGCTGCTGGCCGCCTACGGCGACCCGGCCCGCGGCTACCACGACCTGCGCCACCTCGACGAGGTCCTCCGGACCGTCGACGACCTCGCCCACCGCGCCGCCGATCCCGGCGCCGTGCGGCTGGCCGCCTGGTTCCACGACGCCGTCTACGACGTCCACGCTGCAGACAGCGAGGAGCGCTCGGCCGAGCTGGCCGGGCACGAGCTGCGCCGGCTGCGAGTGGCCGCGGACCGGGTGGCCGAGGTCCGCCGGCTCGTGCTGCTCACCCGCACCCACGACCCGGCCCCCGACGACGTCGACGGCTCGGTCCTGTGCGACGCCGACCTGGCCGTGCTGGCCACCGACCCCGCCCGCTACCGCGACTACACGCAGGGGGTCCGCCGGGAGTACGCGCACGTGCCCGACGAGCAGTTCGCCGCCGGACGGGCCGCGGTGCTGCGCTCGCTGCTGGACCTGCCCGCGCTCTACCGCACCCCGGAGGCGCGGGCGTGGGAGCCGGTGGCGCGGGCGAACGTGCAGGCGGAGCTTGCCAAGCTCAGCCGGGGAGCGCCCCCCGCGGCGGCTTCGGGCGCCTGAGCCCGGAGGCCTTGAGCCGCAGGATCAGCTCCCGGCCGGTGACCGGCTGCGCACCGAGCCCGATCGCCCGCTCGCGCACCTCCGACGGGACGTCGTAGTGGTCGCCCTACCAGGCACGCCGCGGGATACCGAGCCGCTCGGCGAACGCGTGCAGCTCCTCGTGGCTCTCGTCGCTCACCAGGTGCGCCCACAGGCGGCCCCGCCAGGGCCAGATCGCGCTGTCCACGAGCACCGCCACCCCGGCACCCTACGACCGCTCGCCCGGCGCTCCGCCGGATGGACCACCTGGGGCACGATGACGGGGTGACCGACGGCCCCGATCCCGCGCACGACCCGCTGCTGCGCGCCCGCGCGCTGGTGCTGCACGACCTCGCCGCCTACGGCGCGGCCACCGCCGACGTCGTCGACCTGGTCGAGGACGTGGTGAGCGAGCGGCGTTGGTGGGTGGAGCAGTGGCCCTCCGGCGCCGAGTTCGTGGCCGGGCAGGTGGCCCAGGACGTTCAGGACCGGCTGCTGGACACCGAGGGCCGCTGGCCCACCTGCCGGCTGCACGAGGACGCACCGCTGGCGGTCGAGCCCGAGCTGGGCCCGGACCCGCACTGGGTGTGCCCGGAGGGCTGCGGGGTGGTCGCGCCGCTGGGGGCGCTGCCGACGGGCTGAGCGGCGGGTCAGGCCTGCTCGGGCGGCACCGGGGTGCCGCTGGGGAACTTCGGCGGGAAGGCGGCGCTCCCGGCGAGCTGGACCCCGGAGGACCCGTCCAGCGAAGTCCAGAAGATCAGGGCACCCCAGGTGCGTCCCCCGACCGTCGCGCGGACAGTGCACCCGGGCCGCAGGTTGGTGGACCACCGCGCGCACTGCTCCACCACGTCGGTCCCGCCGACCCGCCGCAGCTCCCGACCCAGGGCCAGGGCCGTCCGCCCGGGGGTCAGGCTCCCCTGCCAGCAGAGGTCCCCGATCTGCCTGGTCCACTCCTCGTGCCCGCAGTTGCGCATTCCCGGGGGTGGCGCCATCTGGAGCAGCAGCTGCGCCGTGGGCGCCATCTCGACCCGCTGCGCCGCGAGCCGCTCACGGTCCTGGTGGTTCTGCCAGGCCCGGTGGCCACGCGTAGCACCTGCCCACGCGATGACCCCGAGCACGAGCAGGACCACGGCGGCCTTGAACGGCCAGCGAACGGTCATGCCAAGGACATCGGCACGGGCTGGTGCGGGCTGGAGGCGGCCGCAGAGACCTCAGACCGGGCTGGTGACCACCGCACCGTGCTCGCCCGGATGCCGCGGGATCTCCACCGGCCGGTGCGTGTAGAAGAACTCGACCCCGTCCGGTCCCACGTCGGTGACCTCGTGGGCGACGCCCGGCGGCACGTAGACGTAGGCGCCGGCGGTGAGCGGGCGGCCGAGCATGGTGGCCGAGCCCTGCGTGATGAGCATGTGGTGGTGCGCACCGTGGTGGGTGTGCGCCGGCTTCTCCCCGCCGGGCTCGACGCGGATCAGCCCGATGACGACGTCGCCGGACTGCCAGAGCACCTTGTGGGTCACGCCGTCCAGCCCGCGCAGCGCTTCCCACGGCATCGCCTCGACGTCGGCCGCGGCCAGCACCCGCAGGTGCCCGAGGTCGTCGCGCTCCTCGCGCGGCACGGTCTCCGGGATCATCGGGCTCATCGGCGTCCTCCCGCTGCTGCGCTGCTGACCTGCTGAGCTACTGACCTGCGGAGCTGCTGACCTGCCAGGGCCCGGCCACCCTGCCGCCCCTCCCCCCACGGCCTACCACGGGGCGGCACCCTGCGTCACGGCCCACTCGTCCCGACGTCGCGGTTCCCGGCGTGGCCCGGCTCTGGCCCTGTGGACAGCGACCGACGCGTTCTGCCGATCCCGCCTAGCGTTCTGCGACGTACGGGGGCGGACTGGCCGTCCCCGGCCAGTCAGCCACCGATCCAGCAGGAGGTCCCTCGTGTCCGGGTTCCGCGTCACCCCCGAGCAGCTGCAGTCCCTGTCCGGCCGCGTCCGCGGCGGCGCCGGCTCCATCGAGTCCGAGCTGCGGGGCCTGGCCGGCTCCCTCGCCCCGCTCGGCAGCGACTGGGCCGGCGTGGCCCAGGCCCGCTTCACCGAGCTGTGGACCGAGTGGCAGACCTCGGCCGAGCGGCTCAACGCCGCCCTCACGGGCATCTCCGAGCTGCTCGGGCAGGCGGGAACCGCCTACGCGACCGCGGAGGAGCAGGTGGCCCGCAGCTTCAGCGTGCGGTGAGGCTTGGGTAGGGGTAGCCGAGTCAGGCACGGCGGGGCTGTCATCGCGTCATGCGGACAGCCGGTGGGTGGAAGGCGGCTGTTGACGGCGGCGGCCGGGCGCAGGGGGCGTTCCGCGGCCGGCCGGCGGTCAGGCGGCGCAGACTGTGACAGTAGTGAGGCAACACGCCGAGAAACGATGCACTTACGTCACATTTTGCGGGGTCAAGGCTAGAGCGAAGATCAAGTGGAGGCCTGTTGCGCGACACGCCGACGTGTCCCTCAACAGCCTTCCAGTCGCGCCGACCAGCCCCCTTCGGACCGCCGCTCGGCCGCCGTCAGCGCCCGCCCACCCGCTCCCGCCGTCACCAGCGCCTTCGACCGTCGCCGAGCAGCCCCGCGAGCGCCGTCGACACCCCAGACCGGCGCGAGCCAGCGCCCCCACTCCTGGAGGGGCTCACGCCGGCATGGTGATGAACGGGCTGGAGTAGTCCGGGTCCGCGAGCAGCGCCGCCTCGGCGTCGGCCGGGTCCATGCGGTGGCGCTCGGCCGCCAGCACCATGCCGAGCAGGCGCACGTCTCCGGGGGTGGGCATGCCGGTCAGCTCGGGGTGGGCGAGCACCCAGGAGACGGCGGCGCGGATGCGCTCGGCGACGTCGTAGGGCTCGTACCAGGTGGCGTAGGGGACGCCCTGGACGACCTCGCCCGCACCGATCTGCGGCCAGTTGCGCCGGGCCACAGCCTTGATCGTCATCAGGCCGGCGTCCTGGCGCTGCACCTCGTCCACCAGCGCCTCGTACGACGCGCGGTAGGAGCCGTCCTGCCAGAGCGCGGCGTTGAGCGGGGTGAGCACGGTGGCGAACGGGAAGCGGCTCAGCGCCTCGCGGTGCACGGTGGGGGCGAGGTGCCCGTGGCCGGTGATGCCGACGGCGCGGGTCAGCCCCTCCTCCTGGGCACGGACAGCGGCCTCCAGAGCGCCGCCGGGCGCGGTGAGCAGATCGAGCTCCTCCATCGAGCCGACGGCGTGCAGCTGCAGCAGGTCGACGTGGTCGGTGCGCAGCCGCTCCAGCGAGGCGTTGATCTGCGCCCAGGCCGACTCGGCGTCCCGCAGCTGGGTCTTGGTGGCCAGGAAGATCCGGTCGCGCACGCCCGAGGACTGCAGCCACGGCCCCACCCGCAGCTCGGCGTCGCCGTAGTTGGCGGCGATGTCGACGTGGTTGATGCCGCCGTCGAAGGCCTGCTGGAGCGAGGCGTCGGCGGTGTCCTGGTCCACCTCGCCCAGGGCCGCGCCGCCGTAGATCAGCACCGACGAGCGGTGCTCGAGCCGTCCGAGCCGTCGCGTCTCCATGCCTGCCCCTTCTCATGTTCGAGCCAGCAGTGGTCGAGCCGGCAGTGGTCGAGCCAGCAGTGCATCCAAGCACCTCACCCGGCCCTGGACATCGGACGGGCACCAGACGCCGCGAGGGGCGGCCCTCCGGTGGGAGGACCGCCCCTCACGGGACGTGCTGGTTGTGCTGACGAGCCGTGGAGCCGTGGACTCAGAAGTCCATGTCCCCGCCGGGCATGCCGCCGCCGGCACCGGCCGGGTTCTTCTCCGGCTTGTCGGCGATGACGGCCTCGGTGGTGAGGAAGAGCGCGGCGATGGACGCCGCGTTCTGCAGCGCGGAGCGGGTGACCTTGGCCGGGTCGATGATCCCGGTGCCGATCATGTCCACGTACTCGCCGGTGGCCGCGTTGAGGCCCTGGCCGACGGGCAGGTTGCGGACCTTCTCCACCACGACGCCGCCCTCGAGACCGGCGTTGACCGCGATCTGCTTGAGCGGGGCCTCGAGCGCCAGCTTGACGATCTGGGCGCCGGTGGCCTCGTCGCCGTCCACGTCGAGCTTCTCGAACGCAGTGACCGAAGCCTGGAGCAGGGCCACGCCACCACCGGCGACGATGCCCTCCTCGACGGCGGCCTTGGCGTTGCGCACCGCGTCCTCGATGCGGTGCTTGCGCTCCTTGAGCTCGACCTCGGTGGCCGCACCCGCCTTGATGACGGCGACGCCGCCGGCGAGCTTGGCGAGGCGCTCCTGGAGCTTCTCGCGGTCGTAGTCCGAGTCCGACTTCTCGATCTCGGCGCGGATCTGGTTGACCCGGCCGGCGATCTGCTCGGCGTCGCCGGCACCCTCGACGATCGTGGTCTCGTCCTTGGTGATGACGACCTTGCGGGCGCGACCGAGCAGGTCCAGGCCCGCGCTGTCGAGCTTGAGGCCGACCTCCTCGGAGATGACCTGGCCGCCGGTCAGGATCGCGATGTCCTGCAGCATGGCCTTGCGGCGGTCGCCGAAGCCGGGGGCCTTGACGGCGGCCGAGCGGAAGGTGCCGCGGATCTTGTTGACGACCAGGGTGGCCAGGGCCTCGCCCTCGACGTCCTCGGCGATGATCGCCAGCGGCTTGCCCGACTGCATGACCTTCTCCAGCAGCGGGAGCAGGTCCTTGACCGCGGAGATCTTGGAGTTGACCACGAGGACGTAGGCGTCCTCGAGCACGACCTCCATGCGCTCCGGGTCGGTCACGAAGTAGGGGCTGATGTAGCCCTTGTCGAAGCGCATGCCCTCGGTGAGCTCGAGCTCGAGGCCGAAGGTGTTGCTCTCCTCGACGGTGATGACGCCTTCCTTGCCGACCTTGTCCAT
>JBQCHF010000029.1:0-44059 GCA_051954955.1 Motilibacteraceae bacterium
TCGGCGCCAGCGGACTTCTCGACGGTGGACCGGTCCGATCCGGGGTGGCGGGAGCGGCTGGACCCGCGGGTCGGGGCGGCACTGGTCGCCGAGGCGGTCCTGGCCGGGGACCTGCCCCCCGAAGCCGAGGCCGCCCAGCGCGGGCGCGCGCAGCGCCGCGCCGAGAACGGCGAACCGCCGGTCGTGGAGCCGCGCCCGCCGGAGCCGTACGCCCGACGGGTGCTGCGCCGGGTGATCGAGCAGCCGGACCCGCTCGGGATCGCAAGGATGTCCGTGCTGGACACCGAGGAGCTCGCGTCCTACGACCGGGTGCTGCTGCTCAAGGCCTGGGACGCCGCGCTGGCGTGGCTGCACGCCCAGCGCCTCGGCGCGGCGGCGTTGGTCGCGGGTGAGCCGACGGTGGACTCCTCCGGCAGCTACGAGATCGGCACCGAGGAGGTCCGCCTGGCCTTGACCATGACCCGGCGCGAGGCCGACGCCGTGGTCGACCTCGCCCGGGCACTCGACGCGCGCCTGCCGCAGACGAAGGCCGCGTTGGAGCGCGGCGCGCTCAGCGTCGAGCACGCCCGGATCGTGTTCCGCGGCACCGAGCAGTGCACCGACGACGAGTGCGCCCTGGTCGAGGCCGGCCTGGCCCGCTCCGGCGCCCTACCCGCGGCCGGCAAGCGCACCGACCGCACCACCTCCTCGCTGCGGGACTCGGTGCGCCGCCAGGTGCTGCGCGTGCGCGGCCCTGAACCCGACGAAGACCGGGCCCGCGCCGCCGCCCGCCGGCACGTGCGCGTGGACGAGGCCGGCGACGGCATGACCGACCTGGTCATCAACACCCCGGCCGTCGGCGGACAGACGATCTGGCTGGCCATCGACGCCCGCGCGAGGGCCATGCGCGAGCACGCCAAGCGCCAAGGCATCGACGACAAGCGCGGCATCTCCGCCTGGCGCGCCGACGCCGCCGTCGACCTGGCCTCGGCCTACCTCAACGGCGGCGCCGCCGCGGTCGCCGCCCTGGGCACCGCAGACGCCCATGCCGCCACCGGCGGCTTGGCCACCATCACGAATCCACTCCTACCGGAGACGCCCGAAGGGCAGGAACCGCTGCCCGGCCTGGCCGCCGTCCAGGATGTCCTCGCCGCCGGACCCCAGGTGCCCGTCCCCTGGGCCGGCGCCCCCACCGCGCACGGACGCGCAGTCCTGCCCATCATCGTGTTCTCCGGCGACGCCCTGCTCGACCCCGATGGGGAAGCCGGGTCAGAACCCGCGCTACTACGCGGCCACGGACCCGTCCCCGCCGCCGTCGCCCGAGATCTCATCCTCGCCGAGAAGCGCTGGCGCGTGGCCCTGGCCGACAAACGCGGGCAGCTCATGGCCGTCGACACCTACGAACCCAGCCAAGCCATCCGCGACTTCGCCATGACCAAGTACGAACGCTGCTCCACCCCCGGCTGCACCAACCCCGCCACCCGCTGCGACCTCGACCACGAGAAAGCCCACGCCGACGGCGGCCCCACCGCCGCCGACAACCTCCCGCCCCGCTGCCGGTTCTGCCACATCCTCAAGACCATGGGCATCACCAGCATCGACAGCGAACGGGACGAGCACGGCGAGACCCGCCGCGTGCTGCGCATGCCCTCCGGACACACCTACCCCCTCGCCGACCCACCCCTCACCGAACAGGACACTGTCGACGAGCCGGCGGCCGCGACGGGCTGGGGCGTAGGCCAGCAGGACTACGAGATCCCGTTCTGAACCAGCAACCGTTGCTACCAAGGGTGAGATGCCCCCCGGGCAGCGAAGCCGGACCGCGCTCAGCTCCTGAGGGCGTACCGATGCAACCGCCGCCCCGGCTGCCTGGACGCGCGCTTCACCTCGTCCACTGTGAGCACCTGCACGGGGCTCACCCAACCCTGCGACGGCTTGTGCAGCGCCCAGCCGCCGCCGAGGGTCACCGCGGCGTGCTGCACGAGGCCGTCCGGCGAGCGCCAGACGAGCACCGTGCCCGGCTCGTCGTCGCGGCCGCCGGGCGCCGTCACGTCCGCGAGCCACTCCTCGAACGGCTCGCGCTGCATCCACGTCATGGAGGCGCCGTCGACGCCGGCGGCGCCCATCACGGTCCCGAAGCAGTTCGGTCCGCTGGCCGGGGGAAACGAGCCACCCAGCGAGCGGGCGGCGGGCAGCATCGCGGCGCAGCCTGCCCACACCTGCTCGGGGACGTCGGCGTGCCGGCTCGGCCGCACGCCCTCCTCCACGAACGGGACCAGCGCATCGACCTTCACCCCCTCGAGCAAGGACGGCCACCAGACGAACCGGTGCCCGTCGCCCTGCTCGGTCACCCCCCGCGAGCGCAGCGACGCCCAGGCCCGCACGCTCGGCACCTGCCACCGCCCCAGGCGGTGCTGGCCGCGCACGAGCCGGGCGCGCGTGTCCCGCGGCAGGGCGGAGAACTCCTCGACGTCGAGGACCCGGCACCCGACGCCATCCCGCAGCGACCACACCCCGAAGGTGTCCTGCGCCTCCATCGGCAGCTCGGCCAGGTCGGTCGCGCTCCCCAGCCGGGCGAGCGGCCCGTCGATGTCCACGAGGAACGGCTGGCGAGTCGGCGCCAACCACTCGGCCCACCGGGACAGCAGGTCGCCGGAGACCTCGATGCCCAGGACCTGCACGTTCCCCCTGATCACCGGCGCATCATGCCCAGGTGCGCCCGCTGCGCGCTGCCCAGTACTCCTCCGCCGGCTCGGCCAGCCCCTGCAGCTGCTCGAGCACGTCCGCGGGCACCTCGACCTCGAGCGCGGCCGCGTTGCTGCGCACCTGCTCCGGGGTGGCCGCGCCAGACAGCACGCAGGTGGCCCAGGGCTGGGCGAGGGCGCAGGCCAGCGCCAGCGCGTCCGGTGCGACGCCCAACCGGGCGGCGACCTGCTGGAACCGCGACTCCCGCTCCCCCACCGCACCGGGCGCCAGCCGCCCGTTCGCCATGCCCTCCTTGACGATGACCCGCGCGCCCGCCGAGCGGGCCTCGGCCAGGGCGGGAGCGACCGAGGTCTCCAGGACGTTCCAGGTGCTCTGGAACGAGGTGAACAGGGGCCGCCCGTCCACCGTCACCGCGAGCGCCTCGCGCACCGCGTCCGCCTGCTGAGCCCCCGACGTGGAGATGCCGACCGTCACCCCCCGGTCGCGCAGCTCGGCCAGCGCGCGGTGCAGCTCGGCGTCCTTCAGCACGCCGGTGTCCAGCGTGGCGCTGTGCACGTGGTAGATGGAGATCCGGCTGCCGAGCAGGGCTTCGGTCTGCTCCCACTGCTCCGAGAACGCCGCGAGGGAGTGGTCCTTCACCTCGTGCACGGCGGCGTCCATCCGCCACTCGCCCACGTAGCGGTAGCCCCACTTGGAGCCCACCTCGACGTCGACCTCCGGCTGCGCCTCCAGCCACCGCGCCAGGAACTCCTCCGCCCGCCCGTAGGAGCGGGCCACGTCCACGTAGCGGACCCCGGCCTCGTAGGCCGCGTCGAGCACCGCCCAGGTGCGTTCCCGCAGCGCGTCGACCGAACGGCTCTCGCCCAGGTCGCGGTCCCGGCCGGCGTTGATGTAGGCCGGGCGGCCCACCGCGGCCAGCCCGACACCGATCGCAGCAGCAGAGGTCATGCCCTCGATCTTCGCATCGTCGCCCGCGACGTGATCCCCCGGCCGCCGCCGGCTGATACGTGCTCTTGTGACAGAGCGCTCACCGCCATAGCCTCCGGCGTGGAACGTCCGATGCGGTGACTTGCCGGAACGGCCCGGCGGCCGAGCGGGAGGAGCGGGCATGAAGAAGCTCATCAACGACCCGGCCGACGTCGTCTCCGACGCGCTGCGCGGCCTGGCGGCGGCCCACCCCGAGCTGCGCGTGGACCACGAGAACCGCGTCGTGTTCCGCGGTGACGCACCGGTGCGCGGCAAGGTCGGCCTGATCTCAGGGGGCGGCTCGGGCCACGAGCCGATGCACGGCGGCTTCGTCGGGATGGGCATGCTGGACGCCGCCTGCGCCGGAGAGGTGTTCACCTCGCCCGTGCCGGACCAGATGGTGGCGGCCACCAAGGGCGTCGACGGTGGCGCCGGCGTGCTGCACATCGTCAAGAACTACACCGGCGACGTCATGAACTTCGAGATGGCGGCAGAGCTGGTGGCCGCCGAGACCGGCACCGAGGTCGTCTCCGTCGTCACCGACGACGACGTCGCCGTGCAGGACAGCCTCTACACCGCCGGCCGCCGCGGCGTCGGCGTCACCGTGCTGCTGGAGAAGATCGCCGGCGCCGCAGCCGAGCAGGGTCGCTCGCTGCAGGAGGTCGCCGACGTCGCCCGCAAGGTGAACGGCTCCGGCCGCAGCATGGGCATGGCGCTCACCTCGTGCACCGTCCCCGCCGCCGGCAAGCCCACGTTCGACCTGCCCGAGAACGAGATGGAGATCGGCGTCGGCATCCACGGCGAGCCCGGACGGCGCCGGGTGCCGGTCGCCCCCGCCCGCGAGGTGGCCGAGATGCTCGTCGAGCCGGTGCTCGGCGACCTCGACTTCACCGGCGGCGACGGCGCCCTGGTGTTCATGAACGGTCTCGGTGCCACGCCGCTGATCGAGCTCTACGTCATGTACGCCGAGGTGGCGGCCATCCTCGAGAAGTCCGGCGTCACGGTGGTCCGCTCGCTCGTCGGCCCCTACATGACCAGCCTGGAGATGGCCGGCTGCTCGGTCACGGTGCTCAAGCTCGATGAGGACCTGCTGCGCCTGTGGGACGCCCCGGTCAACACCCCCGGCCTGCGGTGGGGGGTCTGACGTGGCGGACGGGACCGTCGCGCTGCCCGCCGTGGAGGCCTGGCTGCGTGAGTTCGCCAGGCTGGTCCACGAGAACCGGGACATGCTGACCGAGCTCGACTCCGCCATCGGCGATGCCGACCACGGCAGCAACCTGGACCGAGGCATGACCGCGGTGGTCGAGGCCCTCGGGTCCGCTCCCCCGGCCGACGCCGCCGCGCTGCTCAAGCAGACCGGCATGACGCTGGTCAGCAAGGTGGGCGGCGCCAGCGGACCTCTCTACGGCACCTTCTTCCTGCGCGCCGCGGGCGCGATCGGCGACGGCGCCGACGCCGACGGGCTGGCCCAGGCGCTGCGCGCCGGTTTCGAGGGCGTGCTGGCCCGGGGCAAGGCCGAGCCCGGCGACAAGACGATGGTCGACGCGATGGGGCCGGCCTGCGACGCGCTGGAGAAGTCGCTCTCCGACGGCGCGTCGTTGGCCGACGCGCTGCAGGCCGCCTCGGCCGCCGCCGACGCCGGCCGGGACGCCACCACGCCGCTGCTCGCCCGCAAGGGCCGGGCCAGCTACCTCGGCGAGCGCAGCATCGGCCACCAGGACCCCGGCGCGACCTCCACCGCCCTGCTGTTCCAGGCCGCTGCCGCCACGCTGGCCGCCGACGCCGGGACGCAGGCCTAGAGCGTGACGGTCGGCCTGGTCGTCGTCTCGCACAGCCGCCCGCTCGCGCGCGCCGCGATCGGGCTGGCCGAGGAGATGCTGCAGGGCCAGGACGTCCCGATCGTCGCGGCCGCCGGGCTCGACGACGGCAGCCCTGACGGCGCGGTCGGCACCGACGCCACGGCGATCTACGACGCGCTGTCGGAGGCCGACCGGGGCGACGGCGTCGTCGTGCTGATGGACCTCGGCTCGGCGGTCCTGTCCGCCGAGCTGGCCCTCGAGCTGCTCGACGACGAGGCCCGCGAGCGGGTGCTGCTGTGCCCCGCACCGCTGGTGGAGGGCCTGGTGGCGGCCGCGGCCACCGCCGCCGGCGGGGCGGACCGCGAGCAGGTGGCCGCCGAGGCGACGGCGGGGCTGCTCGGCAAGCAGGAGCACCTCGGCATGGCCCCCGGACCGGAGGGCCCGGTCGCGGCTGCCGAGCCGGGCGGCGCTGAGGCCACCGCCTCCTTCATCGTGACTCCCGAGCACGGCCTGCACGCCCGACCCGCGGCACGACTGGTGCAGGCCGTCGGCGGATGGGACGCCCGGGTCGAGGTCCGCAACGCCAGCACCGGCTCGGGCTGGGTGCCGGCCGCCAGCCTGTCCCGGGTCTCCACCCTCGGCGCCCAGCACGGCCACGAGGTGCAGGTGCGCGCATCGGGCCGCCAGGCCCAGCAGGCGGTCGACGCCCTCACCGCGCTGGCCGCCCGCGACTTCGATGAGACCGCACACCACCAAGGGACCACAGAGCCCGCTACCGCCGAGGTCGAGCCGCCGCCGGGCGGCCCGGCCCCCGGCGCACCCGGCGTCGCCGTCGGCCCGGTCCGCGTCCTGCGCCCGCCGCGCCGCGAGGACCTGCTCGCCGCCCTCCCGCCCCCCGGCACCGGCCCGGAGGAGTCCGCCCGGCTCGAGCGGGCCCGCGCCGAGGTGCGCGAGGCGCTGCGGCGCACCGCGCAGGCCACCGCCCGGGCGGCCGGCCCGGATGCGGCCGGCGTCTTCGAGGCCCACCTGCTGCTCCTGGACGACCCCGACGTGGTGGCGGATGCGGCCCGACGCATCCAGGAGGGCACCGACGCCGCGCACGCCTGGCTGGCGGCCACCGAGGCGCTGCGCGCGCAGCTGGCCGCCCTGCCCGACCCCTACCAGCGCGAGCGGGCCGCCGACGTCGTGGCGGTGGCCGACCAGGTGCTGGCCGCACTGGCCGGGTCCGCGGCGGCCGCGGGACCCGACCTGGGAGGCGCCCGCGGGGGCACCGTCCTGGTCGCCCCCGACCTCACTCCCGCACAAGCCGTCGGCCTCGACCCGGCCCGGGTGGCCGGGGTCGTGCTGGCCCACGGCAGCCCCACCGCCCACGCCACCATCCTGGCCCGGGCCCGCGCGGTGCCCCTCGTCCTCGGCGCCGGGTCCGCCGTGCTCGACCTGCCCGACGGCACCGTGGTCGCCCTCGACGGCGCCACCGGCGAGCTGCACGTGGATCCCGACCCCGCCACCCGGCAGGCGATGGAGCGCCGTCGCGCCGCCCAGCAGACAGCCGCGCAGGAGGCGCTGGCCCGCGCCGGAGAGCCGGCCCGCACCCGCGACGGCGTCCACGTGCTGGTGGCCGCCAACGTCGGCTCGCTGCCCGACGCGCTGGGCGCGGCGGCGCGCGGCGCCGACGCCGCCGGCCTGGTGCGCACCGAGTTCCTGTTCCTGGACCGCGAATCCGCCCCCGACGTCGAGGAGCAGGAGGCGGTCTACCGCGAGCTGGCCACGGCCCTGGACGGGCGCCGGATCACCCTGCGCACCCTCGACGTCGGCGGCGACAAGCCCCTGCCTTACCTGCCGACGGCCCCGGAGGAGAACCCGTTCCTCGGGGTGCGCGGCATCCGGCTGTCCCTGGCCCGGCCCGCGCTGCTGGCCGACCAGCTGCTGGCGGTGGTCCGGACCGCGCACCACCACCCGGTCAGCGTCATGGTCCCGATGGTGGCCACGGTGGCCGAGCTGCTGACGGCCCGGCGCCTGCTCGAGGACGCCGCCCGCCGCGACGGGCGCCCGCTGCCCGCCGACCTGCAGGTCGGGGTGATGGTGGAGATCCCCGCGGCGGCCCTGAAGACCGCGGCCCTGGCCCCGCACGTCGACTTCCTCAGCATCGGCACCAACGACCTCACCCAGTACGCCCTGGCCGTCGACCGCGGCAACCAGGCGCTCACCGCGCTCGGCGACCCCTACGACCCGGGCGTGCTCGGGCTGGTCGACGCGGTCTGCCGCGGTGCCGGGGACCGCCTGGTCGCGGTGTGCGGCGAGCTGGCCGGCGACCCCCGCGCCACCGCCCTGCTGGTCGGCCTCGGGGTGCGCGAGCTCAGCCTCACCCCCGCCCAGGTGCCGCTGGTCAAGGACGCGGTGCGGGCCACGGACGCCGGGGCGGCCGCCCGGCTGGCCCGGCGCGCGCTGGTCGCCGACGGCCCGGACGCGGTGCGCGCGCTGCTGGCCGAGGACAGCGAGAACGCCAGCAGCAGCACCGACAACAGCGCCGACAACAGCGCCGACGCCGCGCCGGCGTCGGCATGAGCACGTCCCAGGTCGCAAGACAGGGGTTCAGCCCCCCGACCCTGTGGGAAGGGGCTGCGGCGGCCCGGACGCCGCCCCACCGACCCGACCGACCACCCCCCGGTCCGTCCTCCGGCCCACCCCCCCCAGCACGTCCCCGACCCCCGACACTCGTGGCAGCAAGGAGCGGACATGGCCGACTGGCGCGACCGGGCGAGGTGCCGGGACGAGGACCCCGAGCTGTTCTTCCCGGTGGGGACCGGCGACCCGGCCAGGGCCCAGATCGCCGAGGCGAAGAAGGTCTGCGCCACGTGCCCGGTGGTCGACCCGTGCCTGAGCTGGGCGATGGAGAACGGCCAGACCGGGGTGTGGGGCGGCACCTCGGACGAGGAGCGCCAGGCCCTGCGCCGGCGCACCCGGGCCGCCGAGCGACGGCAGCAGGCGTCCTGAGCGGGCGACGTCCCGCCCCGAGGCACGGCTGGCTCAGCGAGGGCAGAGGCTGACCGGCTTGGCCGAGAGCACGTGCCCGGCCGCCGAGACCAGCCGCGCCCTGGACAGCGTCCCGGCCGTCACCGCGGCCACCAGCGCCCGCTGCACCGACGCCGTGCGAGCGGCCACCGTGGCCGGGGTCGCGTCGAACAGCACCAGGTCCGCTCCGGCCCGCAGCGCCAGCACGGCCGCGGCGGGCAGCGGGTACCCGGCCGCCCGCAGCGCGCCGGCGGTGAGCGAGTCGGTCATCACCAGCCCGTGGAACCCGAGCTGCCCGCGCAGCACCGTGGTGATCGCCGTGTAGGACACGCTCGCCGGATAGCGGGTGAGGCCGGGCACCCGGGCGTTGGCCACCATGACGGCCGGCAGCCCGGCCCGCACCGCGGCCCGGAACGGGGCCAGGTCGCGCGAGCGCACCACGCTCCACGGCCGCGTGGCCGCGGCCCCGGTCTCGCTGTTGCCGACCGCCCCGCCCAGGCCCGGGAAGTGCTTGACGACCGGGACCACCCCGCCGGTGCGCAGGCCGCGGGCGAAGGCCAGGCCGTAGGTCGTGGCCCGGCCCGGGTCAGCGCTGAACGAGCGCACCCCGATCGGGTCGCGCGCGTTCGGGCCGGCCGCGGCGTCGAGGTCCAGCACCGGCGCGAGGTCGGCCCCCACGCCGACGCCGCGCAGCCGGCGGCCGGTCCGCACCGCGAGCGCCTCCACCTGCGCCGCGGTCATCGTGACGGCCATCCGACGGGCCGAGGGCAGCACGCCGACGACGTTCGGCATGCGCTGCACCGGACCGCCCTCCTCGTCCACCATCACCAGCGGCGCCACACCGCCCGGGGCGGCGGCACGCAGCCGGGCCAGCGCCGCCGCCAGGCCCGCCGGGGCGCGCGAGCCGAACAGCAGCACCGCCCCCGCCCCCGCGCGCACCTGAGGCGTGATCCCCGCGACGGCCGTCTCCTGCACCGGCACCGCCACCGTCTGGGCGGCCAGCCGGGCCGTGCTCCAGCCGGCCAGCATCCGCGCGTTCGTGCACGCCGGCGCGGTGACGCTCGCGCGGGCGGATGAGGACGTCGGGCCCGGCGGGCTCCCCACCGTGCCGGCTCCCGAGCTCACGCCATGGGTGCCTGCAGAGCTCGCGACCGTGGTGCCCACGGACGGGACCACCCCGCTCCCCGGGGTGGGCGCGCCAGACGGGCGCGCGCGCTGGCAGGCGACCAGGCTGCCTGCGGCCAGCAGCAGCACCGAGAGACGGGCCCAGCAGCGGGCAGAGCGGCGGGAGAACCCTGGCCGTGCGTCCACGTCGTGCAGGGTGCGCCGGCGCAGCCGGGACGGACAGGGACGTTCTCCCCGACCGGCGCGCCGATGCGGTCCCGCCCCTATCGTCGAGGAGACCGGATCTCGATCGAGGAGACGATCGGGCGACGGGGACCAGCTGGGGGATCGATGCAGACGCTGCGGCGCGCCGCCCGAGAGCTGCCGCCGGCCTACTTCGCCCTGGTGATGGCCACCGGGATCAACAGCATCGCGATGTTCCGCGCGCACCACGCCACCATCTCCGCGCTGCTGCTCGCGGTGGCCGCGCTGGCGCTGCTGGTCCTCACCGTGCTCACCGTCTGGCGTGCGGTCGCCTACCGGGACCGGCTGCTGGCCGACCTGACCAACCCGCGGCGCATGTTCGGCGCCTTCACCCTGGTGGCCGGATTCGACGTCGTGGCCGCGCGCTCGGCCCTGGGCGGCCGGCCGCAGCTCGCCGTCGTGCTGCTCGGCGTGGGCATCCTCGCCTGGCTGACGCTGAGCTACAGCATGCCGGCGATCATCCTGGTGCGGCGCAGCGAGGGGCCGGTGCTCGGCGACGTCGACGGCACCTGGTTCATCGCGGTGGTCGCCACCCAGTCGGTGGCCCTGGGCGCGTGCGCGCTGGAACCGTGGTGGCCGCACGGGGCCCGGTGGATCGCCCTGCTCGCGGTGATGCTGTGGAGCCTGGGCGTCGTCCTCTACCTGTCCATGGCCACCGTGCTGCTGGTGCGGCTGCTGCTGGTCGAGATCGGCCCGGACACCATCACCCCGCCCTACTGGATCGTCATGGGCGCCACGTCCATCACGGTGTTCGCCGGCGCCCGGCTGCTGGAGTTCCCGGTCACGCCGATCCTGGCCGCCAGCCGCTCGGTGCTCAGCGGCCTGTCGGTGGTGCTGTGGGCGTTCGGCACCTGGCTGATCCCGCTGCTGGCCGGCTTCGGCGTGTGGCGGCACGTCATCCTCAAGGTGCCGCTGCGCTACGAGCCGGCGCTGTGGAGCATCTGCTTCCCGCTGGGCATGTACGCCGTGGCCAGCGGCGAGCTCGGCCGCACCGCGCACCTGCCGCTGGTGGGCGACATCGGCCACGTCTGGGCGTGGGTGGCGCTCTCGGCCTGGCTGGTGGTGTTCGTCGCGATGCTGGCCTCGCTGCTGCGGGCCGCCCGGCAGCCTCACGACGTGCCGGCAGCCGTCGTCGAGCGACCCGCCGCTCGAGCAGCAGTGGATCAGGGTCGGCGGAAGAACAGGCGCACCCGGGTGCCCGGCGCCTCCCCCACCGACACGTCGTCGGCCAGCCCCCAAGCCACCCACAGCCCGCGCCCGCCCTCGGGGTCGTTGCCCGGCACCCGGTAGCCACGCAGCGGGTCGGCCAGGCCTGGCCCGCGGTCGGCCACCTCCACCACGAGCACGGCGCGGCTGCCGTCCGCCTCCCCCGCGTCCGGCTCGACCCAGGTGGCCAGCTCGGCGACGCCGACCTCCCGCAGCGCGTTGATCACGAGCTCGTGCGCGGCCAGCACGACGTCGTCGGCGCGGGCGGACCAGGCCGGCGGCACCGCGGCCTGCAGCGCCCGGCGGGCCGACCGAGGGTCGCTCACCTCGTCGGTCACCGCCCGCGCCGGCCGCTCCCGCCACCGCGGCTGGGTGTCGAGCACGAACTGCCAGGGGTCCTGGTAGGCGTCGCTGGGTACCGGGGCGGCCTGCCGGCGGTCCCAGGTGAAGGGGTGGCTGCGGGCCACGTCGTCCAGGACCTCGCCGTCCAGACGGCTGCGGTCGTGCAGGCAGAGGCAGTAGCAGGGCAGATCGGCCCAGGCGCGGTTGGCCACCGCCTCGTAGCTGCTCCATCGGCGGGTGCCGGCGTTCAGCCACACCGGCTCGCCGACCACCCGGAACGGCCGTGCGGTCCGCTGCAGGCTGCGCAGGGCCACGTCCCACTCCCGGACGCAGTCGTGGCCGCGCTGCCCGCCGTCTTGCCACCAGGACTGCGCCGACTGCAGGACGGCCAGCCGCCGGGTGTCGCCGCCGAGCGCATCGGCCAGCACGTCGAGGGCGGCCTGCCCCCCGACCACGGCGACCGGCTGGTCGCGCTCGAGGCCCTCCACGACGAACGGCACCAGCCGCTCGCGTAGCTCGCCGGCGTCGAGGTAGCAGCACGCTTCGTGGCGGAAGGAGTCCCCTTCCCAGTCCCCCGTGGGTTGCACGCTCATCTCCCTGTCGCCCCGTCGACGGGCCGGCTGCCGCCCGGTCGACTGCGAAGGTCCCCCGCCGCCCACGCACGAACCCTGGGGTGATCCGGACACTTCGAGGCTCAGGCCGGGAGCACCCGGTCGATGAAGGCGACGACGTCGCCGAGCACCTCGTCCTGGTTGCGCTCGTTGAAGACCTCGTGCCGGTCGCCCTCGTAGAGGTGCTGCTCGAACACCTCGCCGCGCAGGTGCTCGACCCCGGGCCGGCTGCCCTCGAGCGGCACCAGCGGGTCGTCGACCCCGTGCACCCACAGCAGCGGCAGGGAGCCCAGCGACGGCCCCTCCTGGATGGTGGCCAGCGCCCGCAGCATCGCCTCCAGGGTGGGGCGCTTGAACGGACCGTGCCAGACGAGCGAGTCCTCGGCATAGCGGCGGCCGACGTCGGGGTCGGTGGCCAGGGTGGTGATGTCCAGCGGCACGTTGGGGATCTGGTCCATCGCCAGCAGCTGCGCGGCGGCCTCGTAGGTGCCCACCAGCGGCCCGGAGAGCACCACGGCGGCCAGCGAGTCGCCGTAGCGCTGGGCGTAGCGGGCCCCGATCAGCCCGCCCATCGAGTGCCCGATGAGGACCACGGGCAGGCCGGGGTTCTCGCGCCGGGCGACCTCGTCGAGGTGGTGGAAGTCCTCGACGACGTCCTCGAAGTCCTGCACCAGCACCCGCTCGCCGTCGCTCTTGCCGTGGCCGATGTGGTCGACGCCGTAGACGACAGCGCCGCTGCGCACCAGCGCCTCGGCCACGTGCTCGTAGCGGCCGATGTGCTCGCCGTAGCCGTGCGCCAGGAGCGCGACGTAGCGGGGCTCGCCCTCCGCCGGCTCCCAGGTGCGCGCCACCAGCGCGCCCCGGCTCGTGTCGTAGGTCCACTCGCGCGACGGCACCACGTCGGGTCCCCCCTCGTCCCGGATGGCCGACCCGCCGCCGACCTGCTGGTCGGTGATCCTTCCGCTCCGCCGCCCGTCGATCAACGGTCGCCACGCGTGGCGGTCCACTCAGCCGTGAACCGCCCGCAGCGCCTCGTAGACGAGGAAGGCGGGCCACACCAGCGCCTTGAGCAGCGCCACCACGTGCTCGCCGACGCCGTGCGCCTGCTGCCACCACCACACTGCGGCGCCGATCAGGCCCAGGAGGTAGAACGCCCCACCGCCGGCGCCCGGGGCGGCGGTGCGGCCCTGCGGCGCGCTCACGCCCTGCTCACAGCCGCGCCCCGGCGGTGCTCGCTGCCCTGCGGCGCGGCCGCGTCGGCGCGAACGGCGAGAGCACCTCCCGCCCGCCGCCGATGCTCACGCAGGTGTCCTCCGGCACCTCCCGCCACGCCCCGCGCAGGTCGCCGAGCGGCTCGGAGACGACGATGCGGGTGTCGTCGGAGAGCTCGTGCAGCGCTGGGTTCTCCGGGTACTGGTGGCGCAGGGTGGCCAGGTCCGTGCTGTGGAACAGGGACCGGGCCGGACCGGCGCTGGAGTACCGGAACGCCCACAGCCGCTCCCCGTCGGCGGTGGCCACGGTCATCTGCACCCCGCCGTCGACGCCCCGGCGCGCCAGCGCCTCCTCCACCACGCCCACCGCCCGCGCCACCGCGGCCGGCGGGTCGTCCTGCAGCCCGAAGGTGAGCGCCAGGAAGAAGAGCAGCTCGGAGTCGGTGGAGCCCTCGATCCGCGCGAACAGCTCGGGGTCGACCGCGAGCACGAGGTCGCGCTTCACCTGCGCGAAGCCGCTGACCAGGCCGTTGTGCATCCACAGCCAGCGCCCGAGCCGGAACGGGTGGCAGTTGGTCTGCTGCACCGCGGACCCGCTGGAGGCCCGGATGTGGGCGAGCATCAGCGGGCTGCGCACGTGGGCGGCCAGGTCGCGCAGGTTGCGGTCGTTCCACGCGGGCTCGGTGCTGCGGAAGAGGCCCGGGGTTGTTCGGGCGTAGGTCGATGGGGCGGGCATGTCGGGGGCTTGCATCACCGGAGCGGCGTACCAGCCGACGCCGAAGCCGTCGCCGTTGGTCGTCTCCGCCCCCAGCCGCGAGTGCAGGCTCTGCACCACCAGCGAGTTGGCCGGCTTGTAGAGCAGCTCCTCCAGCGGGATCGAGGACCCGGAGTAGGCGAGCCAGCGGCACATGACGACCCCCTCATCCCTCGGCCTGCGCGCGGGCCAGCGCGGCCCACTCCAGCCGACAACGGCCGGCGCTGCCTCATGCCGGAGGCATGAGACCGGTGGGCCGATCAGGGACGGCCGTGATCACCGGACGCATGCAGGATGTATCAGGACAGGTCACCGAGCGCTCCATGTGATCACCGATGCAACCACCGCCCGCTGCTGCGAGCGGTCGTCCAGAGGGAGATCCATGTCGTCACAGAGCGACGCCCGGGCGGCCCTGTCCGCCCCGCCGCAGAAGTTCGCCCATCTCTACCTGCCCAGGCCGTTGCCGTTCCCGCCGGTGCCCAAGCCCGGTCCGTGGCCATGGCCCCCTCCGGCGCCGGACCCGACTCCGGCCCCGCCGCCTTTCCAGGCCGCCACCTACACGTTCTCGGTTCTCAGGATCGACTGCAACGTCACCCGCTCTCGGAGCGAGGACTCCAACAAGCTCTCGCTCAGCCTCGGCATGGGCAGCGCCGCGCCACAGACCGTGGTCCACGACATGGGCGACACGGGTGAGGGCAGCGTCACCGTGAACGTGGCCGCGCCCCCGCTGCACGTCACGGACCCGAACGCCGGGGTCGCCTTCAACTACCTGCTGGTCAACGCCGGGCACGACGACTGGCAGACGGTGAACAGCATGCTGTCCAAGGCGGGCGGCGAGCTGGCGGCCGCCGGTGCCAAGGCGGCGACGTCCGCCGTGGGCAGCGCGATCGGCGCGACCATCGGCTCGGAGGTCATGCCCGTCGTCGGCACCGTCCTCGGACTGCTGGCCGGCTGGCTGGTCGGCGAGGTCGTCGGCATCCTCACCGCCAACTGCGACGGACCGGTGGCGGCCGAGCAGGCGGCGTTCAAGGGCGTGGACCTGTGGAACCGCACCCAGAACGCAAGCCGCTCGTTCACCCACACCACGTTCCACCCCGGCATCGACTCCGCCGCCGGGTGCGGCGCCAACTCGCAGTACCTGGTCACGTGGGGAGTCCGGCGCGGCTGACGTCGAGGTCGCCCTGTGACCGAGCACCGGCTGAGGGGCCGTGCGGGCGCCGACGCCACCCGTCCGCTCGAGATCGGTGGCGTCGGCGTCCGGCGCATCGCCGCAGCACGGTCAGCGCATCACCACCGTCGTCGTACGCTGCGGGAGCGCCTGTCCCCCGATGCTCACCAGGACCTGGAGCTGGTGCGGTCCCGCGTCCAGCCCCGTGGTCCGCCAGTCGAGCTGATAGTGGTTTCCGGCCCACCGGAAGCTCCCGCCCGGCACCGGCTCCCCGTCCGCGACCAGCCGGGCGCCGGCGGTGGACACGGAGCCGTCGACGCCGGTCACCTCGAACTTCAGCGGGACGGTGCGTCCGGCACGGAGCGCCTGCCCGGACAGCTGCTCGGCGCTCCGGTCGAGGTAGCGGTAGACGGTGTAGGAGACCGTCTCGGTGGCCTGGTGCCCGACGCGGTCGGTGGCGGTGACGAGGTAGCTGTGGCTGCCCAGGGACCGGTCGAGCGGTACGCCCGCGCTGCCGACGTCGACGGGCGTCTCACCGCTGCCGGTCTCGGCCGCCGTGAGCGATACGACCCCGGAGCCGTCCCCGTCGTCCGCGGTAGCGGTGAGCGTGAGGTCCTCGTCGTCCCAGCGCAATGGCCCGGCCCCGGTCGAGAGGTGGATGACCGGAGCGGTGGTGTCGACCACCACCGGCAGGGAGCCGGACACCCCTGACCCGTCCTCGGCGGTGGCGGTGACGAGCACGTGCCCGTCCTCGGCCCCGACCAGCAGACCGGTGTCGGTGATCCAGGCGACGTCGGTGCTTCCGCCCTCGCGGCCGGTGACCGACCAGGTCACGCCCTGGTAGGCGCCTCCCGGTGAGACTCCCGCGGACAGCTGCAGAGTGCCCTCCGGTTCAGTGATGCTCGCCCGACCCCCTTCCCCCGTCACCCGGATCGCGGTCACCGGCGGGAGGTCGTAGGACAGGCGAGCCTGCACGCTCTGGCCGTGCAGGCCGGCGACGTCGACCCGCAACCGGACTGGGCTGGTCGCGACGACCTGCACCCGCGGGTCGGCACTGACCACCGCGCTCACGCTCCGGTTCAGCGTGACGTCGATGTAGCCGTCGGTGGGGTCGGCGCTGGACAGGACGACCTGCCTGATCTCGGGAGACCAGGAGGCCCGGGTGTCGTTGTCCTGGACCTCCACCTTGAGGAACCTGGTTCCCGCCGGCAGCGCCCCTGCCGGCACGAGGGTGGCGGTGTTGTCCAGGGCCCAGCCGTAGGTGGGCGTGACCGGGTCCTTCACCGACGCAGGCACCGCAGTCCAGGTGGTCCCGTCGGCGGAGGCCTGGAAGGTGACCCGCTGCTGGATCGGCACGGTGTTCTTTAGCCCCGTGTTCCAGTTGTAGACGACTGTCGTCTGGAAGCCAGAGATCCCCTTGTCCAGCTTGTAGGTCACGTACTGCACGTTCGTGTTCGTCCGCTTGAAGCCGCCGCCGGACTCGATGACCCAACCAGCGGAGCGGTCGTAGAGGTGTGAGAAGTCGGTCGCGCCGTCCACCACCGTCCGGCTGTTCTGCTGGGTGGGGTCGCTGACCGAGACGGTCACGCCCTTGGCATCCTCGTGCGTGAGGATCGAGGACTTCCGATCGGCGGTGAGGTAGTCCTTGCCGTCGACCTGGACGGTGGTCGGCTGGTCGCGCCAGAAGTTGGCCGCCACCACGTTCTTCCTCGTCTCCTTCACCGCGTGCACTGCGGAGTCCTGCGCGAGGACCTGCACGCTCGGGTGCAGCGCGTACGCGCGGGTCTGGCCCGCGTTCCGATTGGGCAGCAGGACGTAGGCGTAGCGGGCGCCGGTGGGGTCGACGCCGTGGTCGACGTCGAGGCCGACGAAGGAGTTGGTCTCGACGCCCGCCGGGCCGTTGCCGACGTCGGCCCAGTCACCGCTGCGCGTCTCCCGGGTGGCCGTGAGGTCCGTGCCGCCGGGGAAGTAGTAGCCGACGCTCGAGCCGTCCTGGCCGCCGGTCAGCGCCGCCCATCGGACGTCCTTCAGGTCCGCGGTCCCGTCACCCGGCAGCACCGGCCGGCCGTCCACCGTCAGCTCCCCCGGGGCGCCGCTGGACACCCGCCGGTTCTCCACCGTGGTGTGCGCGTCCCGGCCGTCGTGCGCGGCGATGTCCGAGCCGAGCGCGACGATCTGGTTGTCGAACATGAACCAGGACTTGTCCGCGGTCAGGCTCTGCCCGGGGGTGTGCAGCTGCATCCCGGCGGCTCCGTAGGTGCCGTCCAGAGCGACGCCGCCGACCCAGTCCTGGTCCCCCCGCGACTGCGGGATGCCCGGCAGCAGGTCGATGCGGAGGTACTTGGTGCCGGCCGGGAGCGCGGACCGCGGGGTGAGCGTCTGCGCCGTCCAGCCGTCCTGCAGCGGCTTCGCCGCGGCGGCGTACGGCACCGGGTAGTACGAGACGTTGTCCCGCGAGGACCAGACCTGCAGCCGGGCCAGACCGCTGAGGGCGGTGACGTCGGCGTCGAGGGCGAAGGACGTGATCCCGCCGTCCAGACGGTAGGTCAGCTGCTCGTGCGAGTCGGCGGTGCGGTGGATCCGCGAGGCGTCCCCGCCGAAGGTGGCCGGCGACGAGGTGTCTGTGGTCCAGCGGGTGGTCCGGTAGAAGACCTTGGAGAAGTCGGCCATCTCGTCGGTCAGCGGCGTGGGCCCGGCCAGCTGCACCCGGCCGATCGAGGGCGCCAGGACGTCGTCGGGCTTCTCCGCGAGCACGGTGGTGCCGGGGATCCGGTTGTAGTCGACCGTGGCCCAGTAGCCCCCGCCGTACTGGTCGAGGTCGGAGGTGTAGAGGGTCGTGCGGCCGTCGGCGGTGTGCCAGCCGTTCACGTTCTCGTTGTTGATGGACTCGTAGTTCTGGGTGCGCGAGGAGAACATCGACACGCCGAAGGCGTAGTCGGGCCGCTTCTCGATGCTGCGGTCCATGGCCGGGAACGGCTGGTAGAGCGTCGGCGGCTCCAGCGGGGCGATCGCCGCGTCCGCCACGATCGCCTTGGCCTGCGCGATGTGCGGCAGGGACGCGGAGCTGAAGTAGGTCAGCGACGGGTCGGTCTGGACCAGGTACTTCACCAAGCGCTCCAGGTGGACCTTGTCCTCCGCAGTGGCGAACTGCCGCATGTCCAGGGCGTAGGAGATGAGGCCGTCGGCTCGGTCCTGCGGCCCGGGGCGGGAGATCTCGCGACCGGCGAGGGAGTCGGGGATGCGGTCGCGGAAGACGAACGGCTCGTACGACTCCTTGAGCCAGGTGATGAGGTTGTACTTGTTGGGGTCCGAGATGGCCCACGGCGAGCCCTCGTAGAGCACGACGGCGGCGGTGGGGTCCCCGATCGTGGACCAGCCGTAGCCGGCGGTGTAGGGCAAGCCGTCGTGGAAGACGAAGGAGCCGTCGCGGTAGAAGCCGTTGCCGCCGGGCGTGGCGTACTGGAACAGCGGCGACAGCGATGAGGTCGCCAGCTGCACCTTGCCGGCGTCCTTGCCCAGGATGCCGCGCCGTCCGATCGACGTCGCGGCCCAGGCCCGGTTGGCGCCCTCGGACTTCAGGTGCCAGCCGACGCTGAGACCGAGCTGGGTGGGGTCGGGCAGGAAGTGGTCGATGGCGGCGAGGTTCTCGGCGACCTGGTCGGCGGTGAGGTCGTCGTACATCAGCCCCAGGACGTCGGTGAGGTTGAGCGGCACGCCCAGCTCCCACGCGAACCAGTTGTTGTCGGGCGACTGGCCGTGGAACGCGACCTTCGCGTTGTACCAGTGGGTGTTCAGCCAGTCGAGGGCGGCGACGATGTCGGCGCGCAGCTGACTGTTCCCCTGGAGCGGCGAGCCCTGGGTCCGGTAGGCGATCGCCATGGACCGCAGGTAGCCGTAGGTCTCGGTGATGTTCTGGTTGTGCGTGGCGTCGGGGTAGGTCGAGAACACGTAGGTGCGGTCCGCCGAGCGGTCCATCGTGTCCCAGTCCGCCTGCGCGGTCTCGGTGATGATCCGGATCCGGTTGGCGATGTCCGCGTCGGCAGCGTCGTAGTCGCCGTTCCCGACGAGGTTGTCGATCCACTTCGTCCGCAGCGCGTCGAAGGCGTCGCCTCCCGCGGCCCGGGCGGGTGCCGTCATGACGGCGAGGCCGGCGACGACCAGGCAGGCCGCCGTGAGGAGTCGCAACAGTCGGACCAGGGGTTTCACAGCTTGCTCCTCGTCGGCCACGGAAGGTGATGGCGGCGAAGATAGGCACCGGTTCAGGAGCGAGGGAAGACCTTTGCGGCATTCATGAACAAGAGACTCCTACACGTCGTCGGACTCCGAGGCCCCCCCCTCGACCAGCCGTTGACGACACGTTGGAAAGCGCTTACCATCGCGTCTGCTGCGAACCGCGGCCCATGCCGTCGCGTCCTCGCGCCGCTCCATGGGCACAAGGAGGGCGATGCCCACGTGCGGCTGCGCCCCGATGTGCGGTCTCTGCCTCCTGGCGGCGAAAATGACCTCGGCAGAAGGACGGGCACGACGCGGAGGACGGCGATGGCGCACCGATGGGCGGCCCTCGCCTGGCTGCTCGCGGTGCCGACGACGCTCGTGCTGGCCACCCTCGTGGCGCTGCTGCGGGCCGGCGCCCGCACCCGCGCCCTGCGCCGGCTGACCCGCCTGCATGGCTGGACCTTCTACCGCCGCGCCAGGCACGACCTCGTCCCCCGGCTGCCGGTCCGGCCCTTCGACGGCGTCGCCGCCGGGCGGGTGCGGCCCGGCTTCGGCGCCGAGGGCGCCCTCGACGTCGGCGGCGGCCGGCTCGCGCTGACCGCGGTGGAGGTCACCCACGCCACCCCCGGGCACCCGCTGCACGAGATCCGCCTGGCCGTGCTCGCGCTGCCGGCCGACCCCGAGCGCGACGGGGTGCGTGTGATCGCCCGGCGCCGCGGCGCCGACCGCAGGCTCTCCTGGACCGCCGGCGACGACGTCCTGGTGGGCGACCCGGACACCGACCCGCGCGACCGCGCCTTCGCCCACGCCTGGACGGTGAGCGCCCGCAGCCCCCGCGAGGCCGAGCGCGTGCTCACCCCGCCGGTGCGCGACCTGCTGATCGAGGCCGGCTTCGAGCGCCTGGCCTGGCTGGACGGCCACCTGGTCTGGGGCTCCAGCGGCCGCTGGCACGCCCGTGACCTCGCCGCCGTCCGCGACCTCCTCGCGGCCCTGGTCGGAATGATCACGGTCCCGTGATCCTTTCATGCTTACCTCAGCAGATTCGGTGAGGTGAGCATGAACTTCTCGAGGTGAGTGGGTAGTGGCCGCGACGGCGCTCATCCGGCCTGTCCATAGCGAAGAGCGGCGCGCTCGCCCGCCGCCCGTGCCTGGGCCTCGAGCGCCGCCTCGTCGTCGAGCTCCTGCCACATGACGCGGACCACCTCAACGCCCTGCTCGCGCAACGCGTCCTCGCGCCGCTTCTCCGCGATCACCGCGTCGACGGCGGCTCGCTCCGCAGATGACGCAAGGGTGAGCGCAGCCCCCTGGGGCGGCTGGTACTTGCGCCGCCCGTCGAACTCCGAGACGAGCCGGAGCTCTCTGATCCACAGGTCGACGTAGAAGGTTCCCAGCCGCGTGGGGATGGCGTACTGCGGCACGGCGATCGGCAGCCCACGGCGGGCGTAGACCACGCGCAGCCGGGACTCCCCCGGGGTCTCGGCACGGCCGTCCGCGAAGGGTAGGACGCGGGACAGGAGCGCGGACCCGGGCCAGTCCCGTCGCTGCTCGAAGAGCGCCTCGAGCTCGTCCGGGCTCACCAGCCCCGCGTGCAGGGCGGCGTCCGTCATCACGACGCCCGCGTCGAAGCTCAGCCCGGCGAGGCAGTCGAGCACCGTCCGGGCGGGGGTGGTGACGAGCAGCCCACGGTGCCTCGTGATCTCGCTCTCGGGCAGCTGGCCGGAGTGGTGGACCACGCCGGCCACCTGCCGTCCGGGCCAGCGGTCCCCGCGGGTGACGTGCACCTTGCTCACGTCGACGCCCCAGTCCGGGAATCCCCACAGCATCGCGGCCGAGGCGTGGCTGAGCACGGGGGGACCGTCCAGCCTGCGGGTGGCGGCCTCTGCTGCCATCAGGTGCCGCTGCCGGCCGTCCGCCCGCTCCCACGCCGAGCGTAGGCAGTAGGAGCCGTGGCGGACCCGCTGCCACTCGCCGGTGGAGATGAGGCGGTCGGCCTCCTGCCTGGTGATGCCGGAGGCGAGCGCCTCGCGTCGAAGGAAGACTCGGCCGGACAGCGGGTCGATCGTCATGCCCGTGACGATGCGGCTCCCGGTCCTGCGTGACCAGCCGCCCCCGACGCCGCTGTGGACGACGTCGACGCGCCTGTGGACGAGGCGCGAGAGCCTCCACTCACCTCACTGAATGCATGCTCACCACGCTCGATCTGCTGTGGTGAGCATGAAGTGATCACGGGACCGTGATCATTCCGGGCGGGCCGGGGGTAGGCTCAGCCGTCCCGCCCCCGCCACAGCGGGTGGGCGCGGTCGTAGTCCAGGGTCTTGACCATGTGCACCACGGCGCCGGCCTGGGGCTGGCTGGTGAAGTCGACGTTGTCGACCAGGGCGCGCATGAGGGTCATCCCGCGGCCACTCTCGGCGTGGTCGTGGGCATTCGCGGGCACGGCGGTGGCGTCGAAGCCGCCGCCCTGGTCCACCACGGTGATCGAGCAGCGGTCGGCCGCCAGCTCCACCCGCACCTCGTAGGTCTCGGACTCGGCCGCGTGGTCGATCACGTTGGCGCAGGCCTCGGTGATGGCCAGCTGCACCTCGTCGACGTCGTGCTCGGTCACCCCGAACGAGCGCAGCGCCTGGGCGGCCAGCCGGCGGACCACCGGCACGCTGCCGCCCTCGCGCGGCAGGTTCACCGACAGCTCCAGCTGCGGCGCCGACCCGCTCGCGCTCCCTGCCGCGGGCGGCCAGCGGTGGTGCTCCCCGCGGACGCCGTCGCCGGGGTCGCCCAGCCACAGCTGCAGGTGGCACTCGTCGTCGCCGGAGGCGATGGTCTCGTCCAGCACCACGGTGGCCTCGCCGCGCACCCGCGCACCCAGCCGGCCGGCCAGCGCCGTCGAGACGTGGCAGAGGGTCTCGGCCCCGGTCACGCCGTCGCCGAACGGGCAGCGGCGCACCGCCACCTCCACGACGTCGTCGCGCAGGTCCACCACCACCGGGTCGCCGCCCAGCGCGCGGTGCGTCTGCACGAACAGCTCGGCCACCGACGCCGCGTCGGAGAGCGGGGTGTCCTGGGTCACGACGTCGGCCAGCGCGCTGCCGGCCAGCGCCGCCAGCTGCGCGCCGCTGGCCGCGGGGTGCGCCTCGCCGGCCGCGGCCATCGCCACCGCCACGCTGGCCACCCCGTCCACACGCGGCTCGCTGCTCACCAGAGGCATCGGCGGGGGGCCCTGCGCGAAGGCGTCCTGCACCCGGCGCGGCACCTCGAGGACCACCTCGCCCACCGGCTCCCCGACGACCTCGGCCAGCGCCCGCCGGTGCTCGGCCCGCACCGGCTCGCCCGCGGTCAGGTCCAGCTGAGCCAGGCCGCCGACGTCGGCCACCGGCGCCAGCGACACCCTCGGGCGCTCCGCGGACCAGTCCAGGTGCAGCCGCGCGAGCCCACCCGCGGGAGACTGGTGGATAAGCGAGCGCACCTGCTGGACCGCCTCGTCCACCGGCGGCTGGTAGGCGGCGTGCCGGCGCAGATGGTCGCCCAGCCCGGACAGCGCGCGCTCGGCCGACCGCTGGTCGCGCCGGTCGAGCAGCCAGTCCATGGCACCGCCTGTCGGATCGGGAAGCTGTCGGATCGGAAGAGGTGGCCCCCGGACAATGGCGGCGCCCCCGACCTCTTCGCTGCCCGCGCCGCCGTCGCCGGAAACGGCGTCCGCGCACCCCGAGGGGACTGCCGTCCGACGTCGGCCCACGCGCCGCCCTCTGCGACGATGACCGCCCGACCTGACCGTTATGCGAACAGCCAGCTGACCGGACCCGAGGAGGCGCGCGTGGCCCAGCCCGGCCCTCCCCCCGACCGCTTCCTCGCCGACGCCTCGCGCGCGCTGGCCTCCACCCTCAACCTGCGCCGCACCCTGGCCCGGGTGCTCGACCTCGCCGTGCCCGCGCTGGGCACCGACGCCGCGCTGCTGCTGGCCACCTCCCGGGGCTGGGAGCTGCACGACGGGCGCCGGCGCAGCCCCGCCCCGGACCAGGTGGGCGCCATGCTCGACGCCGTCGACGGCCTGCGCGCGGCGCACCGGCTGCAGCTGCCCGCCGACGTCGTGGCCCGGCTCGGCCTGGTGCCGGACCGGCCGGCAGCGCAGCACGAGCTCACGGTGCTCCCGCTGCACGCGCGCGGGTTCGGCATCGGCCACCTGCTGCTGCTGGACGCCACGGTGCCCGGCGAGAGACCGTCGCCCGACCAGACCACCGGCACCGCGTTCGCCGAGCTGGCCGCGCTGGCACTGGCCAATGCACGGCTGTTCGCCGAGCGCGGCCAGCTGGTCGAGACCCTGCGCGGCGCCCTGCTGCAGCCGGCGCTGCCGGAGGTCCCAGGGGTGCGCCTCGGCGCGGCCTACCGCCCGGCGCAGGAGGCCACCGAGATCGGCGGGGACTTCTACGACGTCTTCCCGGTGGAGCAGGACCGGTGGGCCTTCGCGCTGGGCGACGTCTGCGGCAAGGGCGTGGGGGCCGCCGTCCTCACCGGCCGGTTCCGCCAGTCGCTGCGCACGGCCGCGCTGGTGCACGAGGCGCCGGACCAGGTGCTGCACCTGGTCAACCGGGCGATGCTCGGCAGCAGCGGGCGCACCTTCGCCACGATCGTGCACGGCAGCGTGCGCGTGCCCGCCCCGGGGCTGGTGCAGGTGGAGCTGGCTGCCGGCGGCCACCCGCCGCCGCTCGTGCTGCGCGCCGACGGGCGGGTGGAGCCGGTGGAGCTGGCCGGCACCATCGTCGGCATCCTGCCCCGCGCCCGGTTCGCCACGGCCACGGTGGCGCTGCGCGCCGGCGACAGCCTGGTCCTGCACACCGACGGGCTCACCGAGGCCGCCCGGCGGACCCCCGGCGATCCAGCCGCTCCCGCCGGCGAGGGGCAGGGACCGGAGGCTGTCGGAGAACTGGGGACAGGAGCACGATTCGGGGAAGAGCGCCTTCGACGGCTCGTGGCCGACTGCACGGGGATGCCGGCCCAGGCCGTCGCCGACCGGCTGGCCCAGGCCGCGCTCGAGCACGTCGACGGCCGGTCGCACGACGACCTCGCCGTCCTGGTCCTGCAGCCCCGACCCGAGGACGCCCCGTGACCCACCCCGCCGCACCCCCCTCCGCCGCCGCGAGCGACACCGGCGACGACATCCGGTCGTTCGTCAGCGTGAGCCACGTGACCGTCGACGTCGGCGGCGCAGACGACGTCGACGGTGCAGACGGCGAGAGCGCGGCGCAGGTGCTCGAGCGCGCCTTCGCGAACCGGCTGGGCGAGGTCGAGGGCGAGCACGGCTTCCAGCGCCTGGAGGTCTGGCGCGACGTGAAGGCGGCCGGCACCTACGTGATGGTCACCTGGTGGGAAACCGAGGAGGACTTCCGCGCCTACCTGCGCAGCGAGGCGCACGACCGCTCCCACGCGCGCGTCCCGACCTCCCCCGCCCGCCCCCGCGGCGCCGGGCTGGACCGCTACCAGGTGGTGGCGCGATGACCACCGCGCCCGGCGTCGCCCACGACGTCCCGCCGGAGGTCCGGCGCGCCTACCTCGACGCCCTCACCGGGCTGCGCGGCAAGGAGGCCGTCGACGTCGCCCGCGCGGCCGTGCGCCAGGGCGTGCCGGTGCCGGTGGCGCTGGAGCAGCTGGTGGCCGTGGGCCAGGCCGAGGTCGGGCGGCGGTGGGAGACCAACCAGTGGAGCGTGGCCCACGAGCACGCGGCCACGAGCATCAGCGAGCACGTCGTCGCGGCGCTGTCCGGCGAGGTCGCGGCCCCCGCGCGGCAGCGCGGCACCGTGGTCGTCACCTGCGTGGACGGCGAGTGGCACGCGCTGCCGGCGCGGATCCTGGCGGTGGTGCTCGGGGCGGCCGGCTGGGACACCCGGTTCCTCGGCGCCTCCACCCCGGCCGACCACCTGGCCCGGCTGCTGGACGACCTCGGCCCGGACGCGGTCGCCCTGTCCTGCTCGGTGGCCACCAGCCTGCCCCGTGCCCGCCGGATGATCGAGGTGGTGCGCGGAGCCGGGGTGCCGGTGCTCGCCGGCGGCCGCGGGTTCGGCCCCGACGGTCGCTGGGCCACCGCCCTGGGCGCCGACGCCTGGGCGCCGTCGGCCAGCGCGGCCGTCGACCTGCTCGCCGCCGACTGGCCCGCCTTCACCGACCCCGCTCCCCCGGCGCCGGCGCCGGACGGCGAGCAGGAGCGGATCGAGCGCGACCTGCCCGAGCTGGTCGAGCAGGCGATGCGGCTGCTGGAGCAGCGCTTCGCGCCGATGCGCGGCTACACGCTCGAGCAGCTCACGCACACCCGCGAGGACTTCGGCCACATCCTGCGCTTCCTCGGCGCCGCGCTCTTCGTCGACGACGCGGGCGAGTTCGAGGACTTCGTGCGCTGGCTGGTCGGCCTGCTCGGCGCGCGCGGCGTTCCGGCGGTGGCGGTGAGCACCAGCCTGCAGTGCCTCGTCGACGTGCTCGGCGGGCCGGCCGGCGGTGAGGCGGCGGACGAGCTGCCGCGGGCGCGCCGCTTCCTCGCCGCGGGACTCGCCGTGGTGCCGCGTGACCCGATGGCCGGCTAGGACGTAGGGTGACGAGTCAGGCGGCGACGTCGGCACCTGCGTGAGCACAGCGTGAAGGCAGCGTGAGGACGTCCCGGCTGATCTGTGCGAGGCACCGCCGTGCTGATGGTGCAGGCCGCACGTCGCAGGTGGAGGGTCGTGCAGGAGAGGACGCTGGTGGAGCTCGCGGTCCAGGGACCGGTGGCGGTGGTCACCTGTCATGGAGAGCTGGACACGGCCGACGACGCGCTCGGCACGCTCCTGTCCGCCACCGTCGAGCAGGGTCACCGCGACATCGTCGTCGACATGCTCGATGTCACCTTCATCGACTCCAGCGTCATCGGGGCGCTGGTCGGCACCGCGGTCGACCTCGAGCCGGACGGGTCGATCCGCCTGGTTTACACCCACCACATGATCAGCCGGGTGCTGCAGATCTGCGGCCTGGCCGAGCAGTTCCCGCAGTACCCCACCGTGGCGGCCGCCCTGCGCGAGCAGCCCCGGCGGGACCAGGAAACCCGCGCCGAGGGCAGCGCATGAGCGAGCACCAGCCACCCCGCAGCCGGCACTACGTGCTGCCGGCCACCGTCACCAGCGTCACCCGGGCGCGCAACGACGTCCGCGCCCTGCTGCGCGAGTGGCGGCTCACCGCCGTCGAGGACGACGCCGCGCTGGTCGTCACCGAGCTGGTGGGCAACGCCGTCCGGCACGGGCGCGGCGAGGTGAAGATGGTCGTGCTGCTGCACGACCACCACCTGCGCCTGGAGGTGCACGACGCCGGGCAGGTGGTGCCGGTGGCCGCGGTCGCCTCGGCGCGCACCACGCGGCCCGAGCACGAGCAGGGGCACGGCGAGAACGGGCGCGGCCTGCGCATCGTGGAGGCGCTCACCGAGCGCTGGGGCATCGTCGAGCACGGCAGCGGCCTGCTGGCCTGGTGCGAGATGGCGCTGCCCGACGCGCACCGCGCCGACGCCACCCTGCACACCCTGTCCGACTACCGGTCCGACGACCGGCCCGAGCGCGCCGAGCTCGCCGATCCCCCGCTGCCGGCGGTCGCCGCCGAGCCCGGCGCCGCCACCTCCGGGCGAGCTCGGCACATCGCCAGCGCCTGACCCGCGGCGCAACCCGCGACCGGTTCGGAACGATCACGAGGCCGTGATCTTTCTCCGCCTACCCAGGAGAATCCACCTCGGTGGGCGAGGCGAGATCACGGGGCCGTGATCGCTCCGGCCGGGGCGGGGCCCATCGGGGGCGTGAGGCTGCTCGGGGTGGCAGCGAGCCTCTCGAGGTCGGACGCCCCCTCGCTGGTGAGCCGGCGGGTCCCAGCCACGAGCAGCGGCGAGGCGCTGGCCAGCAGGAGGACCGCGGCGCAGCCGAGCAGCAGGGGGCCGTCACCCAGCCGGGCCGAGAGCGGACCGGCCAGGGCGCTGCCCAGGGGCATGGCGATGAACGAGGTGAGGAAGTCCCAGGAGTTCACCCGGGCCAGCACGCCGTGCGGCACGTGATCCTGCAGCGAGGTGTCCCACGAGACGCCGAAGAAGGACAGGCCGGCGTAGCCCACCGCCGCTCCGGCCATGACGGCGACGAGCGTGGCCGGCCAGACGAACGAGACCGGCCACAGCGTCATCAGCAGCAGCGCGCACCAGCCGGCCGTCAGCAGGTGGCGCGGGCGGTGGCGCATGGCCACCGCCGAGCCGACCACCCCGCCGACCCCCTCCGCGGCCACGACGAACCCGGCGGCCCTCGCCCCGCCCAGCGTGCTGACGGCGAGGACCGGGGCGAGGACCAGCACGACGCCGTTGGCCACGTGGTAGACGGTGGCGGCGAGCACGCCGGACAGCAGCCAGTCGCGCCGGCGGATCTCCACCCACCCCTCGCCCATCTCGCGCAGCATCCCGGTGCGCGGGGCGGTGCGCTCCACCCGGACCCGGATCAGCAGCACGCTCACGACGGAGGCGAGGAAGCTCACGGCGTCGACGGCGAACCCGGTGGACGCGCCGAACACCGCCACCACCAGGCCGCCGGCCGCCGGGCCGAGCACCCGGCTGCCGGTCTGCAACAGGCCGAGGATGGCGTTGGCCCGCTGCCGCCGCTCCGGGGCGACGAGGGCCGGCCTGAGCGAGCTCATGGCCGGGCCGAAGAACGCCCCGGCCCCCGAGGCGAGCGCGGTGAGCAGGCACAGCGGGAGCAGGTGGGTGCCGGGCCGGAGGAAGAGCACCGCGGTGCCGGCGGCGGCGACCAGCCGGACCACGTCGGAGACCGCCATCACAGCCACCGGCTGCAGCCGGTCGGCCCACACGCCGCCGAACAGGGTGGCGAGCAGCATCGCCACGACCGACACGGCCATCACGGTGCCGAGCTGGCCCGGGCCGCCGCCGGCCAGCACCACCGCGGTGGCCAGCGCGACGGTCTGGAAGCCGTTGCCCAACCAGGAGAGCGCCTGCCCGCAGGCCAGAAGCCGGAAGTCTCGCCACCCTGCGTCGAGGTGATTCACGGGTGTCACGGTAGTTAGACGTCTAACCAATGGTCAAGGCCCACGATCAGCACGTCTGCTGCAAGAATCCAGCCATGGCAGCACGACCTCGGGACAGCGTGGACGACCACGTCGGGCGCTGGGCCGCCATCTGGGCGGACAACCCGGCGTTCGACCCGGAGGTGGAGGGCGCCATCACCCGCATGCAGAACGTGCTGCGGGCGCTGCGGCGTACCCACGTGGCCGCCTTCGCCGGCAAGGAGTTCTCGCTGGAGGACTACAACACCCTGCACGCCCTCATGGTGCAGGCCTACCCCAACGAGGCGACGCCGGCCCAGCTCGCCGACACGCTGGGGCTCACCCGGGCAGCGGTCACGAGCCGCCTCGACCGGCTCGTCGACGCGGGGCTGGTCACCCGAGAGACCGACCCGCTGGACCGCCGACGGGTCATCGTGCGGCCCAGCCGGGCCGGCCGCCGCGCCTGGGAGACCTCGGTCGACGAGGGCATGCTGCGCGAGCGGGTGCTGCTGGCGGCGCTGACCGGGCGTGAGCTGGCACAGCTGAACACGTTGCTGCGCAAGGTGGTCCGCTCCTTGGAGACCGAGTGAGGCCGACTGAGGCCGGCTGAGGCCGACTGAGATCCTGCCCCCGCTCGGGCGATGGCCCCTCCGCGGCGATGGGCGGGGCGCCGTCGTGCCTACGACCGCAGGTGCCAGCCGTCCCGGTAGGCGGCGTCGGCCTGGGCCGCGCTGAGCACGCCGGTGGCCACGAGCCGGTCCAGCACGTGCCGCTGCCGCTGCCGCGCCAGCTCGCGGTGCGCATAGGGGTCGTAGGCCGAGGGCGCTTGGACCAGACCGGCGAGCAGCGAGGCCTGGGCCCAGCTCAGGTCCGCGGGGGCGAGACCGAAGTAGCCGCGCGCGGCGGCCGGCAGGCCGTAGAAGCCGTGGCCGAAGTAGACCACCGACAGGTACATCTCGAGGATCTGCGCCTTGGGGTAGGCGTGGTCGAGCTTGAGCGCCAGCTCGGCCTGCTCGGCCTTGGCTGTCATGCCGTCGCGGGTGGGCGTGTAGAGGTTCTTGGCCAGCTGCTGTTCCAGGGTGGCGCCGCCCGGGTCGCTCGCTCCCTGCGCGAAGCCGATCGCCGCCCGCAGCGCCCCCAGCGGGTCCAGTCCGAGGTGAGCGAAGAAGCGGGCGTCCTCGGTGGCCACCACCGCCTGCCCCACCCGGTCCGGGCGCGGCAGGGCGTGCGGGTCCTGCGCCCCGTGGGCGGCGAGGACGTCGCGCACCCGGGACTCGGCGTCGGAGACCGCCGGCGTCAGCGGCCAGGCGACCGCCACCACCAGCGCGACCAGCAGGACCAGGGCCACCGCCAGGCCGACCGCCCTGGGCACCAGCCGGCCCAGGCGGCGCCTGGGAGCGCGGCCGCGAGGGTCCGGGTCCGTCGCGGGTGTGCCGGCAGGGTGCGGCAGGGCCTCGGCGTTGGTCATGACGTCGGTCTCCCGCCGCGACCTGAAGCCGACCTGAAGCCGCCCTGAAGCCGACCTGAAGCCGCCCTCGAGCTCGGTCCTCCGGCCGAGCCGGACCGGAGGTCAGCCCACGGTCACCCCACGCCTTCCCGGGACAGCTGCGCGACCTCGCCCAGCGCCGCGCCCAGCAACGGGGTCACCGCATCCGCCGGCGCCGGCCGCCCGAGCAGGAAGCCCTGCAGCAGGTCGCAGCCGGCCTCCTGCACCACGGCCAGCTGGGCGGGCGTCTCGATGCCCTCGGCCACGGTGAGCAGGCCGAGGGCGTGCGCCAGCTCGGCGACCGCGCGCAGCACCACCCGGTCGCGCGGGTCGCGGTCGGCGTTGACGACGAACTGCCGGTCGATCTTGAGGAAGTGCACCGGGAACCGGGCCAGCCGGGCCAGGCTCGAGTGACCGGTGCCGAAGTCGTCGACGGCGATCTGCAGGCCCAGCTCGGCCACCTGGGCCAGGGTGTCCAGGGCGCCCGGCCGGGTGGCCACCGTCTCGGTCACCTCCACCACCAGCGCCGCGGGGTCGAGCCGGTGCCGAGCCATCGTCTCCTCGAGCCGGAGCACCAGCTCGCCGCCGACCAGGCAGCGCCCGCTCACGTTCAGCCCCACCGCGGGAGCGTCCGCTCCGAAGGCGTCGCGCCAGCGCGCCGACTGCGCCGCGGCGGTCTCGAGCACCTGCCAGGTCAACCCGACCACCAGCCCGGTCTCCTCGGCCAGCGGCACGAACTCGCCCGGCCAGACCATCCCCCGCTCGGGGTGCTGCCAGCGCACCAGCGCCTCCACGCCGACGACCGCCCCGGTCCGCGGCTGCACCAGCGGCTGGTAGTGGTTCACCAGCTGCCCGCCGCGCGAGTCGCCGTCCACGGCGAGCCGCAGCAGGTGCTCGTCGGTCAGCCGGCGACGGGCCCGATCGTGCATGACCACGTCGAAGCGGGCACTGGGCGAGCCGTCGCGGACGGCGGAGCGCATGGCCACGTGCGCCCGGTCGAACAGCTCCTCCGCGCCCCGCGCCCCGGTCTGCTGGTCGACCAGCACGCTGCTGCCGACGGTGAGGGAGACCCGCACCTCGAGCCCGTCCACCTCCAGCGGCCGGGTGAAGGCGTCGAGCACCTCCGACGCCATGTCGGAGACGATCTCGTCGGCCGGCCGGGCCGTCGGCAGGGGCAGCTCGAGCAGCACGCAGAACTCGTCCGGTCCCACCCGCCCGACCACGGTAGACACGGTTCCTGGGCCGGCGGAGACGACGGTGGAGGCTGTGGAGGCTGTGGAGGCGGTGGAGGCTGTGGAGGCGGTGGAGACGGTGCGCACCATCCGCTCGGCGATCCGTGCCAGCACCCGGTCGCCCACGTCACCGCCGTAGGTCGCGTTCACCTGGTGGAAGGCGTCGACGTCGCAGAGCAGCAGCGCCATCGCGGCGCCGCCGCGGGCCAGCGCGGCCCGGGCGGCGGCCACGACGGCGGCGCGGTCCGGCAGCCCGGTGAGCCGGTCGCCCTCGACGTCCAGCGCCGTCCGCGGGGCGGGCACCCCGGCCGGGGGGCGTCCCGGCACCGGCTCGAGGGCCTGGTCCGGCATCCCGTCGACCAGCACCCCGGACGTCTCCGACGCACCGTCGGAGACCGTGTGGCCGGCGCCGGACCGGCGCCGCTTGTCCTCGTACATCCGGCTGTCCGCGGCCGCGAGCAGCGCCTCCACGTCCAGGTCCGCACCTGCCCCGGCGGTGACCACGCCCATGCTGGCAGCCGGACGGACCAGCACCCGGCGGGTCTGCTCGGTGCGCTCGTCGGCCCAGGTGACCTCCACCGGCTGGCCCAGCCGGCTCTGCACTGAGGCCAGCAGCTGGTCGGCGTCCCACTGCGCCGGCAGGTGGCGCAGCACGAGGACGAACTCGTCGCCGGCCAGCCGGGAGGCGGTGTCAGCCGGGCGGACGAGCGCGGACAGCCGGTTGCCGACGGCGCGCAGCACGACGTCGCCGGCGGCGTGCCCCCAGCGGTCGTTGACCTCCTTGAAGCCGTCCAGGTCGATGAAGACGACCCCCACCTGCTCCCCGGGCGGGCAGGCGGCCAGGGCGGCGCTGAGCCGTTGGCGCAGGGCGGCCCGGTTGGGCAGCCCGGTGAGCGCGTCGTGGGTGGCCGCGTGCAGGGCGAGCTCGTGGTCCTCGGAGACCTGCCGCAGCCGGGCCTCGTCCCCGGTCACGTCCCGCAGCACCGCGATGAGCCGGTCCTGCCCCACCGAGGTGACCATGAGCTCCTCGGTGCCGGCCCAGGTGCCGTCGGGCCGCTCGTGGTCGAACCGCAGCGCCTGCGGGCCGGCCCCGGCGGCCGCCCGCCGCACCCGCTCGGCCACCTCGTCGCGCGCGGTCGGGAGCAGGTCGGCCAGGTCGTGCCCCACCGGGTCGCCGACCGCGAATCGCTCGACGGCCGCGGCGTTGGCCAGCAGCACCCGGGTGCCCGGCGACGGCGCCGGGCCGGGCGGCACCACGGCCAGCACCAGGAACACCTCGCGCATCGCGTCGACCGAGCCGTGCAGCAGCTCCCGAGCCCGGTCGACGTCCTCGTAGGCGGCGGCCAGCAGCTCCTCGCGACGCACCCCGCTGGTCACGTCGCGGGCAGAGGTGACCATCTCCACCACCGCGCCGCCGCGGTGCACCGGTCGCAGCCGGCTCTCCACCCAGCGGACCGCCGTCCCCTCGGGCGAGCGGACCCGGAAGCGGATGGTCTCGACGTCGACCATGCCGGAGAACACCCGCTCGGTGGCGGCGACCACCGCCGGCAGGTCACGCGGGTCGATGACGTCCTGCCGGTCGGCCTCGCCCAGCTCCGCCGCGCTCCACCCGAAGACGGCCTCGGACTGGGGGCTGGTCCACAGCACGGTGCCGTCCCGGGCCACGCGGCCGATGGCGTCGCCGGAGTGCTCGGCCAGCAGCCGGAAGTGCTGCTCGCGCTCGGCCACCTCCTCCAGCAGCAGCGCGCGTGCGTCGCGCGTCAGCGCCAGCGCCAGCGCGACGAACACCACCACGACGACGTAGGCCTGCGCGAAGAGCATCTTGGCCAGCGGGGCCAGCGCTCCGAAGGGACCGATGCCCAGCCAGGTGAGGACCACGAACGAGGCGCCCACCAGGGCGACCTGCCCGGCGACCACCCGGGTCGGCCGGCGCAGCGCGGACCACACCAGCAGCGGGCCGGGGAGCCAGGCGGCCGGTTGGGCCACCAGCGCGACCGGCAGGCAGCTGAGCAGCACCGCGACGTCGACGGCGACCCGCTCGCGCAGCGGCACCCGCAGCTCCGGCTGGGCGCCGGCGGTCACCGCGGCCGCGATCGCGACGAGCACGAACATGCTCGCCCCGTTGCGGACCACCCAGTGCAGCAGGGACAGACCGGCCGAGCCGTGCTGCAGCAGCACCGCCCCGGGCACGATGAGCACAGCGGAGGCGAGCGCGCCGGCCAGGCTGGCGCGGGCGATCACGAGCAGGTCCTCGGCGCGCACGGCGCGCCCGGCCCCCCGCTCTCCCAGCACCCGGCAGAAGACCATCGGCTGCACCAGGTTGGCGACGCCGAAGACGAGCGCCATGGCCACCGAGACGCCGGTCAACAGGTTGAGCACCACGGTCACGAGGACCAGGCCGGCCCCGAAGCGGGCCGCCGACCCGCTGCGGCGGCCCACCGCCACCCAGGCCAGAGCGCCGACGCCCGCGGCCGGCCACACCAGCGTGAACGGCAGCCCGTCCCAGCGGGCGGCCCGCCCGAGCAGCACGGCGGCGGCGTAGGCGGCGAGCCAGAGCAGCTCGACACCCAGCTCCGGGCCCACCTCTCGGCCCATCTCTCGGCCCAGCTCCGGGCCGGACTGCCGCCCGGACCCGTCGCCCCGTCTACCCCGCGTCATCTGTCCCTTTGCTCGTCGGATCGGCCGGATCGTCCCTTCGTGCAGGCGCCGCACCATGCCTCGCAGCTGGCTACCGCAGCTGCCTGCTACATCGGCAGCACCCCGCGGGAGTTCACCCAACCGCGCGCCACCGACGGCTGAGCCTGCGCCGGGCGGGTCGGTGCGGCATCATGCGGATGCGTGCAGTGACCACCTGCGGCGCCGGCGGGAACACAGGGACAGGGGGTGAGCGGTGCTGTCGGACCATCCGGGACCACGGGTGAGCGAGGAGCAGCGGGTGCAGGCGCTGCGGGCGCTGCACGTGCTCGACCGCCCTGAGGACCGCGACCTCTCGCTCATCGTGCGCACCGCCGCGCAGGTGTGCGGTGCGGCCAGCGCCACCATCAACCTCATCGACGATGAGCACCAGCACCAGGTGGCGGTGCACGGGGACGTCCCCACGACCTGCCCCCGCACGGTGTCGATGTGCGCGGTCACGCTCGCCGAGGACACCCCGGTCGAGGTGCGCGACGCGAGCGAGGACCTGCGCTTCAGCGCCAACCCGTTCGTCACCGGCGAGCTGGGCACCGTGCGCTTCTACGCGGCCCACCAGCTCTGGCTCGACCCGGGGCTGCCGGTGGGCACCCTGTGCGTCTACGACGACGCCCCGCACGAGATCACCCCGGCGCAGAGCGCGGCGCTGCACGACCTGGCCGCTCAGGCCGTCGAGCTGCTGCGGCTGCGCCGGGACACCCGCGTGCTCGGTCACGAGCTCGCCGAGCTGCACCACTCCAACGCCGAGCTGTCCTCGTTCGCGGCCACGGTGGCGCACGACCTGCGCTCCCCGCTGGCCGCGCTGCGCTGGTCGCTGGAGATGACCACGGGCATGGGCGAGCAGGTCGGCCCGCGCACCCGCGAGCTCGTCGACAGCGCCCTGCTGGCCGCCGTGCGGATGCAGGAGCTGGTCACCGACCTGCTGCAGTTCGCCGAGGTCGGCGCGGCGCCCTCCTACGCCGAGGTCGACCTGGACGCCCTGGTGGCCGCGGTGCTCGCCGACCTGCCCGCCTCGCCGGCGTCATCTCGCGGCAACGGCCAGACCCTCTGCCGCAGCGGGCTGGTGCGGGTCGACCGGCTGCCCACAGTGCGCACCGACCCGGCCAAGATCCGCCGCCTGGTGCAGAACCTGGTGCTGAACGCCGTGAAGTACGCCGCCCCGACGCCGTCCGCGCCGGTGCAGGTGTGCGCCGCGGTCGGCACGGACGGCTGGTCCCTGAAGGTCGTCGACCACGGCCCCGGCATCCCCGCCGAGCACCGCGAGCACGTCCTCGTCCCCTTCACCCGCCTGCCCTCGGCCCTCGAGCAGGACGGCCACGGCATCGGCCTGGCCACCTGCCTGCGCAGCGTCACCGCCCTCGGCGGCACCCTCGAGATCTCCGACACCCCCGGCGGCGGCGCCACCGTCACCGCCACCTTCCCGCCGCCCCCCGCCGACCCGCCCCACCCCGCCGCCCCGGTGCCAACGATCACGCTAACGTGACCATTGGTCGCCTACCTCCGTGAATTCAGGGAGGGAAGCGACCACTTGCGGCGCAAAGAAGCCTGCTAGGGCTCGATTCTCTCCCTCGGGCCGGGGAGCTCCCGCCGCCAGCCCAGCGGCTCACCCTGGTCCTCCAGCACCCACCGCTCCGCATCTCCTACGGCGCGTAGGTGGTCGGTGAGCCACCAGCTGGCGTCCGGCTCCCAGCCGGCCAGCAGGGTCCAGCCCTCGCCGACCGGCAGCGGCAGCCCGGCGGTGGTCAGGTAGCCGCGAACGCTCACGTGCACGGCGTCGTAGTCCTGGCTCACGGCCGGCCAGTCCGGGACGAACCAGCGGCCGTCGACGCCGGTGGTCCGCCACCAGTCGTGCCGCCGGGAGGAGGTGACCTCGAGCGGGTGGCGCGCCACCAGCTCCACCCAGTCGGCCGGGCCGTGCACCTCGCGCACCCGCACGCGCGGCCCCGGCGCGACCGGCAGGCAGTCGGCCGCGGTCCAGCCCAGGCTGTCCTCCACCAGCACCAGCCCGGCGGCACCGACGACGTCCAGCGCCCGGCTCGTGCTCGGCGGACGTCGACGACCAGCCGGCGTCGACCACCAGCGGCCCGACCAGTTCGCCCGGATGTCGGCTGGTCGCTCCCTCCGGGCCCGCTCCTCGTCCTCGACGGTCTCGCGGCGCCACTCGGCCAGCGCTTGGGAGGAGCCGGTGAGCGGAGGCGGCCAGGGCAGCCGAGGGTCCACCCACGTCACCACCCGCTGCCGGTCCAGGGCCACCGGCTCGCCCCACCACGGCGGCAGCGCATCCCCCAGCGCCAGTGCCAGCTGTCGCAGCACGCCGCGCACCTCCAGGGCGGCCAGGCCGAGGTCGGTGTCGTCCGGCTCCTGCCAGTACCTGGCCATCGCGACCGACTCCACCAGCGCGGTGAGGACGTGGTCCTCAGACGCCCAGGCCAGCCCCGCCTGCAGCCGCCCGACCATCCGCGCGAGCTCGGCGGCGACCTCGGCGGCCGGCTCCCGCCCCCAGGCGTCGAAGGGGATCGTCTCCTGCACGGCGGCGACGAGGACCTCGTAGCAGAGCCGACGTCCCCGCGGCGCGCGCAGCAGCCACGGCTCCTCGTCGCCGTTGCCGTCCGGCCCGCCCCCCGCCATGCCGCCGGACGATACGCCGACGCCCACCGCGGGACCCCGGCGATCCGGCACCTACCGCTGAAGATCCCACGGGCCCACCGGGGTCACCGCAGCCTCCTCGTCGTCGCCGAGGACCCCGGCCAGCCGCCCGTCCACGAACACCGCGGCAGCGCGGTCGTCCAGCGCGTACCCCGGCGGCAGCCGCCCGTCGTCGACGGCGGCGCGGTAGAGCGCGGCGCGCTCGGGCTGGGTGTCCGCGTGCGGGCACAGGCTCAGCGGCAGCGCGCGCAGCCCGCCGGTCCACACGGCGGGCGCACCGAAGCTGGTGGTCACCCCGCCGGCGCCCCAGATCAGCGCCCCCGCGCTCGAGCCGGCCACCGGCAGGCCACGCCGCCACCGGGCCACCAGCTCGACGTCGAGGCCGTGCAGCCGCCACAGCGCCGCGAGGTTGGCGACCGCGCCGCCGGTGACGTAGACGAGGTCGGCGCGGTCGAGGATGTTCGCGAACGGCGCCTCGGTGCGGCGGAACAGGCTGAGCACGTGCGGCTCGGCGCCGGCGTCGGAGAAGACCTGCCGGAAGCCGTCCATCACGGCGTCCGCGTCCCCGCCCGCAGTGGGCACCAGGCAGACCACCGGCGGTGCGCCGTCCGGTCTGGCGACCCCGCGCAGAAGTGCCTGCTCCACAAGGGAGAGCGAGGTCGCGCCGGTGGACAGGCCCGCGCCGCCGTAGGTCACCACCGCGCCGGGACCGGAGGGGACCCGCAGCCAGCCGGGACGGGAGGTGTCGATCACGCCGACGACCTACCCCGGCAGGGGCACCCGTAGCGCTGTGGCCAGCAGCTCGGCCAGCTCCCCGCTGGCGCGCAGCACCTTGGCCAGCTGGTGGTCCCCGCGCGGGTAGCTCTGCACCACCGTCTCGGGCAGGCCCCGGAACCGGTCCGCGTGCGCGCTGTCCTCCCGGTTCCCGGTGGCGTGCAGCACCCGCAGCCGGGTCCGGTACGGCGGCCGGCCGCCGGCTGCGCGCAGCCGCTCGGCGAAGCAGCGCTCGACGTGCTCGGCCAGGTCCAGCGGCGCCCCGCCGTCGCCGAAGCGCGCCAGCGCCACCCGTCGCCGCTCGGCCAGGCGCTCGTCCCCCACGATCTCCGACACCTCGTCGGAGATGCCGCTGCGGGGCACGAACGCGAGCACCTCGTCGACGCCGAGGGCCGCCCCGACGGCGAGCGCGGCGTAGGCGCCGGCACTGTTGCCGACCAGGACGGTGCGCGCGGGAGCCAGCTCATCGATCCGCTCGCCCAGCCGCCGGACCAGGCCGGGGAACCCGCCGTCGACGCCGGCGACGCCGCCCAGGTACCAGGCGCGCTGCGGGTCACGCAGGTGCAGCCCGTGCGCCTGCGGGAGCTGGCGACGCAGCCCGACCAGCTCGAACCGCGCGGCGCCGCCGTCGTCCGGCATCCCGCCGAACGCCACCAGCAGCGGCGCGCCGGCGCCCGGTCCCTCCTCCACCCAGTCGGCCACCCGCGGGTGCGGCACCGCGACGGACGGCAGGGACGGCGAGGGCAGGGTGGGCGAGGGCACGGCGAGCACGGCGCAGCTCCGTTACGAGAGAAGAGATCGCCGTGCGGGCGACCCGCCGTGCTGACGCCGGGAAGTGTAGGTCCCCGATGCGTGTGGCAGCATCCGGCAGCACCGGACGCGAGGAGGCGGGATGGCGGACATGGCCGGCACCAGCGGCAGCGACGCTCTGGTCGTGGACGTGGCCCAGGGGCAGCTGCGCGGCAGCGCGACGGACGGGGTGCTCTCGTTCAAGGGCATCCCCTACGCCGCGGCGCCGTTCGGCCCGCACCGCTTCGCCGCGCCGGCCCCGGCGCCGAGCTGGGACGGCGTCCGCGATGCGACCGCCTACGGCCCCACCGTCCCCAAGCCCGGCTACCCGCCGCCGCTGGACCAGATCCTCCCCGAGGTCGTGGTGCCGGGCGAGGAGTGCCTCAACCTCAACGTCTGGACCCCCGCCCTCGACGACGCCCGCCGGCCGGTGCTGGTGTGGATCCACGGCGGCGCGTTCGTCAACGGCAGCGGCGCCCTCCCCACCTACGACGGCTCGCGCTTCGCCCGCGACGGCGTCGTCTGCGTCACCCTCAACTACCGCCTGGGCGCCGAGGGATTCCTGCTCCTCGACGACGCTCCGGCCAACCGCGGCCTGCTCGACCAGGTGGCGGCGCTGGAGTGGGTGCGCGACAACATCGCCGCGTTCGGCGGCGACCCGGAGCAGGTCACTGTGTTCGGCGAGTCCGCCGGTGCGATGAGCGTGGTCACCCTGCTGTCGATGCCCGCCGCGCAGGGCCTGTTCCGCCGTGCCGTGGCGCAGAGCGGCGGCGGCCACAACGCGATGTCCCGCGCCACCGCGCAGAAGGTGACCGCCGCGCTGGCCGAGCGGCTCGGCGTGCAGCCGACCACGGCCGGCTTCGCGGCGGTCCCCCCGGCCGACCTGGTGGCCGCGCAGGCCGCGCTGTCGGCCGCCATCGCCACCGCGCCGGACCCGCGGGTCTGGGGCGAGCTCGCCACCCACTCGATGGCCTGGGAGCCGTGCGTGGACGGCGAGGTCGTGCCGGCCCTCCCGATCGAGCGGATCGCGCAGGGCGTCGGCGCCGACGTCGAGCTGATGGTCGGCCACAACAGCGAGGAGCACGCGTTCTTCCTGGTGCCCACCGGGATCGTCGACCACATCAGCGACGAGCACCTGCGCCGCGTGCTCACCGGTCTGGGCGCGGACCCCGACGCCGTCCTCAGCGTCTACCGCGCCGGCGCGCCCGACGCCTCCCCCGGCGACCTCATGGTCGCCACCGTGGGCGACTGGTTCTTCCGCATCCCCGCCGTGCGCCTGGCCGAGGCCCGCGCCGCGCACGGCGCCGCCACGCATGTCTACGAGTTCACCTGGCGCTCCCCCCGGTTCGATGGCCGCCTCGGCGCCTGCCACGCGCTGGAGATCGGCTTCGTCTTCGACAACGTCGACGACCCGGCCGGCGCCCCGCTGGCCGGCCCGGACCGCCCGCAGTCGCTCGCCGACGAGATGCACCGCGCCTGGGTCGACTACGCCACCAAGGGCGAGCCCGGCTGGGCCCCCTACGGCGAGCGCCGCACGGTGTGCCGGTTCGGGCTGCCCACCGAGGTCGTCGACGACCCCGCTCCCGAGCGCCGCGAGGTCTGGCACGGCGTGCGCTGACGCGTCCTGCGATCCCCTGCCGCCGCCCTCGTGGGATATCACGGGGGCGGCGGCACGGTGGACCTCACCTGGTCCCGGCCGCCCCGTCGGCTCGGGTCAGGAGGTGAGCACAACCCGCCCGCGGACCCCGCCCTTGGCCACGTGCTCGTGCGCCAGCGCGGCCTCGGACAGCGGGTAGGTGGCGGCCACGCGCAGGCTGAGCCGGCCGGCGTGCACCTCGTCCACGAGCCGGCTCAGCAGCGCCCCGTCGGGCACGTGCTGCACCACGGTCACGGTGATGTCCCGCTCGGCCGCCGGGGCGGCCGGCGCCACCAGGGCGGCGAAGGAGCCGCCGTCGCGCACCGCTGCCACGGGCACGAGCGAGGCGGCGTCGACGACCGCGTCCACGCCGCCGGGCAGCAGGCGCCGCACGTCGGCGACGACGTGCGCGCCACGGGCGACGACGTCGGCCGCACCAAGGGACCGCACCAGGTCGACGTCCTCGGCGCCGGCCACCGCGAGCACCCGGGCCCCCCGGGCGGCGGCCAGCTGCACCGCGAAGCCGCCGACGCCGCCGCTGGCGCCCGTCACCAGCACGCTGGAGTTCGCCGCGACCCCTGCCGCGTCGAGCGCCATGGCGGCCGTCACGCCGTTGAGCGGCAGGGTGGAGGCGGCCACCAGGTCCAGGTCCTCCGGCACCTGCGCGAGCACGTCGGCGGGCACGACGACCTGCTCGGCGTAGCTGCCGGCCTGGGTGAGGAACCACGGTGAGATGCCGACGACGCGGCGCCCGACCGCAGGGGCGGTGACCCCCGGGCCGACGGCGTCGACGACGCCGGCGAAGTCCAGGCCGGGCACGTAGTGGTCACTGGCCGGCACGGCGCCGGCCAGGGCCCCGGTCCGGAGCATGACGTCGATCGGGTTGACCGGACGGGCGACGACGCGGACACGCACCTCGCCGGCGCCGGGCTGCGGCTCGGCCAGCTCGCTGACGTGCAGGACCTCCGGGCCGCCGAACTCGGTGACGGTGATCGCTCGCATGGGTGGTTCTCCTTGCTGGGTGACAGTTCGTGGGCAGGGTGCCCTGGACGTCCACGAACCTAAGGAGAGTTACGGTGTCCTGGTAAGAGCGCACTTCCGGGTGCGTTGGGGAGCAGGAGGGGAGCCACCGTGGCGACCATGACGGCAGCGCAGCGGCGCGCCCAGGCGAAGGTGCAGTACGACGCGTTCGTGGCCACGTGCCCCACGCGGCAGCTCCTGGCCACCGTCAGCGACAAGTGGACCGGGCTCCTGCTGGTCGCACTCGCGGACGGTCCGGTGCGCTACAACCAGCTCGCGGCGAGGGTGGCGGGGATCAGCCAGAAGATGCTGACGCAGACCCTGCGCACGCTGGAGCGGGAGGGGCTGGTGTCCCGGACCGTCACCGTGCAGGTCCCGGTGCGCGTCGACTACGAGCTGACCGACCTCGGGCGCAGCCTGATGCCGGTGATGCTCGCGATGAAGCAGTGGGCGGAGCAGCACATGGAGCAGGTGGCCAAGGCCCGGGAGCGCTACGACGCCGCGTCGGAGTCCTCGGTGTCGGCGGCATCGTCGTGACGCCGGCCGCTGTCGGTCAGTCCGCGCTGACCGGCGTGTAGACGACCAGCTGCAGCTCGGGATGGTCCGAGGGGCGCAGCTGGTGGTGCTCGTAGCGCAGCGTGCCGGCGGTGCGGTGGTGGAATATGCGTTCCCTGGACTCGAATCCGCCGATGTCGTGCCGGGCCCAGCCGTCCCGGAAGGCCGGGCTGGCAGCCAGCAGCCGTTCCACCAGCTCCACGTACACCGGGTCGCCCAGCCGCGGCCCGGCCTCGGCGCGGAACTGGGCCAGGAAGTGCCGGCTGGTCACGTCCCAGTCGTCGAGCAGCTCGCGCACGCCCGGGTCGGTGAACACCAGCCAGAGCAGGTTGCGCTCGGCGGCGGGCACCGCCGCCACGGCCGGGTAGAGCCACTCGTAGGCCGCGTTCCAGCCGGCGATCCCCCAGTCCGGGGCCAGGGCGTAGGCGGGGTTGTCGCCCAGGGCGTCCAGCAGACGCTGCACGTGCGCGGGGGCGTCGACCACGGCGGCCACCTCGACCGGGCGCGCCGGCGCGAACCCGGCCAGGCCCAGGGCGTAGCGGTGCTGGGCGTCGGTGAGCCGCAGCGCTCGCCCGACGGCCTCGACGACCTGCCGGCTGGGGTTGATGTCCCGACCCTGCTCCAGCCACGTGTACCAGGTGACGCTCACCCCGGAGGCGACCGCCACCTCCTCCCGGCGCAGCCCCACCGCGCGTCCGCGCGCGGCCGGCGGCAGGCCGACGTCGGCGCGCACCAGCTGCTCCCGGCGGGCCCGCAGGAAGGCGCCGAGCTCGCGCCGGCGGTCCTCGGCGGTGGGGTCTGCGGGCACCCGTCAACCCTAGTAGTCCCACTACTAGTGCTGACGCCGTCTTCCGCCACCACCCGCGGTCGGCCAGGGTGCTGCCATGCCCACGCCCCTGCGCTCCCGCACCGTCACCCACGGCCGCAACATGGCCGGCGCCCGCGCCCTGCTGCGCGCCGCCGGCGTCGCCCGCGAGGACTTCGGCAAGCCGATCGTGGCGGTGGCCAACAGCTTCACCGAGTTCGTGCCCGGCCACACCCACCTTCAGCCGGTGGGCCGGATCGTCTCCGAGGCGGTCAAGGCGGCCGGCGGGGTGCCGCGGGAGTTCAACACCATCGCCGTGGACGACGGCATCGCGATGGGCCACAGCGGCATGCTCTACTCGCTGCCCTCGCGCGAGCTGATCGCCGACTCGGTCGAGTACATGGTGAACGCCCACCAGGCCGACGCCCTGGTGTGCATCTCCAACTGCGACAAGATCACCCCGGGCATGCTGATGGCCGCGCTGCGGGTGAACATCCCCACGGTGTTCGTCTCCGGCGGTCCGATGGAGGGCGGGCGCGCGGTGCTCGTCGACGGCGCGGTGCGCAGCCGGCTCAACCTCATCGACGCCATCACCGCCTCGGCGGACAACGCCCTGAGCGAGGACGACCTCGGCCGCATCGAGGAGGCCGCCTGCCCCACCTGCGGCTCCTGCTCGGGCATGTTCACCGCCAACTCGATGAACTGCCTGGTGGAGGCGCTCGGGCTCGCCCTGCCCGGCAACGGTTCGGTGCTGGCCACGCACACCGCGCGGCGCGCGCTCTTCGAGCAGGCCGGGCGCACCGTGGTCGAGATCGCGCACCGCTTCTATGACTCCGACGACGTGTCGGTGCTCCCGCGCGAGATCGCCAGCCGGTCCGCGTTCGAGAACGCCATGGCCCTCGACGTCGCTATGGGCGGCTCCACCAACACCGTGCTGCACCTGCTGGCCGCGGCCCGCGAGGCGGAGCTCGACTTCACCCTGGACGACATCGACGCCGTCTCGCGCCGGGTGCCGTGCCTGTGCAAGGTGGCGCCCAACGGCAGCTACCTGATGGAGGACGTGCACCGCGCGGGCGGCATCCCGGCCATCCTCGGCGAGCTGCACCGCGCCGGGCTGCTCAACGACGACGTCCACTCGGTGCACTCCGACAAGCTGTCGGAGTGGCTGGCGCGCTGGGACATCCGTGGGCTGGACCCGGCCCCGGAGGCGATCGAGCTGTTCCACGCCGCTCCGGGCGGGCGCCGCTCCGCGCAGGCGTTCTCTCAGTCCGAGCGGTGGGAGAGCCTGGACACCGACGCCGCCACCGGCTGCATCCACGACGTCTCGCACGCCTACTCAGCCGACGGCGGCCTGGCGGTGCTGCGCGGCAACCTGGCCACCGCCGGGTGCGTGGTGAAGACGGCCGGCGTGGACGACTCGCTGCTCACCTTCTCCGGTCCGGCGGTGGTGCTGGACTCGCAGGAGGACGCGGTGGAGGCGATCCTCGGCGGCCGGATCAGCGCGGGCGACGTCGTCGTCATCCGCTACGAGGGCCCGCGCGGCGGCCCGGGCATGCAGGAGATGCTCTACCCCACCTCGTTCCTCAAGGGCCGCGGGCTGGGCAAGGCCTGCGCGCTGGTGACCGACGGCCGCTTCTCCGGCGGCACCTCGGGCCTGTCCATCGGCCACGTCTCCCCCGAGGCCGCCGCCGGCGGCACCATCGCGCTGGTGCAGGACGGCGACGTCGTCAGCATCGACATCCGGGCCCGCAGCATCACCCTCGACGTGCCCGACGACGAGCTGGCCGCCCGCCGCGCCGCGCTGGAGGCCGCCGGCGGCTACCGGCCGGCGGGCCGGGTGCGTCCGGTCTCCGCGGCCCTGCGCGCCTACGCCGCCCTGGCGACATCGGCCGACACCGGCGCCGTGCGCGACGTCGACGTGGTGGAGGCCGCGCTGGCCGGCCGCGGCTGACGCGGCGGGGGGGCAGCCACCCGGTGGCGACACGGGAGCGCTCCCCCGGCCCTTGACCGTTTTGCGCACACAGGCCCTCGGTGCGATCCGGCGTGTCGGGCTCCCTC
>JBQCHF010000030.1:0-2531 GCA_051954955.1 Motilibacteraceae bacterium
GGTGGGGCGCGGGGCGGGGCGGGCGGCCAGGTCGCAAATGGATTGTTGACAATTTTGTTAGACATTTTTAGGATCGCCACGTGGACGCGGCTGAGCCTTCGACGTCGCTGACGCCGGTAGCGGGCGCCACCGGGCGGCGGCTGGCGGTCGAGCGGCTGCGGCAGGCGATCCTGACCGGGGACATGGCGCCCGGCCAGCGGCTGGTCGAGGAGGAGCTGGCCGGGACGCTCGGGGTGACCCGGGCCAGCCTGCGCGCGGCGCTATTCGACCTGGCGGCCGAGGGACTGGTCGAGCGGATACCGAACCGCGGTGCGCGAGTGCGGGCCGTGACCCTGGACGAGGCGGTCGCGATCACCGAGTGCCGGATGGTGCTCGAGGGACTGTGCGCGGCCAAGGCGGCCGAACGTGTCACCGAGCCCGACGCGGCCCGGCTGCGCCAGATCGGCGAGGAGATGGAGCGCAGCGTCGCAGAGGGCGAGCTGCTGAAGTACTCGGCGCTCAACCACGAGCTGCACCGGCTGGTGCGGGAGATCTCCGGCCAGGCGGTGGCGACCAGCCTGCTCGAGCGGCTGAACGGCCAGCTGGTCCGCCACCAGTTCCAGCTGTCGCTGCGCCCCGGCCGCCCGCAGGCCTCGCTGCCCGAGCACATGGCGATCATCGCCGCTGTCGCGGGCCACCGCCCGGCCGAGGCGGAACAAGCCATCCGCCGCCATCTGCGCAGCGTCATCTCCGCGCTGGCGGACCAGGACGCGCCGACAGCCCAGGAGGAAGCCAGGTGAGCCAGGTGAGCCAGCAGGGATCCATGCTCGTGGTCAGCGCCCACGCCGCCGACTTCGTCTGGCGGGCCGGTGGTGCCATCGCGCTGGCCACGTCGCGCGGCGACCGGGTCACCGTGCTGTGCCTGAGCTACGGCGAGCGCGGCGAGTCGGCCAGCGCCTGGCGGGCGGGCCAGACGCTCGAGGAGATCACGGCGCTGCGCCGGTCCGAGGCGACCAGCGCCGCGGCCGCGCTGGGGGCCGGGATCGAGTTCCTCGACGCCGGGGACTATCCGCTGCGCGAGTCCGACGAGCTCATCGACCGGATCGTGCGGGTGTTCCGTGAGGTCAGCCCGTCGGTGGTGCTCACCCACACGCTCGCCGACCCGTACAACGGCGATCACCCGGCGGCCGGGCAGATGGCGCTGCGCGCCCGGGTGCTGGCCCAGGCGATCGGGTATCCCGCGCCCGGCGAGCCGATCGGAGCCCCGCCGGTGTTCCTGTTCGAGCCGCACCAGCCGGAGATGTGCGGCTTCAAGCCGGAGGTCCTGCTGGACATCACGCCGGTCTTCGACGCCAAGCGCAAGGCGATGGAGTGCATGGGCGCCCAGCAGCACCTCTGGGAGTACTACACCGACCTGGCCAGACGGCGCGGCACGCAGCTCAGGCGCAATGCCGGGCCGAACCTGGGCCTGCCGTCTACCACCATGGGCGAGGCCTACATGCGGGTGTTCCCGCAGGTCACGGACAGGCTGAGCTGATGCGCAACGTGATCGTCACCGGCGTGGCGCGCGCCGACCTCGGCGTGGTGGACCAGCTGGCCGAGCTCGGGGTGGCCACCGTGCACGAGGCGATCGGCCGGGCCGGGTACCTCGGGCCCGGCCTGCGCCCGATCCAGGACGGCGCCCGGACCGGCGGGACCGCGGTCACCGCGCTGTGCTGGCCCGGCGACAACCTGATGATCCACGCGGCGGTGGAGCAATGCCGGGCCGGGGACCTGCTGGTGGTCACGGCGACCTCGCCGTGCACCGACGGGATGTTCGGCGAGCTGCTGGCGACCTCGCTGGCCGCGCGCGGGGTCCGCGGCCTGGTCATCGAGGCCGGCGTCAGGGACGTGGCCGAGCTGCGGGCGATGGGCTTCGGTGTCTGGTCGGCGGCGGTCAGCGCCCAGGGCACGGTCAAGGAGACGGCGGGTTCGGTCAATGTGCCGGTCTCGGCCGGCGGCCAGATCGTCCGTCCCGGCGACGCGATCATCGCCGACGACGACGGCGTGGTGTGCGTGCCGCGCGCCGACGTCGGCCAGGCGCTGGCGGCCGCGCGGGCCCGGGTCGCGACGGAAGAGCAGAGCCGCAAGGCCCTGGCCGGCGGCCAGCTCGGCCTGGACCTGTACGGCCTGCGCGGCAAGCTCGCCGCGCGCGGCGTCGAGTACGTCGCGGCCGGGGACGAGGAGCGCCGGTGAGCGGGACCCCGGCCGTGACGGGCGGCGTGCGCTGCATGCTGATGCGGGGCGGGACGTCCAAGGGGGCGTACTTCCTGGCGGAGGACCTGCCCGCGGATCCGGACGCCCGGGACGACCTGCTGCTGCGGATCATGGGCAGCCCGGACGCCCGGCAGATCGACGGCATCGGCGGGGCGCACCCGCTCACCTCCAAGGTCGCGGTGATCTCAAGGTCCGTGCGGCCCGATGCGGACGTTGATTACCTCTTCCTGCAGGTGGGAGTCGATCAGGCCACCGTCTCTGACCGGCAGAACTGCGGCAACCTGCTGGCCGGGGTC
>JBQCHF010000031.1:0-28691 GCA_051954955.1 Motilibacteraceae bacterium
GTCGTCGAAGAACTCGACGTTGGCCTTGTAGTAGTCCTTCCACTGCTCGGGGACGTCGTCCTCGTAGTAGATGGCCTCCACCGGGCAGACCGGCTCGCACGCGCCGCAGTCCACGCACTCGTCCGGGTGGATGTAGAGCGAGCGCTGACCCTCGTAGATGCAGTCGACAGGGCACTCCTCGATGCAGGCCTTGTCCTTGACGTCGACGCAGGGCTGCGCGATGACGTACGTCACGGTGGTGCTCCTCCTGAAGCCTCGAAGCTCGGGGCCGCACGTGGCCAGGTCCCAGAAGTGCGGTGTGTTCCCTTGGGTCAAGTCCCTCACGCCGGTCCGCCTGCATCGTCGCGCGACGGGCCGGCACCTAGTATCCCGCTGTCCGGGAGATCGCGTCACGCGGGGAGGCTGTTGTGCCCGAGCCCACCCGCGTCCGGCTCGCCGCGGACCTCTCCCCCGCCGACGTCGGCTGCCGGGTGGTGGTGCGCCGGCGGCTGCCCGATGGTGGTTTCGCCGACGTCCTCGGCGACCTTCTCGCCTGGTCCTCCCCCGCCACCTCCGCCGGTGAGCTGCTGGTGCGCACCCGCCGCGGCGAGGTCCGCGTGCCCGAGAGCGAGGTGGCCGGCGGAAAGACGGTGCCGCCGGCGCCGCTGCGCCGCGGGGCGCGGGTGGCCGCCCTGGAGCGGGCGGCGGCCAGCGGCTGGCGGGGGCTGGAGGAGGAGCACCTCGGCGACTGGCTGCTGCGGGCAGGCGCCGGTTTCACCGGCCGGGCGAACTCGGTGCTGCTGGCTGGCGAGCCGGGCCTGCCACTGCCGGACGCCGTCGAGGCTGCCGTGCGCTGGTACCGCGAGCGCGGACTGCCGCCGAGGGCCGCGGTGCCGCTCGGGCTGGCGGACGAGGCCGACGCGCTGCTGGCCGAGCTGGGCTGGGAGGCGCGCGACCTCACCGACGTGCTCACCGCGCCGGTCGCCGCCTCCACCGCGGCCGACCTTCCCGACGGGGTCAAGCTGCGCATCTACTCGGCACCGACGCCGGCCTGGCTGGCTCGGTACCACTACCGGGGCGGCCCGCTGCCCGACGCCGCCGCCCAGGTGCTCGTCCGTGGCGACGCCGTCGCCTTCCTCGGGCTGGCCGAGGCCGGCGCGGGCCCCGACGCGCCCCTGCTCGCGGTGGGCCGGGCCGCGGTGAGCACCGACCCGAGGGGACAGGGCGCCGAGCACTGGGTGGGCGTGGCCGCCGTCGACGTCGCCCCGCACGCCCGGCGCCGCGGGCTGGGCCGGGCGATCGTGGCGCAGGCGCTGCGCTGGGGTGCCGGGCAGGGCGCGGACAGCGCCTACCTGCAGGTGCTCACCACCAACGAGCCCGCCCAGACGCTCTACCGCTCGATGGGGTTCACCCCGCACCACCGCTACCACTACCGCTGGGCGCCGGGCGCCCTGCCCGCGTGAGCAGCGCGTCAGGGTGAGCGAGGAGAGCCGGGAGCGCCTGGCCGCCCTGCTGCACGGGCATCCGGTGGACCTGGGCCTGGCGTGCCTGCTGGTGGCTGCCGAGTTCGACGAGGACCTCGCCGCTCCCGGCGGCACCGACCCCTGGCTCGCCGCCCTGGACGCGCTGGCCGCGCACGTGCCCGCCGTCGGCGACCCGGCCGACCGCCTGCGGACGGCCCTGGCCGGCTACGGCAGCCTGCCGTCGGACGGGGCCGACTACGCCGACCTGCGGTCCTCGCTGCTGCACGAGGTGCTGCGCCGCCGCCGCGGGCTGCCGATCCTGCTCTCGGTCGTGTGGATCGAGGTCGCCCGCCGCGCCGGCGTGCCGTGCCACGGCGTCGGCCTGCCCGGGCACTTCGTCGTGCAGCTCGGGGCCGGTGGCCCGCTGGTGGACCCGTGGGCCGGCGGCCGGCCCTTCGCCCTGCGTCCCGGCGACGCCGAGCACGTGCGTCCCTGGTCCGCCGAGGAGATCCTCACCCGGGTCCTCGCCAACGTCCGCGCCTGGGCCGACCGCCCCGAGCGCCTGCCGCAGCGGCTGCGCGCGGTCGAGCTGGGCCTGCTGCTGCCCACCCGCTCCCTCGCTCTGCGCCGCGAGCGCGGCCTGCTCCGGGTCCGCCTCGGCGACCCGCTCGGCGGCGCGGCGGACCTGGAGTCGTGGGCGGACGTCGTCGAGGGGGTGGATGCGCCCGCGGCGGAGGAGGCACGACGGGCGGCACGGGGGGCGCGGGCGACGCTCAACTGACGGGTCACCAGGCGTGTCGGCTGAGGTCCTGCTCGGGTTGCCTCAGGGAAGGCGGCTGTTGACGGCGGGAGCGGGCGGGTGGCCAGGTACCGCGCCCGGCCGGTGGTTCCCAGGGCGCCGAGTGGAAGGTTGGTGCACGACGCGCCGGCGTGTCGCGCACCAGCGTTCCACTCGATCTTCAGCGCGCAGAATGTGACGGCAGTGCACGACACGCCGCGGAACAGCAGCAACAACGTCACACTCTGCGGACGAGACCGTCGGCCGGCCGCGCAACGCCCCTGGCGCCCGGCCGCCCCCGTCAACAGCGCCTTCGATCTCCACGACCGACCGCAGCCGCCTCGCGGAAGCACCCACAGCAGGACTGCGCGACCGCCCTCACTGCACGTGCGCGTACCCGCCCCGGTAGTACAGCAGCGGACGCCCCTCGCGCACCGGCGTGCCGAGCCCGACCACCTCGCCGACGACGATGGAATGGTCGCCGCCGTCGTGCACCGCGGTGGTGCGCACCTCGAGGGTGGCCAGGGCGGCGTCGAGCAGGGCGGCGCCGGTGACCGGGCCGGGGTGGTGGTCGACGCGGTCGAGCTGGCCGTGCAGCGGCCTTCCGCGGGTGGCGAACCAGGTGGCCGAGGCCCGGGCGGACTCGTCGAGGATGCTCACGCCCCAGGTGCCGGTCTCCAGCACCGCGTCGTGGAAGCGCGCCTCCTTCTCCACGCAGACCAGGACGAGCACCGGCTCGAGGCTGACCGAGGTGAAGGCGTTGGCGGTCATCGCGTGGTCGATGCCGTCCAGGTGCGTGGTGACCACGGTGACGCCGGTGGCGAACCGACCGACCACGCGGCGGTAGACGTCGACGTCGACCGCCGGTTCCGCGTGCGCGGTGTCGACGTCGCCTCCGTCGCCGCTGTCCAGGCAGCGTGGCTGGAGATCGTGCTGGGTCACTGCTCGAGGCTACCCGCGGCGCTCAACAACTACCTCTCGGGGTACCCGCCCGTCAGGGGCTGCAGCGTGACCGCACCGGTTCGTGTGAAGGGCACCTTCACGCCATAGGTTCGCCTGAAGGTGCCCTTCACCCAATCAGGCTCGACACGAGCGGGTCAGGCCCGCACGCCCGACAGCCGCGCGGAGTCGATGACCACCGCGGCCGGGGACTCCACCAGGCGCAGGGTGGACAGGGCGCTCTCGCCGAAGGCGTTCTTGGTGGCGCTGGCCAGCGCCAGCGCCCCGATCACCTGGCCTCGCACGCGCAGCGGCATGGACAGGAACGTGGCCATGTGGCCCTCGTCGTCGGCGCCCAGCCAGCCGCGCGGGTCGGCCACCCGCGGCACCAGGTCCTGCACCGCCACCGGCGCGCCGCCCAGTGCTCCGGCAGCCTCCGCCACCGCACCGAAGAACTCGGTGTACATCGCCGCACTCACCTCGCGGCCCAGCGTCACGTAGGTGGCGCGGTCGGCCAGCAGCAGGACCGCGGCGATGTCGTAGTCGACGACCCGGGCCAGCACCTGCAGCACCGCGGCCACGGTCTCCTCGAAACCGTGCACGTCCGCGGCGATCGCCGTCACCTCGCTGCTGACCGACGCCTCGAACAGCTTGCGGTCCAGCAGCTCGGAGACCCGCGCGAGGACCTCGTCGTCGCCGACGTCGACCGGGTCCGGCTTGTAGGCCGGCCGCCCGGCGCGCCGCTCGTCGGCCAGGCGCAGCACCTCGCGCACCGCCTCCACCAGGTCCGGGGCCTCGAAGTCCTTGGTGAGGAAGCGGTCCGCGCCGGTCTGCAGCCCCCAGTAGCGGTCGCTGGCCGCGTCCAGGCTGGTGAGCACGACGATCGGGATGTCCGCGGTCTGCCAGTCGTCCTTGAGCAGGCGTGCCGCGACGTAGCCGGACACGCGCGGCATCTGCACGTCCATCACGACGACGTCGGGCTGCAGCCCGAAGGCCGCCTGCACGGCCTCCACCCCGTCCTGCGCCGTGACGCAGCGGAAACCCTCCCGCTCGAGCACCGTCGAGACGATCCGGCGCAGCGTCGGGCTGTCATCCGCCACGAGCACCGTGACGGCGGCCCCCTCCGACCCGAAGCTGTCCACCCATTCCTCCTACGATCCGTAGTACATCAGTCAGCGCCCGACGAGCCGGCGCACGGTCCCGAGCAGCTCGGCCTGGTCGAACTCGCTCTTGAGCAGGTAGGCGTTGGCGCCGGCGTCCAGCCCGGCGCGCCGGTCCGCGTCGTCGCCCCGGCTCGTCATGATCACCACGGGCACCTCGGACCAGCCGGAGGTGCGCCGGATCTGCCGGGTGAGGGTGAAGCCGTCCATGCCGGGCATCTCGACGTCGGACACGACGAGGTCGGCGGGCTCGCCGGCCAGCCGGGAGGCGCCGTCCAGCCCGTCCACGGCGGTGACGACGTCGTAGCCGGCCGACTCGAGGATGGCCCGCTGCAGCTCGCGAACGCCCACCGAGTCCTCCACCACGAGCACCCGAGCCCGGCCGGCCCGCTGGGCCGGCAGCGCGGCGACGACTGTCTCCGACGACTCGTCGGAGACGACCGGCGGCGGGGGCGCCGATCCCGCGTGCGCCACGGCCAGCTCACGGACGTCGAGGAGCAGCACGACCCGCCCGTCGCCGTCGATGGTCGCGCCGGGTAGCGCCGGCAGCCTGCCCAGGAAGCCGCCGAGCTCCTTGACCACCAGCTCGACCTCGTCCTCGAGCCGGTCCACCGCCCAGGCCAGCTCCTCGCCGGCCCGCCCCCAGCGCACGACCACAGCGGCGCGTGGCGAGCGCGGCCCTGGCGTGCCGAGGACGGCGCCGAGGTCGAGCACCGGCAGAGTGCGCCCGTTGCGGACGATGCAGGGAGTGCCGGCCACCTCGTGGACCGGGACACCGACCAGGCTCACCGTCTCCACCACAGCGGGGATCGGCAGGGCGTAGCGCTCCTCGCCCACCCGGGCCAGCAGGCAGCGCACCACGCCGAGCGTCACCGGCAGCACGATGGAGAACCGCGTCCCCTGGCCGGGCGAGGAGGTGACATCCACCGTGCCGCCGAGGTCCTGGACCGAGGTGCTCACCACGTCCAGGCCCACCCCGCGTCCCGAGGTCTCGCTGACCTCGGTGCGGGTGCTGAACCCGGGGGCGAACAGCACGCGCAGCAGCGCCGGCCCCGCGTCGGCGGCGCCGGGCTCGAGCAGCCCGCGGGCCACCGCCGCCGCGCGCAGCGCGTCCTCGTCCACGCCGCGGCCGTCGTCGGCGACCTCCACCACCACGCTCGCGCCCGCGGCCCGGGCGGTCACCGTCACCGTGGCGGTGGCGGACTTACCGGCGGCGGTCCGCTCGGCCGGGGTCTCGCAGCCGTGGTCGACGGCGTTGGTCACCAGGTGCCGCAGCGCGTCGGCCACCGCGTCGAGCACCCGCGCGTCCAGCTCGACGTCCTGGCCCTCGAGCACCAGCCGCACCTGCTTGCCGCCGCGCCCGGCCAGCTCGCGCACCAGTGCCTCGAACGCGGTCACCACCCGGCGCACCGGCACCATCGCCAACCCCAGCGAGGCCTCGCGCACCGCCTCCAGCCGGGCCTGCGACTCCTCGGCCCGGCCGGCCAGCACCCGCCCCGCCTCGCCCATCCGATCCCCCAGCCCGGCCAGCGAGTGCAGGGCCAGCGCGGCCTCCTCGGGCAGGACGAACCCGGTGCCCTGCAGGGAGAGCCGCAGCCGCTGCACCAGGCGCCGCTGCTCGGCCACCAGCCCGGTCAGGGCGGCGCCGTCACGGCCGACCCGGCGCGCCACGAGCTCGGCCTCGCCCACCACGTCGAGCAGGCCGTGCACCCGGCGGGCGGGGACCCGGACCCAACCACCGGGAGCGCCGGCGAGGTTCGCCTCGACGTCGTCCTCCGACGACATGTCGGAGACAGGTTCGGGCAGCACCGGCAGCTGCACCGGCTCCTCGCCGGCCAGCGCCGCCGCGAGGGCGTCCAGCACCGGCGCGAGGTCCGCGGCCGCCAGCGGCCGGTCGGCCCCGGGCAGAGCCCGGCGGACCGCCTCCACGGCGACCAGCAGCACGTCGACGACGTCGGTGCGCACGGGCACCCGGCCGTCGCGGATCGCGCCGAGCAGGTCCTCGCACCGGTGCGCCACGGCCACGACGTGGTCCAGCGACAGCATCCGGGCCGAGCCCTTGACGGTGTGCGCGTCCCGGAAGAGCGCGGCCACCACCTGGCGCGGCGCGGGATGGTCCTCCAGCCGGAGCAGGCCCGCGGACAGCGAGGCGAGCCGGTCCTCCACCTCGGCGCGGAAGGTCGCCAGAAGCTCGGGGTCCTCCGCCCAGCCGGCCATCGACGTCGCCCCGGCCCGGCTCAGGAGACGCGGAACTGCTCGATGGAGGCCCGCAGCTCCGCGGCCAGCGTGTTGAGCTGCGCGGCCGCCGCGGCGGACTGCTTGGACCCGACGGCGTACTGCCGGGAGACGTCGGAGACCGCGGTCATCGCGGACACCACCTGGTCCGAGGCCGACCGCTGCTGCTGGGTGGCGATCGAGATCTCCTTGGCGGCAGTGGTGGTCTCGTCCACCATGCCGCTGATCCGCTCCAGGGCGTCGACGACGTCGCGGGCCAGCGCGGCTCCGCTCGCGACCTCCTTGGCTCCCTCCTCCGAGGCCAGGATGGTCGCGTTGGTCTCGGCCTGGATCTGGGTGACGATCGCCTGGATCCGCCCGGCGCTCTCCTGCGAGCGCTCGGCCAGCTTGCGGATCTCCGTTGCTACGACAGCGAAACCGCGACCGTGCTCGCCGGCCCGCGCCGCCTCGATCGCGGCGTTCAGCGCGAGCAGGTTGGTCTGGTCGGCCAGGTCGTCGATGACCTCGAGGATCCGCCCGATCTCCTGGCTCTTCTCGCCCAGCGACAGCGAGCGTGCGGCGATCGAGTCGACCCGGTCGGAGATGGCGTCCATCGCGTGCACCGAGGCGGCGACGGCGCTGCGCCCCTCCTCGGCGTGGCGCAACGTCTCGGCGGCGTAGCGGGCCACCGACTCGGCGGTCTCGGCGATCTGCGCAGCGGTGGCCGCCAGCTCCTCGATGGTGCTGGTGGTCTCGGCGACGGCCGAGGACTGCTCGCTGGCGCTGGTCGCGTGCTCCTCCGCGGTGGTCAGCAGCTCACCCGCGCTGGCGGTGATCTGCTCGCCGCCGCTGCGGATCTGCGCCACCAGCGAGCGCAGGTTGGCCACGGTGTGGTTGTAGGCGCGGGCGAGCTCGCCCAGCGCGGTGTCGGTCTGCACCGCCTGACCGGCCGGGGCGGCGTCGTCGACATGCACGGCCAGGTCGCCCTGGGCGGTGCGGGCCAGCGCCGCGGAGAGCTCCTCCACCCGCGCGGCCAGCTCGTCGCGGCGCGCCTGGGCGGCGCGGCTGCTGACGATGAAGGCGTCGGCCAGCTCGCCGTCGATGACCGGCATCGCCGCGAGCACCGCGATGGCCAGGAACGCCACCGGCACCGTGGTCTCGGTGAGGCTGTGGGTGAGGGCGCCGACGACGGCCAGGCCACCGCCGCACAGCACGGCGAAGGCGGCGTTCTGCCAGCGGGTGAGCACGACCGAGGCGAACAGCGTGGCCGGGGCCAGCAGCAGCCACAGCGGGCCGCGCAGCCCCCCGGTGGCCGCGGCCATGGCCAGCGCGTAGCCGGCCTGCCCGAGCAGGACCAGGTGCGCCGGGCCGAGGTGGCCCCCGCCCAGGCCGAGCCGGTGCCCGATCGCGCCGCCGGCCGCGGCCAGCGCCGTGGCGGTGGCCGCCAGCGCGACGCCGACCAGCAGCGCGCCGACCGCGCCGGGCCAGTTCACCTGCTCCGGAGACCCGAAGTGCTGCACCAGCAGCACGCCGGCCAGCCCGAGCGCGACCGCGAACCACAACGCGCCGGCGGCCGTCGCCGTGAGCCGCCGCGAGCTCTCCACGTCGCCGTCCCTCCTGCTGCCGTCGGTCCCCGCCGATGGCCGGCCGACCGGCCGGCTCCGTCCGCGAAGGATCCCCAGAGCCACATCGGCGTGCCGTGAGCCCGCCTGAAGCGGCGGGGTCCGGCGCGGCGACGCCGCAGGTGGGGCTGCTCAGCGCCCGCGTGGCATCCGGTCGCGCAGCCCGAGCACGGCCGCCGCGTCCAGGACACCCAGCGGCCCGTGGGCGTCGAGCAGCTGCCCGCGCAGCAGCGCGGTCGCGCCCTCCGCGGCCGTGGGCGGCAGCGGCTCGAGCGGGGCCAGCGCGCCGTCGTGGACGCCGGGCACCGCCTCGGCGAGCACCCCGACGGCGGCGCCCGCGACCGACCCGCCCGGCGTCAGCACGACGAACCGCGCGCTGGTGGGCAGCGGCGGTGCCGGGGCCTCCAGCAGCAGCCGCAGGTCCACCACCGGCAGCACCCTCCCGCGCCAGTTCGCCACGCCCGCGAGCCAGCCCGGCGCGTTCGGCACCCGGGTCAGCGGCGCCAGCGGCACGACCTCGGCCACGTCCGCCAGCGCGACGACGTAGCGCCCGGCGCCGAGGCGCAGCACGACCCCGCCGTCGGCGCCGCTCGCACCTGCCGGTGCCGGCTCCTCGCCGCAGAGCTGTCCCGCGCCTCTCACGCCCGCCACGACCAGGGGCATCGACGCGAGAGCGGCCCGCCTTGACGCCGACAGCCCGGTGCGACGGGTCAGCGGGAGGACGGCTCGACGACGCCGAGCCGGCGGGCCAGGCCCGCGTGGTCCGGGAGCAGCCCGAGGCCGGCCGCGACGGCGCCGCCCAGCAGCCAGGTGTAGCCGACGTCGTCGGCCGGCAGAACGACGTCGCTGCCCGGCCCGCTCATGCTCAGCACCACGGTGGCCGCCAGCCACCCGAGGAAGGCCGCCCCGGCACCGCCCCGCCGGCCCACCAGCACCCCGCCGGCCATCACCACGAGGAACGTGCCGGCCAGCCCGAGCACCAGCCCCAGCGGCACCGCGCCGAGCCCCCACCGGTGCTCGAGGGACCCGACGACGCCGACCAGCACGCCGAACAGCAGCGCGATCACCGCGGCCACCGCCCCGGCCACCGCACCCGCGGGCCGGGCACGACCGTCCGCGACATCGCCGCTGCCCGCCTCGTCCCGCACGCCCGCGAGGCTACCCGCCGCCCGCCGCCTCCCGGAGCCCCCTCGGGACCCACCCGGAACGATCACGTCCCCGTGATCCCTCCATGCTTACCTCAGCAAATCTGCTGAGGTAAGCATGGAATTGGAGAGGTGAGTGGGCCCGGACCGCCCGACGGGCCGGGGCAGCGCGAGGCGACCGTCGCGGGAGCCGCTCGGCGTCACCAGCGCCTTTCGCCCGGCGCGGATCGCAGCCGCTCAGCGCCCCTCGGACTCCCCGTCCGCAGGGGCCGGGTGCGCAGCGTCGAAGGGGCGCAGATCGATCACCGGCCGCTCGACGACGGTGCCGAGCACGTCGCCCCGGCGCACCACGCCGCCCTGCGCCACCGCGGCCGCCTCGAGCACGTCGGTGATCTCGTGCCCGACCAGCTCGTGCCGGTCCAGCAGCGCGTCCCGCAGCGCCTCGACGAGCCCGCGGTTGGCCTCGAGCAGGCCGCGCGCCACCACCTTCTGGGCCGAGAGCAGCTCCTCCACCCGGCGGCGGCCGTCGCCGTCGCCGAGCACGCGGCCCACCAGGTTCGTGGAGGAGAACGAGCCGGACTGCACCGCCGCGAACGAGACGAGGGTGTCGGTCATGCCGGCTGCACCGACCATCTGCGCGGCGACGTTGGTGGCGTAGAGCAGGTCGCCGCCGGGGCCGGTGGAGACGTCGCCGAAGAACAGCTCCTCCGCGCACTGGCCGCCCATCGCGATCTGGATGAGCGCGGTCATCTCGGCCCGCGAGCGGGTGTAGACGTCCTCGCGGTCACCGTGCGCGAGCAGCCCGAGGGCGCTGCGCCGCTTGATGATGGTGAGGATCTCCAGCCGGCGCTCCGGCGCCACCAGCCAGGCCATGGTCGCGTGCCCGGCCTCGTGGGTGGCGATGAGCCGGCGCTCGTGCTCGGTGTACTCCACCGGCTGGCCCAGGCCCACCTCGGTCACCATCCGGGCGCGCTCGACGTCGCGCCAGGTCATCGCCGTGCGCCCCTCGCGCACCGCCTGCACCAGCGCCTCGTCCAGCAGGCCCTCGAGCATCGCGGGGCTGTAGCCCTGGGTCACCGCGGCCAGCGCGTCGCGGCGCTCGTCGCCGTCCAGCTCGGCCTCGTGCGCCTTGCGGGCCAGGAAGTGGTCCACCAGCTGGCGCCGCCCGGTCTTGGCCGGCAGCTCGAACGCCAGCCGCTGGTCGAACCGGCCCGGGCGCAGCAGCGCCGGGTCGAGCGAGTCCGCCCGGTTGGTGGAGGCGATGAGCAGCACGTTGGCCGGCTGCTGCGCGGGCACCGGGAGCTGGCGCTCGGCGGGCAGCAGCAGGTTGGCCGCGGCGACGACCTTGCCCAGCAGCTTCTGACCGCCGCTGGGCTCCTCGAACGACTGCAGCTGCACCAGCAGCTCGTTCACCGCCATCTGCAGGTCGTTGCCGCCCACGAACGGGGCCGCCACGACGCCGGCCGCCAGGTCGGTGCCGGCGCCCAGCGTCGGCAGGCCCTCCAGGCCGCCGCAGCACATCGCGCTGGACAGCGGCGTGGAGAGGGCGGGTGCCGGCGTCATCGACATCCCGGACCGTGCCAGGGCGAGCGCGTCGAACTCGTCGATGAACCCGACGGCGCCGCCGTGCTTGCGCGCGGCCTTGCGCAGCGCGCGGAAATACTGGCGCACCTTGCGCGCGGTCGCGCCCTGGAAGCTGGACTGGAACGAGGTGGCGGTGGCGAACAGGAACGGCACGCCGGCCTCGGCCGCGAGCGCCTTCGCCGTGTAGGTCTTGCCCGTGCCCGGGCCGCCCTCGAAGAGGATGCCGCGGCGCGGCCGGCCGCCCATCTGGCGGCTGAAGGTGTCGTGGGAGAGGAACAGCTCCAGCGAGCGCACCACCTCGTCCTTGACGACGTCGATGCCGACGACGTCGGCCAGCCGCACGTCGAGCTGCTCCGGGCGCACCAGCAGGTGCGGCGACCGGCCGGTGGCCACCTGGGTGCCCACCAGCAGCACGCCGAGCAGGACGAAGAAGAGGATCGGGGTGACGACCAGCCAGTCGATCTGCGGCAGCTGGAACAGGTCGACCGGGTGCCCGGACAGGATCCGCCACCACAGCAGCGCGGCCGGGATGCCCAGCACCACCGCGACGGTGGCGAGCCGGCGCCGCCGCAGCCGCTCCCGGCTGGCCGCGACGTCGGTGCGCCGCTCCCCCAGCCGTGCCACCGGTCCGACGGCGTCGGGGGTGGGGACTGCCTCTGCCGCTGCCTGCTCCACGGAACCTCCCCGAGGCCCGACCTCGGGAAGCTGCGGGAGGCCCCTCGGGGCGGTTCACCCGTCCGGAGCATCCAGCGCTCGCGAGGTCCGGCCGATGCTCTGCGTGAGACGGCGGGATGCGCGCCTGCACGACTGGTGCGTCTGCCGACCATCCTCTCCCCGCCGACCGCCCACCCGGATCCCGCCGTTCGGGTGAATCACCCCTGCCAGCTCACCGGAAGTGACCAGTCCGGTTGGGGGACCTTCACTCCGACAGCCCATCGGAGCAGCGTCACCGGCATCCCCCGTGACACACCGTAACCCCTGGGTGATCATGCAGAAGATGTAGATCCGCTACTGGATCTACATCTTCTGCATGATCACCAGGGGGAGGGTGCTGGTGGTCAGAGGCCGGCGAAGAGGTCGGTCTCGTGCTCGTCGCCCTCGCGGACCGCCTCGCCCTGCACCAGCCGGTAGTACTCCACGCCCCACACGGCGTCGCCAAGGTTGTTGGACAGCGCGAAGAACGGGCCGTCGAGGGTGATCTGGGTGGCGTGCGCGCGCATCGCGTCCATCTTCTGCTTGACGTAGCCGGTGGCGTCCACCGCGGTGGTGACCAGCTCGTCCGGGGTGACGAACGGCGGCAGCTCGCCGTCGGGGTCCATGCCCTCGAAGGACGTGGTGTCGCCGGACTCGCGCAGCCGGCGCAGCCCCTCGCGCATCCGGGACTCGGGCATCGCGTTCCAGTAGACCTTGCGCACCTGCCACGGCTCGCCCTCGCCGAAGGAGGCGTCGGCGGCGAGCTCCACCCCGCGCATGGCGGTGCGATGGGCCTGGATGTGGTCGGGGTGCCCGTAGCCGCCGTTGGTGTCGTAGGTGACCACCACCTGCGGGCGGACCTCGCGGATCACCGGCACCAGCTGCGCGGCGGCCTCGTCGAGTTCGGCCTGCCAGAAGCAGTCCGGGCGCTCGTTGGTGGGCAGGCCCATCATCCCGGAGTCGCGATAGCGCCCGGGGGCCCCGAGGAACCGGTGGTCGGTCACGCCCAGGGCGCGCATGGCCTCGGCCAGCTCGCCGATCCGGTGCTGGCCCAGGCCGTCGTCCTGGTCGGCGGCCAGGTGCGCCAGCTCGGGCACCAGCACCTCGCCCTCCTCGCCGAGGGTGCAGGTGACGAGGGTGACGTGCACGCCCTCGTCCACGTAGCGGGCCATGGTGGCGCCGTTGTTGATCGTCTCGTCGTCCGGGTGCGCGTGCACCAGCAGCAGGCGGCGGTCGGCGGTCACGGGGACGGGTGCGGGAGCCTCGGTCACGCGTCAGAGCCTATTCAGCCGCGCCCCGCGGGGCTCGCCGGCGCAGGCCGTGCTGGCAGGATCCGTGCATGACCGACACCCCCTCGACGGACCAGCTGCCCTACCCCCGGCACTCGGCCCGCACCCAGCGCTTCACCCTCGGCGCGCCGCGCTCGTTCACCCTGTCCCCCGACGGCTCCCGGCTGGTCTTCGTGCGCACCGGGTCCGGCACCGACCGGGTCGGCCGGTTGCACGTGCTCGACGTCGGCAGCGGCGGCGAGCGCGTGGTCGCCGACCCCGCCGAGCTGCTCAGCGCCGACGAGGAGGACCTCAGCCCGGCCGAGCGCGACCGCCGCGAGCGGCTGCGCGAGGGCGGGGCCGGCATCGTCGGCTACGCCACCGACCGCGAGGTGAGCATCGCCGCGTTCGCGTTGTCCAGCCGACTGTTCGTGGCCGACCTGGTGGGCTCGGGCGCCCGCGAGCTGCCCGCCGCCGGAGCCGTGCTGGACCCGCGGCCGGACCCGACCGGCGCGCGGGTCGCCTACGCCGCCGGCGGAGGGCTGCACGTGGTCGACGTCGACGGTGCGAACCCGCGGGCGCTGGCCGAGCCCGACGGGGAGAACGTCTCCTACGGGCTGGCGGAGTTCGTGGCCAGCGAGGAGATGGGCCGCTACCGCGGCTACTGGTGGGCGCCGGACGGGCAGTCCCTGCTGGTCGCGCGGGTGGACGAGTCGCCCGTGCGGACCTGGTGGATCGCCGACCCGGAGCACCCCGACCGCGCCCCGGCGGCGGTCCGCTACCCGGCCGCCGGCACGCCCAACGCGGAGGTCCGGCTGCTGCACGTGACCCTCGACGGCGCGCGCACGGAGGTGGCCTGGGACCGGGACGCCTACCCCTACCTGGTCGAGGTCACCTGGTCCTCCGACGGCGCCCCGCTGCTGGCGGTGCAGTCCCGCGACCAGCGGCGCGTGGCCGTGCTGACCGCCGACGTCGCCGCCGGCACCACCGAGCTGCTGGTGGAGGACACCGACCCGGTGTGGGTGGAGATCCGCCCCGGCACGCCCCGCTGGACGCCGGACGGGCGGCTGCTGCGCGTCGTCGACCGCGACGACACCCTCCGCCTCGCCCTGGGGACAGGCGCGGACGAGCGGCTGCTCACGCCGCGTGGGCTCCAGGTGACCGACGTCGTCGACGTCGACGCCCAGGGCGCCCTGGTGCTCGGTGGCGAGGAGCCCACCGAGCGGCACGTGCTGCGGGTGGGCTGGGACGGCTCGGTCGAGCGGCTCAGCACCGAGGCGGGGCTGCACAGCGGCCGGAGTGCCGGGGGCACGCTGCTGCTGGTGTCCTCGACCATGGACCAGCACGGCTCGCTCGCCCGGGTGCTGCGCGAGGGCGCCGAGCCGGTCACCGTGACCTCGCTCGCCGAACGGCCCGCGCTGGTGCCGTCGGTCACGCTGCTGCGGGCCGGCGAGCGCGAGCTGCGCACCGGGGTCCTGTTCCCCACCGGCTGGGAGCCGGGCTCGGGCCGGCTGCCGGTGCTGGTCGACCCCTACGGCGGCCCGCACCACCTCGAGGTCGTCGCGGCCCGGGGCATCTGGTACGAGCCGCAGTGGTGGGCCGACCAGGGGTTCGCGGTCGTCGTGGCGGACGGGCGCGGCACCCCGGGGCGGGGTCCGGCCTGGGAGCGGGCGGTCAGCCGGGACTTCGCCGGGCCGGTGCTCGAGGACCAGGTCGACGCGCTGCACGCGGCCGCCGAGCGCTTCGGCGATCTGGACCTGTCCAGGGTCGCCATCCGCGGCTGGTCGTTCGGCGGCTGGCTGGCCGCGCTGGCGGTGCTGCGCCGGCCCGACGTCTTCGCGGCGGGCATCGCCGGAGCCCCGGTCACCGACTGGGCGCTCTACGACACGCACTACACCGAGCGCTATCTCGGCACCCCGCAGGACGACGCCGAGGCCTACGCCGCCAACTCGCTCGTGGCCGATGCGGCCAAGCTGTCCCGCCCGCTCATGCTCATCCACGGGCTCAGCGACGACAACGTCGTCGTGGCGCACAGCCTGTCGCTCTCCTCCGCCCTGCTGGCGGCCGGCCGCCCGCACACGGTGCTGCCGCTGTCCGGTGTCACCCACATGACGCCGCAGGAGGTCGTCGCGGAGAACCTGCTGCTGCTGCAGCTGCGGTTCCTGCGCGAAACGCTGGGGCTCGACGAAGGTGGCTCCGACACGCCGTCGGAGCCGTAGGCCGGCGGAGCTGACGGCCCAAAATGACCGCTCCCCGCCGTGAATTCACGGCGGGGAGCGGTCAATGGTCACGTTGACGTGATCGTTGCCACCGGAGCGGGTCGCGGTGGTGCCAATCAGCCGGCGGCGCGCTCCTGGCCCGGCGGCACGATCGGCGTGACGCTGGCCCGGGCGGTGCCGGTGGTGACGGCGGCCGCCTCGCCCGGCTCGACCGGGAAGTGGCAGGCCACCGTGTGACCGGGGGCGAGCTCGCGCAGCATCGGCACCTCGGTGGCGCAGACGTCCTTCGCCTTCCAGCACCGGGTGCGGAACACGCAGCCCGACGGCGGGTTGCTCGGCGAGGGCAGGTCGCCCTGGAGCAGGATCCGCTCGCGGTTGCGCTCCTTCTCCGGGTCCGGGATCGGCACCGCGGAGAGCAGCGCCACCGTGTAGGGGTGGCGAGGGGTGCTGTAGACCTCGCCCGCGGGGGCCAGCTCCGCGAGCTTGCCGAGGTACATCACGGCCACGCGGTCGGAGATGTGCCGGACCACCGACAGGTCGTGGGCGATGAACACGTAGGCCATGCCGAACTCGTTCTGCAGGTCCTCCAGCAGGTTGACCACCTGGGCCTGGATGGACACGTCGAGCGCGGACACCGGCTCGTCGCAGACGATGATCTTGGGCCGCAGGGCCACCGCGCGGGCGATCCCGATGCGCTGGCGCTGACCGCCGGAGAACTCGTTCGGGTAGCGGTTGTAGTGCTCCGGGTTGAGGCCGACGCGCGCCATGAGGTCCTGCACCGCCGTCTTCACCCCGCCCGGCGGCTTGACCCCCTGAACCTCGAAGGGGGCGCCGATGATGCCGCCCACCGTGTGCCGCGGGTTCAGCGAGCTGTACGGGTCCTGGAAGATCATCTGCAGCTGGCGGCGCAGCGGGACCATGTCCTTGCGACCCAGCTTGGTGATGTCGCGCCCGTCGAGCTCGATGCTGCCACCGGTGGGCTCGAGCAGCTTGAGCATCGTGCGCCCGGCAGTGGACTTGCCGCAGCCGGACTCCCCCACCAGGCCCACCGTCTCGCCGGCAGCGAGGTCGAGGGTGATCCCGTCCACCGCCTTGACGTGCCCGACGGTCCGCTTCAGCACCGCACCCTGGGAGATCGGGAAGTGCTTCTGCAGCCCGCTGATCCGCAGGATCGGGTCCTTCACCTGGGTGCCGGGCACCGGCTTCCCCTCCGGGGTCGTCACGTCGGTCACTGCTGCCCCTCCTCGACGGCGAGCGCGAGCCGGCTGGCGGCCACCCGGCGGCGCTCCGCCGGCTCGATGTGACAGCGCACGGCGTGGTTGGCGGTGACGGGCAGCAGGTCGGGCCGCTCGGTCGCGCATCGGTCACCGGGGACGAGGTGGCTGTACTGGCAGCGCGGCCGGAACACGCAGCCGCTGGGCAGGTTGATCAGCGACGGCGGCTGCCCCGGGATCGGGTCGAGCCGCTCGTTGCGGTCCTCGTCCAGGCGCGGCATCGACCCGAGCAGGCCCCAGGTGTAGGGCATCTCCGGACGGTAGAACACGTCGTCGATCGTGCCGCGCTCGACCACCCGGCCGCCGTACATGACGGCGACGTCGTCGGCCATCTCGGCGACCACGCCGAGGTCGTGGGTGATCAGGATGATCGCGGTGCCGAAGTCACGCTGGAGGTCGCGCAGCAGGTCGATGATCTGCGCCTGCACGGTGACGTCGAGCGCAGTGGTCGGCTCGTCGGCGATGAGCAGCTGGGGGTCGTTCACCAGGGCCATGGCGATCATGACGCGCTGGCGCATGCCGCCGGAGAGCTGGTGCGGGTACTCGTCGAGCCGCTGCTCGGCGTTGGGGATGCCGACCCGGTCGAGCATGGTGCGCGCCCGCTTGCGGGCGTCGTCCTTGCTGACGTCCTGGTGGACCCGGACGGCCTCCACCAGCTGCTTCCCGATCGAGTAGAAGGGGTGCAGCGAGGACAGCGGGTCCTGGAAGATCATCGCCATCCGCTTGCCGCGCAGCGCGCGCAGCCGGCTGTCCGGGGCGCTGATCAGGTCCTCTCCGTCGAGGATGGCCTGTCCGCTGATCTTGGCCGCCTTGCGGTTGATCAGCCCCATGATCGCCTGGCTGGTGACGCTCTTGCCCGAACCCGACTCGCCGACGATGGCGAGCGTGCGGCCCTGGGCCACGTCGAAGGACACGCCGTCGACGGCCTGGACGAGACCGTCCTCGGTCGGGAACGTGACGTGCAGGTCGGAGACGTCGAGGAACGGGGTCATGCCAGCCTCACCCGGGGGTCGATGACGGCGTAGAGGACGTCGACCACGAGGTTGGCGACGATGACGAACGTAGCGGTGACCAGCACCACCGCGGTGATGACCGGCAGGTCGGCCTGCAGCACCGAGTCGACCGCCAGCTTGCCCATGCCGGGCAGGTTGAAGATCTGCTCCGTGATCACCACGCCGCCGAGCAGGCCGGCGAGGTCCAGGCCGGCGGAGGTGACGATCGGGGTGAGGCCGGCGCGGAAGGCGTGGCGCCGGATGACCAGCCGCTCGGGCAGGCCCTTGGCCCGCGCGGTGCGGATGTAGTCCTCACCCAGCGTCTCCAGCATCTGGTTGCGGGTGAGGCGGGCGTAGAACGCGGCGTAGACGATCGCCAGCGTGATCCACGCGAGGTAGTAGGCGTTGAACCAGCCGGCCGGGTCCTCGGAGAACGGGACGTAGCTGGGATAGGGCAGCTGGAACTTGATGATGATGAAGAACAGCAGGAGCAGACCGATGAAGAACGAGGGGAACGAGTAGCCCACCAGGGCGATGCCCATCGAGGTGCGGTCCTGCCATCTGCCTCGTCGCAGGGCCGCGAGGATGCCGACCGAGACCCCGGCCAGCAGCCACAGGATGCACGCGCCGACCGCCAGCGCCGCGGTGACCGGCAGCCGCTTGACGATGAGGGTGGTCACGTTCTCGCCCTGCCGGAAGGAGTAGCCCAGGCACGGGGCGGGGCACTCGAAGGTGGCGGTGCCCGAGCCGTAGGTGCGCCCGACGAAGATGCCCTTGACGAACTGCTCGTACTGGACCGCCAGCGGCTTGTCCAGGCCCAGCCGGACCCGGTTCTGGGCGATGACCTGCGGGCTGCAGGACTTGCCGCAGGTGAGGGCAGCCGGATCGACGGGCAGGGCCGCGAAGAGCAGGAACGTCACGATGCTCAGCGCGATGAGCATGAGGAACATCGCGACGACGCGGCGCAGGAGGTAGGTCCCCACGGGGATGGCCTTCCGGGGTGGTCGTGAGGGAGGTCCGCACGGCGGGTCCCTCCCGTCGGGATGGGTCTCCCTCGGGAACGGGGCGCGTCGGCGGACCCTGGTCGCGACTCCGGGGGGCGGGTGGTTCACACCCGCCCCCCGGCGCCGACTGCTGGTGCTGGGTGGTGCGGTGGTGCTCGTACTGCTGGGTACTGCTCTGCTACTGCGGGACGTGCGTCCAGCCGTAGGTCACGGGTCGGTCACCGACCCTCGAGCCTACTTGGAGACGTAGAGGTCCGCGTACGGCCAGGAGCCGTAGGGCGCCCACAGGTAGACCTTGCCGTTGTCGCCCGAGGCCGAGTGGACGTTGGAGCCGGCGAGGCGCTGCTCACGACCGAAGCGGGTCGGGACGACCCACACGTTGGCCATGGCCTCCTTGTTGAGTGCCTTCCACATCTCGCCCTGCTTGGTGCGGTCGAGCTCGCCCTGCGCGGCCTTGACCTTGGCGTTGTACGCCTGGTCGTCCACGTAGGAGATGTCGAAGCCACCGGAGATGGTGAACAGCGGCGGGATGACGGTGGAGGCGTTCAGCCAGTCCGGGCCCCAGCCGGCGAGGATGAGGGCGTTGGCCTTGGCCGGGTTCTGGACGGTCGGGTAGAACTGGCCCGGCGGGATCGGGTTCGGCGTGACCTTGATGCCGGCCTTGCCGAGGGAGTCGACGACGGCCGCAGCGCCCTTGTCGTTGGTCGGGGTCTGCGGGTAGTCGTACTTGATCTCCGGCATCGGGGCGCCCGACTCGGCGATCAGCTTCTTCGCGTACTCCGGGTCACCGTTGTCCGGGATCTTCTGGCCGAGCAGCGAGTCCCACATGCCCGACGGCGCGTAGTCCTGCGGCAGGTTCGGCTTGATGACGCCGTCGGCGAGGTCACCGGAGAAGTTGCCACCGGAGATCGTGCGCAGCTGCGCGCGGTCCATGGCGGCGGCGATCGCCTGGCGCTGCTTGAGGTTCGGGACCTTCTTGACGTTGACCGCGATGTAGCGGACGTAGGGGTCCAGCTCGTTCACGCGGCGGTCGGCGAAGCGCGGGTCGTTGAAGACCGTGGCCAGCGAGGCCGGCTCCACCGGGTCCTGCGAGATCGCGGTCTTGTCCTCGGCGGCGTCGGCCTGCATGCGCTGGTCGATGACGGCCGCGTCGAGACCGAACTTCATGACGATCTGGTCCGGAAGAGCCGGGCGGTAGGAGTCGGTGTCCTTCGACCACTGGTCGTTGCGGACCAGGACCAGCTGCTGGCCCTTGGTGTACTCCTGGATCTTGTACGGACCGTCCGACATCGGCTTGTCGTCGTACTTCTCACCCGTGTCAGCGGCCTTCGGCACCGGGGCGAAGGCGGTCAGGGTGACGGTGTAGTTGAAGTCACCGACCGGCTGGTTCAGGTTGAACGTGATCGTCTTGTCGTCCGACGAGCAGCTCACGGCCTTGTCGAAGGCGGCCTGGCCGGCGGCGTCGTTCTTGTACGGCCCCTTGTAGACCGAAGCGCCTTCCTTGTCCTTGGGGATGTCCAGGTACTGGATGGCGTAGGTCGGACCGTCGGTGATGACGTCCTGGGCGAACGTGCGCGAGACGCCGTACTTGATGTCGGCGCAGGTGACGGGCTTGCCGTCCTCCCACTTCACGCCGTCCCTCAGCGTGAACGCCCAGGTCTTGCCGCCGTTGGAGGACTTGCCGGTGTCGGTGGCGAGGTCGCCGACCAGCTCGGAGCTGTCCTTGCCGGGGCTCAGCTTGTACTGCGTGAGCGTGCGGTTGAGGTAACCGTCGGTGAACGCCAGGTCCTCACCCGTGTAGTTGCGCTGCGGGTCGAGGTGAGCGATCTGGTCGGCCTGGGTCAGGATCGTGAGCGTCCCGCCCTTCTGCGCCGACGCGCCACCGCCCGAGCCACCACTGCTGTTCCCGTTTCCACCGCTGCTGCCGCCGCCGCACGCCGCGAGCGCGAGTGCGCCCGCGGACACGAGGACGGTGAAGCGAAGACCGATACCGGCCTTGCCCATGTCCACTCCTCCTGGTCCATCGGCCCGGGGCCCGTACCCCGGTCCGTCATGCTCCGCCCGCGGGCGGGTTCCACCCGGCGCACGACGTGCGGCTCCGGGAGCTGTGTGGCACCTGCCGGGCGTGGTCCCCCTCGCCACGCTGGTGGCCTTGGCGCGGCGGGGGCTAGACGCGGCCCGCCCGCGGGTCCAGGGCGTCGCGCAGCGCGTCGCCCAGCAGGTTGAAGGCCAGCACGACGATGAACAGCGCCGTGCCGGGGATGAAGAGGTAGGCCGGGTCGACGGTGAAGAACCGGACCGAGTCGGCCAGCATCTTGCCCCAGGTGGGCGTCGGCTCGTTGACGCCGACCGAGAGGAACGACAGCGAGGCCTCGGCCGCGATGAACGTAGGCAGCGAGATCGAGACGTAGACCAGGATCGGCGCCCACAGGTTGGGCAGGATCTCCTTGAAGAGGATCCGCCGCGTCCCCGCCCCCATCGACACCGCGGCCTCGACGAACTCGCGCTCGCGGATGCTGAGCACCTGGCCGCGAACGATGCGGGCGAGGTAGGGCCAGCTGAACACGCTGAGCACGAGGATGATGTAGGTGATCCGGGCGCTGTTGCCCTTGAACCCGATCTGCTCGAGGTTCTGGATGAGGACCAGGCTCAGCGCCAGCAAGATCAGCAGCTGCGGGAAGCTGAGGATCAGGTCCATCACGCGGCCCAGCGTGGCGTCCAGGAAGCCGCGCGAGTAGCCGGCCACGATGCCGAAGAAGACCCCGAGCACCGTGGTGATGATGCTGCCGACCACCGCGATGAGCAGCGAGATGCGGGCGCCGTAGAGGAGCCGGGCGAAGATGTCGCGACCGGTCAACGGCTCGACCCCGAGCGGGTGGGTCAGGCTGATGCCGCCGCCCCAGCCGATCGGCAGACCGCCGTCCTGGCTGACCGCCTTGGAGTCGAAGTCGGTCGGGCTGACACCGATCGCCTTGCAGATGAGCGGGGCGAAGATCGCGACAAGGAAGATGATCACCAGCGCCCAGAGACTGATCATCGCCACCTTGTCGCGGCGCAGGCGCGCCCAGGCGATCTGGGTGAGGGAGCGACCTGCGACGCCGGAGGAAGTTTCCTCGGCGGGGGCGGTCGAGGCCTCAGCGACCTGCGACGGGACTGCCATGTGGCCGTAAACCTTTCGCGACGCGCGGGTGTCCGGGTTGCGGACGCTCAGGACTGTACGTCAGAGCCGCGCGCATCTGGCAATCAGGGGACGCGTGCCGTTGCGCAATCGTGACCGGCCGGTAACGTCACCGCATCCCGGGCACGCCCTCTCACCCCTACGGCGCTGACCTGCGGCGATGCGGGCGACAGGCGCCGGACAACCCTCCACCAGCCCCGACGCCCCTCACCGGACGTGCAACCGTCCGGGCACACCGACGGATGCCGAGGACCCGGTCGCCCCCGGCGTGTCGCCGGACGCGGCCGGGTCGGCCAGCGGCTGAGTCGGCCAGCGGCCGGGTCGGCCAGCCGCTGGGTCGGGTGAGCGGTGTGGATCGCGAGGGGAAGCGGTGGCTGGGACGGCTGCGGCTCAGCCGCGGCTGGCCCGGGCGCGAGTGCGCTCGCGGTCCTTGGCGTCCAGGACGACCTTGCGCAGCCGCACCTGGCCCGGGGTCACCTCCACGCACTCGTCCTCGCGGCAGAACTCCAGCGCCTGCTCCATCGACATCTGCCGGAAGGGGATCAGCCGCACCAGCTCGTCGCCCGTGGACGAGCGCATGTTGGTGAGCTTCTTCTCCTTGGTGATGTTGACGTCCATGTCGTCGGCGCGCGCGTTCTCGCCCACGATCATGCCCTCGTAGACCTCGATGCCGGGGCCGACGAACAGCGTGCCGCGGTCCTGCAGGTTGAAGCAGGCGAAGGAGGTGACCGGGCCGGGCCGGTCGGCCACCAGCGAGCCGGTGGGCCGGGTGCGCAGCTCGCCGTGCCACGGCTCGTAGCGCTCGAAGACGTGGTGCAGCAGGCCGGTGCCGCGGGTCTCGGTGAGGAACTCGGTCCGGAACCCGATCAGGCCGCGGGCCGGCACCAGGTACTCCATGCGCACCCAGCCGGTGCCGTGGTTGACCATCTGCTCCATGCGGCCCTTGCGCAGGGCCATCAGCTGGGTGACCACGCCGAGGTAGTCCTCAGGGATGTCCACGGTGAGCCGCTCGACCGGCTCGTGCACCTTGCCGTCGACCTCGCGGGTGACCACCTGCGGCTTGCCCACGGTGAGCTCGAAGCCCTCGCGGCGCATGAGCTCCACCAGCACGGCCAGCTGCAGCTCGCCGCGGCCCTGCACCTCCCACGTGTCGGGGCGGTCGGTGGGCAGCACGCGGATCGAGACGTTGCCGACGAGCTCGGCGTCCAGACGGTTCTTCACCAGCCGGGCGGTGAGCTTCTTGCCCGACTTGCCGGCCAGCGGCGAGGTGTTGATGCCGATGGTCATCGAGATCGACGGCTCGTCCACGGTGATGACCGGCAGCGGGCGCGGGTCGTCGACGTCGGCCAGGGTCTCGCCGATGGTGATGTCCTCGATGCCGGCGATCGCGATGATGTCGCCGGGACCGGCCTGCTCGGCCGGCACCCGCTCGAGCGCGTCGGTCATCAGCAGCTCGGAGACCTTCACCGAGGTGATGCTGCCGTCGGTGCGGCACCAGGCCACGGTCTGGCCCTTGCGGATGGTGCCCTGGTGCACGCGGCACAGCGCGAGCCGGCCGAGGTAGGGCGAGGCGTCGAGGTTGGTCACGTGCGCCTGCAGCGGCGCGCCCTCGTCGTAGGACGGGGCGGGGATCGCCGACAGGATGGTGCGGAACAGCGGCTCGAGGTTGTCGCTGTCCGGCATCCCGGCGTCGGCGGGCCGGGTCAGCGAGGCGCGCCCGGCCTTGGCCGAGGCGTAGACGATCGGGAACTCGATCTGGTGCTCGTCGGCGTCGAGGTCCAGGAACAGCTCGTAGGTCTCGTCGACGACCTCGGCGATGCGGGCGTCGGAGCGGTCGACCTTGTTGACGACCAGGATCACCGGCAGCCGCTTCTCCAGCGCCTTGCGGAGCACGAACCGGGTCTGCGGGAGCGGGCCCTCGGAGGCGTCGACCAGCAGGATGACGCCGTCGACCATCTCCAGGCCGCGCTCGACCTCGCCGCCGAAGTCGGCGTGGCCGGGCGTGTCGATGATGTTGATCGTGACGTCCTGGCCGTCGATGCGGTGCTTGACCGCCGTGTTCTTGGCCAGGATCGTGATGCCCTTCTCCCGCTCGAGGTCCATGGAGTCCATGACCCGCTCGGCGACGGAGCCCTCGTCGGCCTGGTGCGAGGTGAAGGCGCCGGACTGCCACAGCATCGCGTCGACGAGGGTGGTCTTGCCGTGGTCGACGTGCGCCACGATGGCGACGTTGCGGAGGTCACTGCGGGAGGGCATTCGGGCGCGCTCGATCCTGGCGACGACGGGGGATGGCCCCATGGTAGTGGGCGTTCGCGTGGGGGCGGTCGGCGTGCTCGCTGGGGCACGGTCAAGGGCGTTGGTGACGGGGGCTCTTGCTCGGGGCGGCTCTTGCTGCCGGCGCGCAGATGGCGAGACACGGTCAACGGCGCTGGGAACGGCGACGGGCGTGCGCGGAGCGGCTCTTGCTGCCGGCGTGCAGATGGCGCGACACGGTCAACGGCGCTGGGAACGGCGACGGAGGTGCTCGGGCGGCCATTGCTGCCGGGCGCCGGACGCTCCTCGGGCCGCCGGGCGCGCGAGTGGAGAGCTGTTGCGCGGCCCCCAGGCGGGGGTGCCGCGCCACGGCGTTCCACTCGATCTTCCGAGCGGCAGAGTATGACCGTATTGCACGTTTTCGCGGCGTGTCGCGACAACACTGTCACACTCTCCGCTCGGGCCGCCGGCCGGTCACCGAACCCCGCCCCGCGCCCGGTTCCCCCCGTCAACAGCCGCCTTTCACCCCCGCACGGACCGCACGGCCGGCCAGACCATCCCCCCCTGCGAATCTTGAGACCCCCTGCACCCTGCTGAGCGTGGATCTGCATCAAGATGCGCGGAAGGGGGGGTCAGACCCTCCCGGGCAGCGGCACGTCGAACCAGACGACCTTCCCGCTCGCCGTGGAGCGGGCGCCCCAGCGCCGGGCCAGGGTGCCGACCAGGTGCAGGCCGCGCCCGCCCTCGGCGTCGGCGTCGGCGCGCATCAGGCGCGGGAGGCGGGTGTCGTGGTCGGCCACGGACACCTCGAGGCGGTCGTCGAGCAGGAGCAGGCGCAGCTCGACGGGGTCCTTGGCGTAGCGGATGGCGTTGGTGACCAGCTCGCTGACCAGCAGCGTCGCGGTGTCGTCGAGCGGCTGCAGGCCCCACTGCTCCAGCGCGCCGCGGGTCAAGGCGCGGGCGCTGGAGACCGCGGCCAGGTCCGAGGGGACCCGCCAGGTCTCGGCGCGGCGCTCGGGCAGCGCGTGCAGGCGGGCGGCGAGCAGGGCGACGTCGTCGTCGTGGGCGGCATCGCGCCCGAGGCGGGCCAGGACGTCGTCGCAGAGGGCGTCGAGGTCGTCCGGAGCGGTGTCCAGGGCGGCCCGCAGGGCGTCGAGGCCGTGGTCCAGGTCCAGGTCGCGCGACTCCACCAGGCCGTCGGTGTAGAGGACCACCCGGGTGCCGTCGGGGACGTCCACGCAGGCGCTCTCGAAGGCGACCCCGCCGACGCCGAGGGGCGCGCCGGAGGGGATCGGCAGCAGCGTGGCGGGGCCGCCGGGAGGGATCAGCACCGGGGGCAGGTGCCCGGCCGAGGCCCACCGCAGCTCCCGGGTGACGGGGTCGTAGACGGCGTAGACGCAGGTGGCCAGCTGCACCTGGGCCAGGCTCTGCGCGAGGTCATCGAGGTGCGCGACGACGTCCTCGGGCATCAGGTCGAGCACCGCGAGGGTGCGCACGGCGGTGCGCAGCTGCCCCATGGCTGCGGCCGCGCGGACACCGCGCCCCATGACGTCGCCCACCACGAGGGCCACCCGTCCCCCGGCCAGCGGGATGACGTCGAACCAGTCGCCGCCGACCTCGGTGGTGCTCACCCCGGGCAGGTAGCGCGAGGCGACCTCGACCTCCTGCACCCGCTGCTCATCCGGCGGCAGCAGGTGCCGCTGCAGAGCCAGGGCGGTGGCGCGCTCCCGCGTGTAGAGGCGGGCGTTGTCCATGGCCAGCCCGGCGCGGTGACCGAGCTCGGCGGCCAGCGCGAGGTCCTGGGCGTCGAAGGTGCGGCTGTCCCTGCTCCGCACGAAGGACGCGACACCGAGCACGGCGCCGCGGGCCACCAGCGGCACGACGACGGCGGAGCCGACGCCGACGGCGAGGACGGCCTGCACCTCGTCGTCGTTGCGGGCGGCCCGCCGCACGAACTCCTCGTCCACCGGGTCGACCAGCTGCGGGCGCCCGGTGGCGATGGCCCGCGCGGCCGGGGCGTCCGGGGGGTAGTCCAGCGAGGCGGTGACGACCGGGAAGCGGTCGGCCAGGTGCTCGTCGTGGCTGCGGAAGGCGAGCCGGGTCATCCGGGTGCCCGGGGGACCGGACGGCGCGTCCTCGCCCTGGAACAGGCTGTCCAGCAGGTCGACCGCCGCGTGGTCGGCGAAGCGCGGCACGGCGATGTCGCACAGCTCCTCCGCCGTGCGGCGCAGGTCCAGGCTGGTGCCGACCCGCGCGCTCGCCTCGTCGAGCAGGGCGAGGCGGAACTGCGCCGAGGAGACCGCCTGCAGCGCCTCGTGCCGGGCGGTGACGTCGGTCGCGAACGCGGCGACGCCGAGCGCGCGCCCGTCCTCGCCGTCGATCCGGCTGTAGGTGACCTCGAAGACCCGGTCGCGACGGGGGTCGGCGGGGGTTCGGCCGCGGTGCAGGACGTTGGTGGCCGGCAGGCCGGTCTCGAGGACGCGGCGCATCACGTCCTCGACGGCCGCGTCCATGTGCGGCAGAAGCTCGGGCACCCGCCGGCCGTGGTGCTCCTCGACCGGCAGCCCGTTGATGCGGGCCAGGGCCGCGTTGACCGTGCGGAACCGCAGCTGGTCGTCGAAGATCGCGAGCCCGAGCGGGCTCTGCTCGACCATGGCGCTGAGCAGCGCGACCTGGCGCTCCAGGTCGTCGTCGACCAGCGCTCCGTCGCCGGTGGGCATGCTGCTCACGCATGCCCTGCTGCCCGCTGGCACACCGCGTCACACACGCGGGCCTTACCTCGCGCTCCGCTGCGGTCCGGGGACGACCCCGACGGCCTCGGCGACGGCTGCGACCGCGGACACGTCACCCGGCAGCCAGTCCACCGTCCACCACTCCCCCGCCGGCAGCCAGCGCAGCTCGTCGTGCTCCTGGAGCGGCCTCGGCTCCCCCGCCGCGCGCGCCGTCCAGACGCGCAGCACCAGCCCGTCGCCCAGCGGGAAGTCGCCGCCGACCCGATCGCCGAGCTCGACCAGCACGCCGAGCTCCTCGCGGCACTCGCGCACCAGCGCCGCCTCGTCGCTCTCGCCGGGCTCCACCTTGCCGCCGGGCAGCTCCCACCGGCCGGCCAGCTCAGGTGGCGCGGTGCGGCGCGCAGCGAGCAGCCGGTCGCCGTCGAGCAGGGCCGCGCCGACGACGACACGAAGGTGGGCACCGGGGTCGACCACGTCGACAGCCTGCCAGGCGCTCGAGCCGCGGCGGTGCGGGCGACGGGCACCGCGGGGAGGATGGGCGGGACTGCCGCAAGGGAGGGACGACATGGTCAGGCTGCTCACCGACGAGGAGATCGAGCGGCAGCTGCTCGATCTCCCCCACTGGACGCGGCAGGGGCGCGAGCTGGTCCGCGAGGTGGAGGCACCGGACTTCCGCACCGGCATCGCCGTCGTCGCCGCCGTCGCCGACCTGGCCGAGGAGGTGGACCACCACCCGGACATCGACGTGCGCTGGCGGACGCTGCGGCTCGCGGTGTGGACGCACGTCGCCGGGGGGATCACCCAGCTGGACATCGAGCTCGCGCACCGCATCGACGAGGTGGTCGCGGACGTGCTTGCGCCGCGCGGTGGCGGCCGGATCGAGGAGGAGGGTGCCTGGTGAGCGCAGAGGACCGTCCCGGTCCGGGGAGCTCGAGAGCGTGGTCGGCGTCGCCGGCGGCCCCGGCGGGAGCGGCCCCGGTGCAGGACCTCACCGGCCACCAGCACGCCCACCCGGGCTCGGAGGAGCCGAAGGAGGGCGGGCTCGGCGACCGCACCAACCGGATCCGCGCGGCCGTGCTCGGCGCCAACGACGGCATCGTGTCCGTCGCGGGCATCGTGCTGGGCGTGGCCGGTGCGACGACGGACCGCACCCAGATCCTGGTGGCCGGCCTGGCCGGTCTGGTGGCCGGCGCCCTGTCCATGGCCTCCGGCGAGTACGTCTCGGTCAGCTCGCAGCGCGACACCGAGCAGGCCGCGCTGGAGCGGGAGAGGCGCGAGCTCCGGGAGAACCCCCGCGCGGAGCAGGAGGAGCTCGCGGGGATGTACGAGGAGCAGGGGGTGTCCCCGCACCTGGCCCACGCGGTGGCGGCCGAGCTGCACGCGGAGGACCCACTCACGGCGCACGCCCGGATGGAGCTGGGCATCGACCCGGACGAGCTGGTGAGCCCCTGGGGTGCGGCCATCAGCTCCTTCGTCTCGTTCACGATCGGCGCCCTGCTGCCGCTGCTCACCGTGGCGCTGGTACCGGTCGCCGCGCGCTTCCCGGCCACGTTCGTGGCGATGCTGGTCGCCCTCGCGCTCACCGGCTGGTTCAGCGCCCGGCTCGGCGACGCCCCGGTCGGCCGGGCGCTCGCGCGCAACGTGCTGGGCGGTGCTGTCGCGATGGCCGCCACCTACGGCGTCGGCCGGCTGGTGGGCGTGGCCGTCTGACCCGGGTTCCGCCTGCTCCTGGTGGGCACGCCCAGGGCACGAGAGAGCCCGAGGAGGCGATGTGGTGGAGCAGGGCGGGACGCGGCAGCTGTCCGCGCAGGAGATCTCCGACGCGGTGTCGGCGATGCCGGGCTGGAGTGGGGACGAGAGCGGACTGTCCCGCGTGGTCCCGGCAGGGGGCAGCGGGGAGGACCCCGACACCTTGGTGGTCGAGCTGCGATCGGCGGTGGAGGGCGCCCGCGTGGAGCGGGACGGCAGCGACGTCGTGGTGCGGCTGGGCGACGGGTCGGTCACGGCCGACGACGTCGAGCGGGCCGCCCTCGTGGACCGGGCCCTGGCCGCCAACAGCGGGGAGTGAATAGCTTCTCAGCACGAGGGGGGCGCCGGGGGGGGGCCCCCCCCCGCCCCCGGGTGCGCCGGATACCCCCCGAACTCCCTAGTCTTGGCCGCCCGGCCCGGGGCCGCGCCCGCCGACAAATCAAAC
>JBQCHF010000032.1:0-43077 GCA_051954955.1 Motilibacteraceae bacterium
TCCGGCGTGTCGGGCTCCCTCGGGCCCGACACGCCGTCGGCGACCGAGGGGCTGTGTGCGCAATTCGGTTCACCCCCGGCCGCCGGCGGCCTTCGGCTCAGGCCTGCGCGATCCGCACCAGGTTCCCGGAGGGGTCCCGGAAGGCGCAGTCGCGGGCGCCCCAGGGCTGCCTGGCCGGCTCCTGCAGCACCTCGGCGGTGCCGGAGGCGCGCACCTTCTCGAAGGTCTCGTCGAGGTTCTCCGCGCGGAAGATCGCCGCCTGCCACGAGCCCTGGGTGACCAGCGACAGCATCGCGTCGCCCTCGGTCTGCGAGCGGCCGCCGTGCGGCTGGAAGAGCACGATGTCGACGTCCTGCCCGGGCGCGCCGACGGTGAGCCAGCGGTACGGGCCGTTGGAGACGTCGTTGCGCACCTCCAGGCCGAGCGCGTCGCGGTAGAACCCGAGCGCCTCCTCGGGGTCGTGGACCGGGATGAACATGGCGGCGACGGTGACTGTCATGCCGGCGACGCTATGCGCCGAGGCCCGGTCTGCGCTTCTCCGATCCTGCTCGGAGCGCCGTCCGCCGCGGGCGGGACCTGCCGGAAACCCCTGAGCAGCAGCCAGGAACCGAGGGCGAGCTCCCACAGCGCGATCGGGAGCGCGGCCAGGCCGGCCAGCGGGCTCCCCTGCCGGTAGGCGCCGCAGACGATCGCGACGTCCGAGGCGAGCAGCAGCGGGGCGCCCAGGAGCCCGATGAGGGGGATGCTCCGCGGGACGAGGCGGGAGCGGTAGAGCACCGTGCCCAGGAACGCGGCGTTGACGACGGGCATCAGGCTCTGCCCGAGCAGGAAGGTCCCCTGGTGCACCGCGACCAGCCCGGCGCCGACGGCCACCAGCGAGGCGGAGTCCGCACTGCCCGTGCTGACCACCCCGTCCCGCAGGGCCAGGACCGCCAGCAGGCTGACGACGCCGACGAGGATGAGCCCGGCCTCCAGGACGCGGCTGCCGAGGAACCCGACGGCGGCCGTGGCACTGTGCCGCCTCAGCACGGGGAACAGCACCACGGCGGTGCCGGCGCAGGCGAGGGCCAGAGCGACCTCGAGCAGGGCCCCCGCGGTCACCGGGACGGCATCACCGCTGCCCAGGACGAAGTCCGGGTGGTCTTGGACCGGCTCGTACAGCGCGAGCGTCGGGATGGAGGTGACGAAGGTCAGCAGGTAGAGGGCTCCGGCGGCGACGGCGGCCCCTCGCCAGGGCCTGGTCGACGCCGGGTCTCCCGTCATGGAACTGATCCTGGTCACGTCGCATCCCCTGACGAGCATCCGTATGCGTGTACGGCGTACACCGAGGCCGACCGTAGGTGTACGGTGTACACCTGTCAATGAGGTCCGGTGGATCGGGAGCAGCGGTGACATCAGGCGCCTCGGACCGGACCGGCTCGACGCCGAGGCCGGACCGGTCCGGCCGGCCGCCGCTCAACCGGGACGTGGTGCTGGCGGCCGCTGTGGCGCTCGCTGACGAGGTCGGCGTCGCGGGGGTGAGCATGCGCCGGCTGGCTCAGCAGCTGGGCGTCGTCCCGATGGCGCTGTACAAGCATGTCGCGGACAAGGACGAGCTCCTCGACGGGATGGTGGACGTCGTCATCGGCCAGATCGACCCGGCGGGGCCCGGGCTGGCCTGGAAGGACGGCGTCCGCCAGCGCGTGCTCGCCGCGCGGCGATCGGTGCTCCGTCACCCGTGGGCGCGCCAGGCGATCGAGTCGCGGACCCGGCGCAGCCCGACCGTCCTCGCCCACATGGACTCGGTCGCCGGCGCGTTCCGGGCCGGCGGCTTCTCGGTGGACCTGACCCACCACGTGATGCACGCGCTGGGGAACCGCATCTGGGGCTTCAGCCCCGAGCTGTTCGACGAGCCGCAGAGCCCCGCCGACTCCCCGGCCGCGCTGCCCGAGCCGGAGGCCCAGCAGGCGATGGCGGCCGAGTTCGGACGACGCTACCCGCACATCCTGGAGATCGCCCTGGAGGCCACCGGCGGCGACCTCTCCGGCGTCGGGCAGGGCTGCGACGAGCAGTTCGAGTTCGAGTTCGCCCTCGACCTCCTGCTCGACGGCGCCGAACGACTGCTGCAGGAGGGGTGGCGCTCGACCGCCCGCAGCGGGAGCCGCCGCGCGCGTCAGTAGCCCGCCGGGCGCGCCCCGCTTCGTCGTCGTCCTGCTGTCCTGCGTCACTCGTCCCCTGCGGATGACGTCCGCCCCGTCCGCGGCCGTCGAGTCTCCCTCCGACAGCGCAAGCGCACGAGAGGGGACTTGAGATGCGCAGATGGATCCCGCGGCGGCTCGCCATCCTCACCGCCGTCCTGCTGGCGGTGGGCCTGGTCGCGCCGACCCGTGCCTCTGCTCACAGCCGGACGCACCGGACCGGGGTCGGGACCCGGGTCACCACCGGGACGACCACGGTCACGACGGCACCGGGCGTCGCCACGACGTTGCTCGGAGCCGGTATCGCACCGTTCGTCACCTCACCGGGCCAGTCGACGCTGGTCCTCCCGCCCAGCGGGCCCGCGCTGGTGGCGAGCTACCGTGTCACCGGCGGCTCGCTCGGGCTCACCCCGCCGCGAGGTGTCATCCGGCACAGCGGCGGGCTGCTCCTGGTCAACGTCACCAACGGGAAGATGGCCCAGGTCGACAACTTCGTCATCGACATCAGGGCCGGAGTCCTCACCGCTCACGTCGTGGGCACCACCGCTCGCATCCCGGTGTTCCGGCTCGACCTGTCCGGAGCGAGGATCGTGCTGCGTCACCACGCCGTCACCATCTCTGGGGTCAAGCTGCTGCTCACCAGCACCGCGGCCACCGCGCTGAACGGCGCCCTCGGCACCAAGATCTTCGCCAAGGACCTGCTGTTCGGCACCGCCCACACCCGGCTCGTCGTCCGCTGAGCCGGCCCGACGACGCACTGCGAGGGGCGCCCCGACCCAGCTCGGGCGGAGCGCCCCTCGCGCCGTCGTCCGAGGAGGTCGTTCCAGCGATCAGGGTGCGACGACGTCGGCGCCCGGCGTCGGCGTCCGCTGCGGCCGGGTGCCGACCATCGCCACGCACGCCGGCACCGACTCCCAGCCGCTGTGGTCGCGGGCCCGGTACTGCGACGGCGTCTCGCCCACGATCTCGCTGAATCGCGAGCTGAACGAGCCCAACGAGGTGCAGCCGACCGCGAAGCAGGTGTCGGTCACCGACATCCCCTGCCGCAGCAACGCTTTCGCCCGCTCGATCCGCCGGGTCATCAGGTAGGCGTAGGGGGTCTCGCCATAGGTCGCGCGGAACCGGCGGGAGAAGTGCGCCGGCGACATCAGCGCCGCTCGAGCCATCGCCGGCACATCGAGCGGCCGGGCGTACTCCCGGTCCAGGAGGTCGCGCGCCCGGCGCAGGTGCGCGAGGTCGGCGAGCTCCTCCGGGGTCATGCCACCGACGGTACGCGACCGCCCGACCCTCACGGACCCGTCCTTCTCACGAGCAGCGGCGAGAGTCCCGCGAGCCTGGACTGCATCCTCCTACACTGTAGTCATGACGCCGAAGCCCACCTCGATCCGCTTCGAGGAGCCCGTCGTCGAACGCCTCGCCTCCTACGTCGCCCGCCATCCCGGCCTGACGCGCTCCGCGGTCGCGGCCCGCTACGTGGACGAAGGACTGCGCATGGAAGAGCACCCCGGCATCCTCTTCCGCGAAGGTCCGGTCGGGAGGCGAGCCACTGTGGCGGGAGGACCCGACGTCTGGGAGGTCGTCCGCGACGTGAGGGCGACGCGGGCGGCCGAACCTGCGCTCTCCGACGCCGACCTGCTCACCGTCATCGAGGAGAACACCGGGGTCCCCCGCCGGCTGCTCCAGACGGCTCTGGGCTACTGGGGGGCCTACCCCGAGGAGGTCGACGCCCTCGTCGCCTACGCGGAGCGCGTCGAGGCCGAGCACGCGGCCGCGGCCGATCGGTCCTCCGGGCTACTCGGCTCGTGAGGCTGCTGCTGGACGAGATGCTCGGCCCGCGGGTTGCGCCACAGCTGAAAGACCGCGGTCACGACGTCGCCGCCGTCGCCGAGCGCACCGACCTTCGCGCGCTGCCCGACGACGCCGTCCTCACGGTGGCGCAGGACGAGCAACGTCTGCTGGTCACCCGTAACGTCGCCGACTTCGCGCGTCTTCACCAGCAATGGCTCGCTGACGAACGGGCACACCCGGGCATCGTGATGCTCACGACGCGCGCCTTCCGGCAGGACCGCGGCTTCGTCGGGGCGCTGGTCACGGCGCTCGTCGCTGCGGACACCGCCGGCACCTTGCCCGGGCCCGACCAGGTGCTGTTCATCACCGCGACTGGCGACTGACGGCTGGCGGGTGACGGCTGGTGCCTGTGCGCGCTGGCCAGGACATCAGCAGCTGGCGAACCCGTCCTACTCCGGCTCGGGCACCATCTCGATCGCCCCGCACGGGCACTCGGCGGCGCACAGCCCGCAGCCCTTGCAGAAGTCCAGGTCGACCTCGTGCCGCCGTCGCCCAGCTTGATGATCGCGTTGTCCGGGCAGACGCCGAAGCAGTTGTCGCACCCGAAGCAGTTCCCGCAGGACAGGTAGCGGCGGGCCTCGTAGAGCGCGGTGGCCGGCTCGAGCCCGCGCACCACCTCGTCGAAGGTCGATGCGCGCCGGGCGGCCTCCAGCCGGGGGCGCACGGCGTGCGGGGCGTCGGCGTAGTACCAGGACCGACCTGTCCCTGCTGGACGGAGTGCAGGGCGTGGTCGTCCGGGACGGCGTGGTGGAGGTGGACGCCACGATGATGACCGGCTGCCCGGGCATAGGCGCAGATCACCTCCGGCCGGCAGGCGGCCACCGCCCGCGCCACCGCCACCGATCCCTCAACCAGCAGGGTGCCGCCGGGCACCAGCCCGGACAGCACCCCGAGTCCGTGCAGCAGGGTGGCGTCCTGCATCACCAGCACGTCCGGATCCCTCACGGGTTCCCGGGTGCGCACGGCGAAATCGGCGATCCGGCAGAACGCGACGACCGGCGCCCCGGTGCGCTCGGAGCCGAAGCTCGGGATCGCCTGCGCCCAATGCCCGGTCGCGAACGCCGCGGTGCTCAGCAGCTCGGCGGCGGTGACGACGCCCTGCCCGCCGCGGCCGTGCAAGCGCACCTGGTGCACGTCGCCTCCCGCCCTCTGGCCCGAGCCGGACAGGGCCATTCCACTCGGCGCGCGCAGCCGGTCACAGGGCCCGAAGTCCCCGTCCCCGCCCCCTCCCCCTGGTGATCATGCAGACCATGTAGATCAGCGGCGCAGCCCGTCCTACAGGTCCCGCCGCTGGAAGGAGATCGCGGCTAGCCCGAGCACGAGCACCACCCACAGGGCGGCCCAGGCCAGATAGGCGACAGTGAGGCTCGAGGTGCTCAGGAACGGGAACGCCTCCGCCGCGCCGCCGAACTGGCGCAGCGCGGTCGGGTCCTGGATGGCGTGCATGGCCCCGCGCCACAGCCCGTCGGTGGGCAGCAGCATCCGGGAGACCACGCCCACCCGCTCGACACCGTGGTTGTCGATCGCCGCCCCCACCCCGCCGACGACGCCGGCGATCCAGGTCGCGCCGAACAGCCCGACCGCCACGATGCCCGAGGCCATCGGCGAGATCACGGTGGACAGCAGCAGCCCGAGGGTGAGCAGCACCGCGGTCTGCGCGGCCAGCAGCAGGAGCCCGCCGGCCGCGTCGGGCGGCCAGTAGCCGACGGTGGCCCGAACCACGAGGAACTGCGCGAGCCCGGCCACCACCACGAAACCGCCGCCGAAGGCGACCAGCCCGAGCCACTTGCCGGCCAGCACCGTCGAGCGGCGCACCGGCCGCGCCAGCACCGCCAGCGCGAGGCCGGACTCCACCTCGCCGGACAGGGTCGGGCCGGCCAGGAACGCGGTGCCCAGCGCGGCCACCAGGCTGATCCCGAACATCACCAGGTTGAGCACCTGCGAGGCGACCAGCCGGGTCTCACCGCTGGTCAGCCCGCCCTGCCCGGTGTCCAGGCCGGGCATCTTCGAGAACCCCCAGCCGCTGAGCAGGAGGATCGCCACGGTGAACGCGGCCAGCGCCCACAGCACCCGGCGCCGCGCCGCCTCGCGGACGGTGAGCGCGGCGAAGGTGAGCACCGTCGTCGTCGTCATCGATTCTCCCCTCCGCCGTGATGTCCTACGCCATGTCGGAGCACCTCGAGCAGCCGCTCCTCCAGCGTGATCCGGGCCGGCTCCACAGCGTGCACTCTCACCCCGAGCGCTACCAGCTCGGCCACCAGCTCGGGGACAGCGGCGACGTCGTCGTCCGGCAGCACCACCGTGTAGGCGTCGCCCTCCCGGCGCACCTCCCCCGTCGCGGCCAGGCGGCGCTGCGCGGCCTCGCCGACGTCGTCGAGCCGCAGCCGCAGCTCACGCCGGCCGAGCAGCTCGGCCAGCGTGCCGGCGGCGGCCACCCGGCCACGGTCCAGGATCACCACCCGGTCGCAGACCCGCTCCACCTCCCCGATGAGGTGGGAGTTGAGCAGCACCGCCACGCCCTGCTCGCGCAGCGAGAGCAGGATGTCGCGCACGTCGGCCCGGCCCACCGGGTCCAGCGCGCTGGTCGGCTCGTCCAGCACGACCAGCTGCGGCACGGCCACCAGCGCGACGGCCAGCCCGAGCCGCTGCTGCATGCCCTTGGAGAACCCGCCGACCCGGTCGCCCGCCCGCTCGGCCAGCCCGACCAGGCCCAGCGCGTCGCGCCGCTCGGCGGCCGGCACTGCCGCCCCGGAGAGCCGCACGTGCAGCGCCAGCACCTCGGACGGGGTGAGCCAGGGCTGGTAGCGGAACAGCTCGGGCAGGTAGCCCACTTCAGCCCGTGAGCGAGGGTCGCCGCCGCGCCGGCCGAGCAGCAGCACCTCCCCCGCGTCGGGCCGGACCAGCCCCAGCAGCATCTTGATCACGCTGGTCTTGCCCGCGCCGTTCGGCCCGAGTAGCCCGACGACCTCCCCGCGCCCGACCGTGAACGACACGTCGTCGACCGCCCGCTGGCGCCCGTAGGACTTGCGCAGCCCGGAGCACCAGGCGGCGGCCGACGCCGGCAGATCGGCGAGAAAACTATGCACTGCCGGTGCTTCCTCGACGTCGACGCCGTCCACCCGGCTCACTTCAGTCCCCGAGCCACGTCCAGCACCTCGCCCTTGCTCAGCGACCCGCCGACCGCGGTGACCAGCCCGTCCTTCACCCAGACCACCCCGGCCACGGTGCCGTCCCTGGTGGTGAAGACGGTGGCCGGCGACCCGTCGACGTCGGCGGTCGACGTCGAGACCTGGTCGGCCGGCACCGGCAGCGGCAGGGCGGTGGCGTCCGCGGAGACGGTGCGCAGCTGTGCGGCCAGCTCCGGCGGCAGCCCCGGCAGGGACAGCAGGTAGTCGCGCAGGGTGGTGAACGGGGCGCCGGTGGAGGTGGCGGTGGGGGCCACCGCTCGGCCGATGACCAGTGCCGGCACCCCCCGACCTTCGGACCACACCTCGGCCACGCCCGGCCCGGCGGTCAGCCGCACCTTGGCTCCGTCCAGGCCGGCCGGCAGCGGCGGCAGCGAGCCCGCCGTGGCCTTCGCCTTGGCCGCGGAGAAGGTGAACACCGCGCTCACCTTGCTGCCCACCTGGATCGTCGGGTTGGGGCTCACCCCGTGCGGCAGCCGGGTCACCTCGGGCACGTCCAGCCCGGTCTCGGCGGCCGCTGCGGACGCGTCCGCCACCTCGTGCAGCCTTGGCTGCTGCTCGATCCTCAGCTCGCCGTAGCCGGACAGGTCCGGCAGCTTGACCAGGTCCGCCTCGGAGACCCGCACCGGGGCGATCCGCTCGGTGTGGAACACCGGCAGCCAGTCCGCCGCGGCCGCCACCCCGCCGCCGGCCAGCAGCGCGGCCACCCCCACCGCCGCCACAGCCGGGCTGCGCAGCCAGCGCCGTCGGCGCCGCTCGACCTCCAGCGAGGACACCGGCGTCGAGACTGTGGCCGCGGCGAGCTGGGCCCAGGCGGCGTCGACGTCGGACGCGCCGGGGACCTCGAGCGCGGCCCCGACCACCGCGGCGTCGCGGCGCGCCTCGGCCAGCCCGACCAGGCACGAGGCGCACTGCGCGATGTGCGCGCGCTCGTCGTCGGCCACGCCGACCGGCTCGTCGACCAGTCGGCGGATGGTGCCCTCACTCGGATGACGCATCGCTGCTCAGCTCCTTGCGCAACTCCTTGCGCAACGTTGACTCGGCGCGCCGCACCGTGGTGCCGACGCTGCCGGTGGACAGGTCGAGGGCGGCGGCGACCTCGGCGTAGCTCAGGCCGCTGTGCCGCAGGACGAGCGCGACCGCCTGCTTGCGCGGCAGCCGCTCCAGGGCCTCGCGCACCCGGCGGCGCTCGTCGGAGGTGATGACGACGTCGGCGACGTCGGGTGTGTGGGTGGCGCGGTCGGCGACGGACTCCTCGCGGGCCGCGCGCCGGCGCCCAGAGCGCAGCGTGTTGAGCGCGGTGTGCGCCGCGGCAACGGTGAGCCACCCCGTCGCCTCCCCGCGCGGCACGCTGCTGCGCCCGAAGGAGAGGAAGACCTCCTGCGCGACGTCCTCGGCCTCGGCCCGGTCGCCGAGCACCCGGGCGGCCACGGCCACCACCCGCGGGTAGGCGGCGCGGAAGACCTCCTCGAGGTCCGCCCGCACGTCGCCCGCAGCCCGCGGGCTGGTCACCGTCACGCGCTCCCCCCGTTCCGCTGCTGCGTCCAGCCGCCGGTCCCGGCGCTGGACGACGTCCCGTGGCAGGACGCCGAGCGGCGGCGGCTGTGCCCGTTCACTGTGCCCGACGAGGTTCATGTCCGGTGAGCACCGCCGGACGGCGAGTTGTGACACCTTCGCGCTGACTCGGGGCAGCGGTGGGGGCACGACAGCCGCCGAAGCGGGCTGTGTGACCATCGACCGTGACCATCGACGCCGTGCAGCTGCTGACCGTGGGCGAGGTCGCGGCGCGCCTCGGGGTCTCCCCCTCCACGGTGCGGATGTGGGGCACCCGCTACGGGCTGGTCGCCTCGGCGCGTTCCGAGGGCGGGCACCGGCGCTACACCCCCGACGACGTCGACCGGCTGCGGCGCATGCACGAGGCGGTCATCGCGGGCGCGGACCCGGCCGGCGCCGCCGCGCAGGTGCTCGACGGCGGCACCGGCCACGAGGACGTCGTCGCACCGCCGCGCCGGTCGGGCCGCGGCGGGCCGGGTGGGGCTGTGCTCGCGGTCCCCGGCGGCTCTGCCGCCGCCCGCGGTCTGGCCCGCGCCGCGGTGCGGCTGGACGAGATCGGCGTCGAGGACCTGGTGGTCGGCTCGCTCGCCGACGTCGGCACGCTGCGCACCTGGGACGAGGTGGTCCGCCCGGTCCTGGTCGCCGCCGGCGAGCACTGGGAGCGCACCGGCTCGGGCATCGAGGTCGAGCACCTGCTCACCCAGGCCGTCGTCAACGCCTTCGCCCGGCACGCCGCCACCGCCCGGCGGGTCGAGCTGGACCACCCGGTGCTGCTCGCCGGTGGCCCGAAGGAGGAGCACGTCCTCGCCCTGCACGCGCTGCGCGCGGCGCTGGCCGAGCGGGGCGTGCCGGCCAGGCTGCTCGGGCCGCGCACCCCGATGACGGCGCTGGCCGGGGCGGCGCGGAAGACCAGGGCGCCGGCGGTGCTGGTCTGGCTCAGCCGTCGCGACCGCGCCGCGATCCCCGGGCTCGCCGAGGTGGCCGCGTCGCACCGGCGCATCCGTGTCCTGGTGGGCGGCCGCGGCTGGGTCGGGCTCGACCTGGGCCCTGCTCAGCTGTGCGGCAGCCTGGGCGAGGCGGTCGACACGCTCGCCGCCGCCTGGTCCGACGCCCGATAGGAGCGCCCCCCTCGTTGCGTCCGAGTCGCTGAGTCCTAGAGGGCAGAGTTCCTCGGACGTCAGTGCCGCACGTCGTCGTCGCAGCGATCCCTAGAACTTGCACAAGTTGCGGGCCGTCGACGTCGGGAGCACGCTGGCCGATGGCCCGCCGGCATCCCCGCCGGCGTCGCGACCCGTGTCGGCACCGTTGCCGTCCATCAGGAGTGGTCATGGTCAGTGCAGCGTCTGGGGTGAACATTCCCTCGCTCACCGCAGGGCAGTTCTCCACCGTGTACAACCTCTTCTCCCTCGTGATCGCGTCCATGCTCTTCACCGCGATCTACCTGGTCCTCTCGCGCGGGCGCGTCGCCCCGCGCTACCGCAACGCCCTCGTCGTGTCCGCGACGGTGTGCGGCATCGCCGCCTACCACTACTTCCGGATCTTCGACAACTTCAAGGCGAGCTACCCGCCCGGCTCCACCGTCGACGCCGCGCACGCGCTGTCGAACGTCGAGTTCAACGAGGCCTACCGCTACGTCGACTGGCTGCTCACGGTCCCGCTGCTGCTCATCGAGACCGTCGCCGTCATGGCGCTGGGCAAGGCCGCGCAGCGCTCGCTGCTCTACAAGCTCGTCCCGGCCTCGGCCCTGATGATCATCCTGGGCTACCCCGGCGAGATCGCGACCAGCAACGGCGCCCGCGCTCTGTGGGGTGCGCTGAGCACGATCCCGTTCATCTACCTGCTCTACGTGCTGTTCGTCGAGCTGTCCAAGTCGCTGGAGCGCCAGCCCGGCGAGGTGCAGCACACCATCAAGATGTTGCGCATCTCGCTGGTCGGCCTGTGGGGCGTCTACCCGATCGCCTACCTGTTCCCGATCTTCGGTGGCAGCTTCTTCGGGGGTGCGGACGGCTTCGTCCTGCGCCAGGCCGGCTACAGCCTCGCGGACATCTTCGCGAAGGCCGCGTACGGCCTCGCGATCTACAAGATCGCCCGGGTCAAGAGCGCCCTGGAGAGCGCCGAGTACGACGACGACCACAGCGTCGACGTCACCACCCAACGCAAGCCCGTCTCGGCCTGATCCGCACCCGGAGATGGCACTGCTCTCCCCCCGGCCCGCCGCACCCTCGCGGCGGGCCGGGGACCTCCCCGCCGCCCCGCCGACGACCGCCTTGGGCGAGCTCGGACTCCTGACCTGGCTACCGGTCGGCGCCCTCGCGGCAGTCCTCGCGCTCTCGGTGCTCGCCCCCGGCGCCGCCCGGTCGGCGGCACTTCCGCTGGCCGTCGTCGGCGCGGTGCTCGGCATCCCGCACGGCGCCGTCGACCACCTCGTCCCCTGGTGGTGGTCCACCCGTCCCGGTGCGCAGGGCAGACGCCGTCAGATCGCCCTGTTCGCCGCCGGCTATGCCGTGGCCGCGGCGGCCGCGCTGGCCGTGTCGCTGCTCGTCCCCGCCGTGACCTTCGCCGCGTTCCTGCTGCTCTCCGCCGTGCACTTCGGCCGCGGCGAGGTGGCCGCCTGGGCCGAGCGCGCCGGCCGAGCCGTCCCGTCCCTCGGCTGCTCGCTGACGACCAGCCTCGCCCCGGGCCTCGTCGTCGTCGGACAGATGCTCTGGGGCCCGCGCGCCGACGTCGGTCTGCTCGCCCCGATAGCCCCCGGCCTCGCCACCGCCGCAGATCGCCTACAGGTCGTCGGACTCGCAGCCGTCGTCCTCGTCACCGTGGCCGCGCTGGTGTCCCTGCTCCGCGAGCGCCGCCTCCTCGACGGAGCCGAGCTCGCGCTGCTGCTGGCCACCTTCTGGCTCGCTCCCCCGCTGGCCGCCTTCGGTGTCTACTTCGGCTGCTGGCACGCGGTCCGGCACACCGGCCGCCTGCTCGACCTCGCCCGTCAGCAGGACGTCGACGGCGGCTGGTCGCGCGCCCTGCGCCGGCTGCTGGTCGCCGGCTCCTGGCCCACCGCCGTCGCGCTGCTCGGCGTGCTGGGGCTGTGGGCGGTGCACGGCCGCACCAGCCTGCAGGCCGAGGTCGGCGTCCTGCTCGCGCTCACCTTCCCGCACGCGGCGGTGGTGTGGGCGCTGGACCGCCGGACGGACTCGGCGGGTCAGGTTCGCTGACGCTCGCTGGGGTCCAGACCGCCGCCGGCGGCAGCCCCTCCCACGACCTTGGCCATCGCCACCCTCGGCCAGCGGTCCAGGCCGGCGGCATCCTCCTGCCGACGCTCCTGCCCCAGACCGGGGGTGAGCCTGGCGCCGTCCACCGGCGACCAGCCCAGGCGGGCGTAGAACGGTCCGTTGAACCGGACGTCGCGGAACGTCGTCAGTGTCATGCGGGAGAAGCCGTGCTCAGACGCCAGCCGTTCCGCGGCGCGCATGAGCGAGCGGCCGATGCCGCGGCGGCCCGATCCGGGCGCCACCGACACCTGCTCGACGTGCAGCGCACCGTCCAACGGACGGACCCGCACGAACCCGACGACGGTCCCCTCCACGGTCGCGACGAGGAGATGACAGGCTGCCTGCGCCTGCGCGAGCTCGGCGACGAGCGGCGGCGGCCCGTCGGCCACCAGGTCCATCCCCAGCTCGCGGAAGCGCGCCCCTGCCGCCACCTGCAACGCGGGCAGCTGTTCGACGTCGTCCGCCACCGCCGCCCGGACCATGACTCCAGTGGGCGGGGTCACCGCCGGTCCCGCCACAGCCAGCGGAGGGCGTCCGGCAGCAGCACACCCTGGCCCGGCTCTGCGCGGAAACGATCACGGGAACGTGATCGATGCATGCTTACCTCAGCCGATCTGGTGAGGTAAGCGTGGAACTGATGAGGTGACCCCGCCCCAGTGGGCGCCTGCGCTCCGAGCAGCTGAGCGAAATCCGTGGCGGCGCGCACAGACCGCGCGCTAGCTTCTGCCCAGCCGTGAGAGCCGACGAGGAGGTGGTACCCGTGGACGCGACAACCAGGGTGCTCCTCATCAGGGACACGGTCGGACGCTAGGTCGTCCGGGAGCGCCGATCCAGGCCCTTCCGAAAGGCACGACCATGCATCTCGCACCCTCCCGGCTGCTCGGCGACGGCGTCGTCGAGCAGACCTTCACCCTCGATGACATCCCCGGCATCCTCTGGACGCCGGAAGCCGACTCCGCCCCCGGCCCGCTCGTGCTGCTCGGGCACCCGGGCGGCCTGCAGAGGATGTACCCGCGCCTGCTCGAGCGCGCCGGGCAATCCGTGGCGCAGGGCTTCGCCGCAGCCACCCTCGAGCTCCCCGGCAGCGGACAGCGGCCGCCCTCCCCCGAAGCCGAGGCGGCCCGCTCCGACCTGCGCGCGGTGCTCGCCGGCGGGCAGGCGGCCGGTCCCGAGCTGGTGGACCGGCTGGTCCTCCCGCTCGTCGAGGCGGCGGTCCCCGAATGGCGGATGCTGCTGGACGCGCTGCTCGCGCTGCCCGGCATCGACGGCCCGGTCGGCTACTCCGGCGGCTTCATCGCCGTCGGCACCCGGCTCGCGCTGGTCGAGCCGCGCCTCGCGGCGGCCGTGCTGTTCGCCGGCAGCTACGTCCCGCACCGCACCATCGCGGAGGCCCGGCAGGTCCAGATCCCGCTGCTGGTGCTGCTGCAGTGGGACGACGAGCACAACGACCGGCAGGCGGCGCTGGACCTGTTCGACGCGTTCGGCTCCCCGGAGAAGACCCTGCACGCCAACCTGGGCGGCCATACCGGGGTGCCGGGGTTCGAGGGCGAGGACGCGGGACGGTTCTTCGCCAGGCACCTGCGATAGCCAGGTCACACGGCAGCCGGGGTGCGCGTCACCCCGGCTGCGCGGCCGCCTCCCGCGGCTCTGGCTGGGGGTCCTCCGCCGCCGGCCACTCCCCCAGCGGCCGGCGGCGCTCCCGCCACGGCCGCCCGTCCGGGTCGTAGAGAACTCGGTACAGCGGCTCGGCCCACACCCGCTGCCACCGGCTCACCGGCTCGGGCCGGTGCGCCCGCACCTGCCCGGCCGGCCGCGGACCGACCCGGCCGCCGGCGTGCCAGCCGTCCAGGGCCTGCGCGGCGGAGCGGAACAGCGCGAGCACCCGGCGCGGGTCGAGCAGCTCGGGGTCGTCGACGTCGCGGCCGAGGTGCTCGGCCCACACCTGCAGCCGCAGGTCGCGAGCTAGCCGGCGCGCCCCCTCCCCGGTGCCGGCCGGGTCGCGCGGCTCCCGCTCGTCCAGCGTGCTGTCCACGACGGCGCAGGTCAGCTCGGTGTCATGGGTCCACGAGCGCCGGTTGAAGTTGTCCGAGCCGACGGTGAACCAGACGTCGTCGATGACGCACACCTTGGCGTGCACGTAGATCGGAGTGCCGTCGCCGTTCTCCAGGTCGAACACGCCGACCCGATCCGGCGCGGCCTGGTGCAGCATCCGCATCGCCTGGATCTGCCCGATCCGGTTCGGCGGGCCGGTGAGCGGGCCGTCGGCGTCCGGGTAGCGCGGGACGACCACCACCACCTGCAGCTGCGGCGAGCGGCGCAGCGCCTCGGCCAGCCCGCGGGCCACCAGGTCCGACCACAGGTACTGGTCCTCGACGTAGATGAACGAGCGGGCCCGGGCGAAGGCCTTGGCGTAGGCGCGGGCGATGCTCTGCTCACCCTGCGGGGCGAACGGGTAGCCGGGACGCTTGCGGCCGTAGGTCCGCAGCACCTGCACCGCGTGCGGACCGGCCTGCCCGGGCTCGGGCAGGGGCTCGGGCAGCGGCTGCGGGTGGCGGGGCATGTGCGCCAGGCGCTGGATGAGCATCCGGTAGGGGGTGCGCCGGTCCAGCGGGTGCGGGTCGTCCCACCGCTCCACGAACGAGGCGAGCACGTCGCCCACCGCCGGCCCGCGCAGCTCCACCGCGGCGTCGTGCCACGGGGCGAGCGGGTCATAGCGAGGGTCCATCGGCTGCTGCTGCGGGTCGCCGCGGTGCGCGGCGTCGTCGCGGCGGGCGTGGCACAGGTCGATCCCGCCGACGAACGCGAGGTCCTCCTGCGGGCGCTCCGGGTGCCGGATCACGAAGGTCTTGGCGTGGTGCGAGCCGCCGACGCGCACCCGCTGGTCCAGCAGCACCTCTCCCCCGGCGTCGTTCAGCTCGGTGCCGAGCTTCTGGTTCTCCTGCGCGGAGAACGTGGCGTGGTCCGAGTGCGAGCGCCACAGCAGCCCGCGGACGTCGACGCCGCGCTCCACCAGGTCGCACAGCACCCGGCCCACCGTCGGCCCGTCCGGCAGCAGCCGCTCGTCGGCGTCGCCGCGCCAGTCGGTGAAGTAGACCCGGTCGTGCCGGTCCAGCCGGCACAGCTCCTCGTGCAGCCGGCGGAAGTAGGTCGCCCCGTGCACCAGCGGGGTGACCCGGTTGCCCTCGGTCCACGCCCGCCCGTCGCGGCGTCGGCGGTCGATGTCGGTGGCCGGGTTGCCGCGCTCCTGCGGGGTGAGGAACCAGCGCTCGGCGGCGGCATCGGCCATGCCCGTCCCTGCCCTGTTCCGGGGCTCGGCCAAACCCCGACCGGGCGCACTGGGAGGAGGCGTCCCATATGACCGATCGCTCGCGCTGCTGGGTCCTTCGGCACTGCCCGCATCGCACCGGACGACCTCTGCTGGAAGGCGGCCACGAGAGCAGACGGCGAGGGGATGACGGACGATGGCAACGCTCACCCGCAGCATCACGATCGACGCGCCGGCGAAGAAGGTCTTCGACTACGTGCTGGACCCGCAGAGGTTCTGGACCTGGCCGGACCTGGCGCTGGTGGACGTCAAGCGCACCGCGGACGGTGTCGGGACCACGGCGAAGATGTGGTCGCACTTCCTGGGCTTCCACCTCGAGGGGAGCCTGGAGTACACCGAGGTCGTCCGCCCCGAGCGCATCACGGTCAAGGTCGGCTTCGCGATCGAGCACCCCACCTGGACCTTCACCTTCGCTCCCGCCGACGGCGGCACCCAGCTGACCGCGCGGGGCGAGTGGCACGTGGGCCTCCCGGTGGTCGGGCCGACCTTCGAGAAGCAGATGGCCAAGGAGCACGAGGAGTTCCTCGAGCAGCTGCTGGCCAAGGTCAAGGACGGGGTGGAGACGAAGGCGCACGTGTGAGGCGCGGCGACGCCGGCCCGCCGCAGGATCAGAAGGGGTTCGGGGAGTACCGGCCGGAGGAACCTCTGGACGGCGTTCCGCCGATCTTTCGCGTGAAGCCGCATCGGGGGAACGTGCTGCAGCCGACGAAGGGCCCGTACTTGCCGTTGCGCTGCACCAGCACACCCTTGCGGCAGGTCGGGCACACCTCCGGCGCCGGGCCGGCCTCCGCGGACCCGACGTCGAGCAGGCCGTCCTCGAGGAGTTCGACGACGAACGGCGACTCGTGCCCGACGACGGTCAGCAGGGTGACCTCGCGCCGAGCGCGGGTGAGCGCGACGTAGAACAGGCGCCGTTCCTCGGCGTGCGGGTGGGGGTCCGGGTCGACCATCGCCAGCCCGAGGACGGGATCGTCCTGGATCCCGCTGGGGAACCCGTGGACGCCGTCGGTGACGTTGGGCAGCAGGACGTAGTCGGCCTCCAGGCCCTTGGAGCCGTGGGCGGTCCGGAACGTCAGCTGCAGCCCGGGGTGCCGGGAGGCCGGCACGAGGTCGCGGTCGAAGCCGTAGCGGCCCAGGACGTCGACGCTGACCCGGGTGCCGCCACTGGGCTCCGAGCGCGCCGCGGCGGCGATGCGGGAGAGCTCGGCACCGACCGCTTGTCGGAGCTGCTCGCGTTGTGCCACCCGCACCAGACGCACCTGCGGACCCGGCCGTACCTGCGCGGAGCGCACTACCTTGCGCAGCTGCCGAGGGTTCTTGGCCACGAACGCGCTCGCGGTGTCGCACAGGGTCTGCGGGCAGCGGAAGGTGGTCTGCAGCCGCAGCGTCGGCCCGTCACCGAACCACTCGGCGAACCGCGTCATCACCGACAGGTCCGCCCCGGCGAAGCGGTTGATCGACTGCCAGTCGTCGCCCACCGCGAGCAGGTGCTTGCCGGGCTCGCCCACCAGCGCCTTGACCAGCCGGGCCCGCGCCTGGCTGACGTCCTGGAACTCGTCGACCATCACCAGGTCGAAGCTCCGCGCGGCCCGCCCGGCCTCCAGGTGGCCCGCCGCGTCCACGAGCATGTCCTCGAAGTCGACGAACCCCTCGCGGCGCAGCTGCTCGTCCCACACCTGCGCCACCGCGGCGTAGAGCTCGAGGAAGAGCCGGGCCCGCGGCCGGGCAGCCGCCGGCGTCCGCCGGCCGACCCGCGCCTCCAGCTCCTCCCGGCTCAGCGAGTTGGACTTCACGTGCGTCATGAAGGCGCGGATCAGCCGCGCCAGGTCCTCGTGCTCGAGCGGCTTGCCCGCGGCCACGGCCCGGTCCGGGTCCCAGTCCAGGGCGATCCCTCGGTCCTGCAGCGCCCGCCCCAGGTCGTCCAGGCCCGAGGGGGACATGATCTGCGCCCAGGTCGTCTCCACCAGGCTGGTCCGGTAGCGGGCATGCACCCCCCGCTTCCACCGCATGCCGTCGGCGTAGCCGTGGAACTCCGGGGGCGGCGCTCCGTCCGCGTCCAGCGCCCAGTGCTCGTGCCACAGATCGGCCTGCGGGTAGTAGAAGTCCGGCCGGTACTGCGAGTGCTCGACGTCGGCGGTGTCGTGCACGTACGCCCGCTCGTACTCGTAGGCGACGCCGTTGTAGAAGAGGAAATCGGCGATCATCCGTTCGCCCTGGCTCTTCACCACCTCGCCGTTCGCGGTCCGGAACCCGGGCGCGCGTGCCTTCGGGTCCCAGCCGTCCGGCTCGCCGTCCGTGGCCGACTCGCCGGCGCGGGCGTAGACCAGCCGGAACAGGTCCCAGCGGTAGGCGAACCCCGGTGAGGTGTCCCGCAGCTCGTCGACGATCCGGCAGACCCGTTCGACGTCCTGGCCGCTGTCCAGCCAGGGTGCCGGCCGGGGCTTGCGTCCGGTGGCGGCGGCGATGGTGGACAGACCGAATGCGTGGAAGGTGGTGGCGCGGATCCCCTGCGTCGGCAGGCCCAGTGCGGTGAACCGCGCCTCTACGCGCCGGCCCAGCTCCTCCGCGGCGGCCTTGTTGAAGGCCAGCAGCAGCACCCGGTCCGGGGCGACCAGCCCGCGCATGACGGCGTAGGCGGCCCGGGCCACCATGACCGAGGTCTTGCCCGATCCCGCCGCGGCGATGACGTGCACGCGGTTGTCGTACGTGATGACGGCGCGCGCCTGCTCCTCGGTCAGCGGGCGGCTCTCCACCCGCTCGAAGAACGCCGCGTGCTCGGTGCGGACCTGCTGGAAGATCTCCTCATTGCGGGCCGCGATCCAGGCCGGCAGGTCCGCCAGCAGGAACCTGGCCGCCGTCACCTCGTCCGTCGTTCGCGGCCCGGCCTGCCGCGCAGCGGCCCGCTCGACGGTCTCGACGACGTCAGGGCCCGGCCGGGTCGCCAGCAGTGCGCGCGTCGTCTCGGTGGTGATCCACCGTCCTTGTGCGCGGGCCGCCTCGGCGGTGCGCTGCACCTCGGCCCGCCACCGCAGCGCCGCCTCCAGCGCCGGGCGCGCGGCAGCTCGGAGCACCGCCGCCTCCAGCGCCGAGCGCAGGACGCCCGCCTCCGCCTTGCGCAGCCCCTTGAGCCGGCTCGGCTCGAGACCCTGCACCTGCACCGAGGCCCGCAGCCAGCCGCCGGCCACCCGGAGCCGCGCGACGTCGGCGCCGACGAACTCGTGGGTCGCATCTCCCACCGTCAGCCGGAACCGGTCCTCCAGCTCCTCCAGCCGCCATCGGCCGTGCCTGCGGCCGCCCCCCGCCCACCCCGTCATGCGGGCACGGTAGCGGTCCGTCACCGCCCGATCGCGGGCTTCCGGCGGGACTCATCCGCGGTTGCGTGCAGGGGTGCTCGAAATGTCGCGGTCAGGGCGTTGGCTCTTGTCCGCTGGCGGCCCCTGGGGAGGACCCGTGAGCCTCGAGGCACGATACGGAGGAGCGACGGTGGTTCAGCTCCTGCTCCGCAGCCGGATCCGGCTCGAACCGCGCTGGGGGGCGACGCTCTACCTGGCGCTGGTCGTGCCGGCCGACTTCCTGATGTCCCGGCAGATGCTGCACGGGGTGAAGCGCCGCGCCGAGCGCACCACTCTCGAGGAGGTGGCCGCGCTCGTCACCGCACGGGCGCGGTGACACCGGGACGAACGGTCGGCCACGGGGGCCGGAGCCACGCCAGGGATGTGACCGAAGCGACGGACGCCGGGGGTCGCGCAGCCTCAGCCGCCCTCGGCGATCCGCTTGATGGCGGCGAGGGTGGCGGGGATCCCCTCGTGCGCCGCTCGGGTGCGGTCGGCGATCTGCGCCGGCGCGTCCTCGCCGTAGCGCTCGGCGAACATCGCCAGGCCCGCGGGCAGGAACTCCCAGGACTCGGTCACCCGGGTGCCACCCTCCTCGGGCAGGAAGGAGAACCCCCAGCGCACGTAGGACTTGCCGACGAGGAAGGCGAACTCGCGGCCGCGGTCGGCCACCACCACCTGGCTGCGCGTCTCCCAGGTGCGCCCGGGAACCTCGTTGCGCCCGGTGAACCAGTCCCCGGGCCGGCCGGAGGCGCCCTCGTCCCACCAGCACTCCCGGCAGACCGGGCTCCACTCCCCGGTGCGGGTGACGTCGGACACCAGGTCGTAGAGGGCCTCCGGCGAGGCGGCGACCAGGATGGATTGCGTGTGGGCGAGGCTGCTCATGCGCGCAGTCTTCCAGCGGCCCGCACAGGTCGGTCCGGCGGCACTACCTGCTGGTCCGCCGGCTGCCGCCGTGCCAGTCCTCCTCCACCCCGACCTCGCCCACCTCGACGCCCAGGGCGCGCAGCTGGGGGCGCTCGCGCAGGCTGCGCTTGAGCTCGGCGAACCCCGGGAACTCGGCCAAACCGACGACGTGGTCCCACAGCCGGACCGCGTCCTCCTCGGCCGGCAGCCGGCTGATGACCGGTCCGAAGAAGGCCACGCCTGCCGGCGGCTGGAAATGGATGATCGGGGTGCCCACGTCCTTGCCGGTGAGGGCCAGCGCCTCGTCGGTCTCGGCCTGGATCACCGCATCGAGCGAGGCATCGTCCAGGGCGTCGGCGAGCTCAGCCGGCAGGCCGGCGTCGGCCAGCAGCGGTTCGACGTACTCCCGGGTGCCCCGTCGCTCCCGGCCCGCGGCGTCGTCGGCCTCGGGCGCGGAGTCGAAGATGCGCCGGCCGAACGCGGCGTAGAGCGGGCCGACCGCCTCCCGGCCGTGCTCGGCGCGGGCCCGGGCGGCCACCCGCAGCAGCCGCAGCCCGGCGGTGTGCCCGGCCTCGTACTCGGGAGGGAAGTGGGCGTCGTAGTCGACGTGGGCGTTCACCAGCCGCAGCGAGATGAACCTCCAGTCCACCCGGTAGTCCCGCTGCCGCATGACGCTGCGGAGCCACTTGCTGGTCATCCAGGCGAACGGGCAGACGGGGTCGAAGTAGAAGTTCACATCCGCGTGCTCCACGAATTGGAGGCTAACAGCGCCTTTCCGAGCAGTCCCCACACGCGCTGGTCCGTGGACCCACGATGGATGCCGTCGAGACAGGAGAGCGGCTCGATCTGACGGCGCGGGTCAGGTGGTCCCGCTGGTCGACCGGCGCCGGGCACCTCGGGGTGGCCTCACCCCGTCGCGAGCAGCCGGCGCACCCCGAGCCGGGCCAGGAGCAGGGTGAGGATGAGCAGCGTCACCGACCAGAAGCCGCCCAGGCTGACCAGGTCGCCGAAGACCAGGTCGACGGACTCCAGGACGACGAACTTGCTGGCGACCAGGACAGCCCACAGCAGGACCCCCGCGGCCAGCTTCCCGCTCGGTGTCCTGGCCCGTCGGAACCGCTCCTTGACCCGGTTCTTCACGGCGACGACCAGTTCGAGCACGGCCTTGAGCAGGACGGCGGTCAGCAGCGAGAGGGTGAAGGTCTCGGTGACCACGGCCGGCAGGTACTCGATGAACAGGTTGAGGACCACGACATAGACGAAGACGTCCACGACCGCCGCCGCCCTGTCCGACGCTGACACGTCCACCCCCCGGACAACGAAGCCGAGCACCGGCTCCTCTGCCTCATCCGGGCAGGACGAGGCGCCCGACGCCGCCCGGAGCGCGGCCGGGAGGGCGTGACGTGAGCAGCGACCTGCCGGCCGGCTCGCGGCTGCCGACTCACCGTCTCGACGATCGGTCGGAGGCTGGTCGGCCGGGTGCGCGGACCGGCATCGTCGGCGGGCGGGCAGAGTCATCAGCCGCTGGCTGCCCGAGCTGCTCGACAACCCTGCCTCCGTAGCGTTGGCTGCTCCTCGAACATCACGTTGAGCGGGGAGGCCATCGTGGCGCTCCACCTGGGACGTCGAGGAGCAACCGGTGGCTGAGCGCGCACAGGCTTTCACCATCAAGGCCCTCGACGCCGACACCTGGCCCGCCTTCGCCCGCCTGGTCGAGGCCAACGGCGGCGTCTTCGGCGGCTGCTGGTGCATCGGCTTCCACCCGGAGGGCCCCGCCAACGACGCCGAGCTCAACCGCGAGCGCAAGCACCAGCGGGTGCTGGACGGCACCACCCACGCCGCCCTCGTCTTCGACGGCGAGGACTGCGTCGGCTGGGTGCAGTTCGGGCCCCCTGAAGAGGTCTTCCGCATCAAGAACCGCCCCGCCTACGAGAAGACCGCCACCAGCGCGCCGGACTGGCGGATCGGCTGCAATTACGTCGGCAAAGGCCACCGCCGCCAGGGCGTCTCCGCGGCCGGGCTCGCCGGTGCCCTCGAGCTCATCGCCGGCCTCGGCGGTGGCCTCGTCGAGGGCTACCCCGAGCCCGCCGACGCCGTCTCGGCCGGCTTCCTGTTCCACGGCGCCCTGTCCACGTTCGAGAAGCTCGGTTTCGAGCGCGACCGCATGATCGGCAAGCACCGGTGGGTGGTGCGGAAGGTGGTCTCGCCTTCCTGATCCCGGCGTCCCGCCGCCTTCCTTGTCCTACGGCTGGTGCGAGACGTGGCACTGCCACACCGAGCTCAACGGCCATATCGGTGTCTCCCGGGATCAAGTGGTCGATCGACCGATCGTCCTGCATCGTTGCACCCTGCCCCAGTAGGTTCGGCCCCGCAGAGCATGCGAACGGGGGCAGAGCGTTACCAGGCAGCTTGAGCTCCCGTTCTTTCCAGACCCGCAGCAGCAGGTGTCCGGTCCCGGATCCGGGGGGACCTCGACCAAGTCAGGGGGAACGTGGGATGAGCAAGAAGATGAAGGTGGCAGCGGGGGCTTTCGGAGCGCTGGTAGTGATCGGCATCGGTGGTGCCATCAGTGGAGGCGGCGGCGACACAACGGCTCCGGCCTCGGCAGGTGCTGCGGCGACGAGAACGGCCACGTCCACCACGGCGGAACCGGCTGAGGGCACGACGGCGGAGCCGAGTCAGAGCACATCGGCGGAGCCGACTGGGAGCGCGAGGGCAAGCAAGGCCGCCTCATCCGCAGCCAGCGCAGCGGCGAAGTCGCAGGCGGCGACCAAGGCCGCGCCGACGACGTCCGTGTCGACCAAGCCCGCGGCCACGACGCAGGCTGCGACGACCGCGGCGGCTCCGACGAAGGCCGCCACCACGACGACGTCGCCGACGGTGGCGCAGGCGAACGCGGTCAAGGCTGCGGAGAACTACCTGTCCCTATCAGGATTCTCTCGGGCCGGTCTGATCGAACAGCTCTCGTCCAAGGCTGGGGAGGGTTTCTCGCTCGCCGACGCCACCTACGCGGTGGACCACGTGCAGGTCGACTGGAAGCAGGAGGCTGTCGAGTCCGCCAAGAACTACCTGTCCCTCTCCGGGTTCTCCCGCGCCGGCCTGATCGAACAGCTCTCATCCAAGGCTGGCGACCGTTTCACCGTCACCGAGGCCACCTACGCCGTGGACCATGCTGGGGCGGACTGGAAGAAGGAGGCGGTCGAGGCCGCCAGGAACTACCTCTCGCTGTCCAGCTTCTCCCGCGCCGGGCTGATCGAGCAGCTGTCCTCGCAGGCAGGGGACCGCTTCACCGTCGCGGAGGCCACCTACGCGGCCGACCAGGTCGGGCTGTGACCTGACCCTTCCTCTCCCGCGGGCGCGACACTCGCGACCGTCGCCCGGGCCGGCAGTCCCCTGTCTGCGTGACGAAGCGGCGCGCCGCTGTGCCTGCTGCCTTCGGCAGGCCACCCGAACCTCACGCTCGCCCTGGCCCCCTGTGGACAAGGGAGCCAACCGGTCAACGCGCTGTGAAAGGTTCGGATCCCGCGAGCCGATTGGACGGGAGCCCAAGATGATCGACGGGGAGCGGATGCACCTGAGCATCGAGGACGTGGTGGACGAGACGCTCGATGACGACCTGCCGCTGGGCAGTCTCTTCGGACAGCTACGGGAGTTCCTTGGCCTCAAGCCCCGCGAGGACACCGACGGAGCCGTTCTCGGAGAGCTGCTCGCTCGTCTTTGTGAAGACCCGAGGGTGTCGGTCGTCTCTCTGTTCCATCATTCCCAGGAGTTCGACGACGGCGCCGCGATGCGGGAATTCGTCAGCCGCCACTACGCCGAGCACGGACCGTTCAAGGGCTACGAGATGTTCGTCATCCGTGCCGCAGACGTGAAGGGTGAGACCACATCAGTCGGCATTCCCTACCGCTACGTCCCGACTTTCTCTTGATCACAGCGGTTGGGCGCCGGGGCGCCATACTCACCGTCGAAGTGGCGACCGAGTGATGATGGCAGCCTCTTTCCGGTTCCGCCACGGACCCCAGTGGGTGGTGATCCCACGCGAGGGTGACCTAGCTATCTGGGCTCTCGACCTTGCGGCGCAGGCGCTCACCGACCGAGCGGACCAACCCGACAACGCGTCCCGGACCGCCGAGCGGGACTCCCAGCCGCGCGAGATGCTCGCCTCGCACCTGCTCATCCTGGCCCACCAGGTGCGTCGAAGCGCCCCGGATCTGGCCTTCGCGCTGCTCCCCCTCGAGGAGGCTGGCTCGGCGCTGGTCGTGGAGGTTCTGGCATTCGAGCTACCCGAGGGCACCACCGACGCCGAGGTGCTCGCGCCGCTGCTGATACCCGCCGATGAGTTCCCCGACGAGCCGGAGATCAGCACGGTGCCGAGTGACGCGGGGCCGGCCATGAAGGTCCGTCAGCGCTGGGCGTTCTTCGATCCGGACCGGAAGGTGGCCGAGACCACCACCTACCTCTGGCAACTGCCAGAGCAGCACGCGCTGGTCGTAGCCCAGGCCAACATCGTCGACCTCGACGTGGCTGCGCGCTCTCAGGCCGCTCTGGACGAGCTCGCCCGCGGCTTCACGAAGGGGCCAGCCTGAGCAGCCGCGATCGGGAGCACCCTGGTCTGAAGGCGATCGACAGCTGCCTCCTGGTCCTCACGGACTCGACAGTCGGGTGCTGGCCATTTCCCAGCCAGACCGGACCCACCGGCTTCAACCGGATGTGACCCCTCGGCCGGCTCCCCCTGCTACAGGACCACGCCATCCTGCCCGGCCTCCCTTCTGCCGGCGGCTCTGATGGCGGTGGTCAAGCTCTTTGTCGCCGTCGCTCAGGGAGTGGCTGTGGACAACGGAAGCAGCCGGCCCAGAGAGCTCTGGCAAGGTCGTGTCCCGTGAGTGGGTCGACGGGGCCGAAGGGACAGATCGAGGTCCGCATCGAGGATCTTCGGGCAGCTGCTGAGGATCTTCGACGCGCCTCTCGGAGGGCTGACCCTCGGGCCTGCCCTCGGTCGTTGCCTGCCTCTGGTGACACCCGTATCGACCTCGCGGCCGCCACGCTGCTCCGCGCCATCTCCGACAACCTCGCCCCCTGCCTGGTCGAGCTCCGAACGGTGGCCACGCAGCTCGACGCCGCGGCCGAGAGCTACCTGACGGTCGACCGGTGAGAGCCCCGTCCGCAGCCGGCGGTACGGCGACCGCCGCTCGCCGCGCCGCCGGCGCGCTGGTCATCGTGGCCGACGACGCCCGAGCTGTGGCATCGGAGACGGGCGCCGTCCTCGAACGATCGATCTGGCACGGCCGCGCGGCCAACGCCGCCCTGGCACGCACCGAGCTGCTCGCGCTGCGCATGCTCGGGCAATCCCGACGCGCCGAGCTGGCATCAACCGCACTGCGCCGTCTGGCCGCGGACCTCGACGAGATCGCCGGCCTACGTGCGCGCGCCCGCGTCGCTCACCAGGAAGCCCTCGCCCTGCAGGCGGAGGCCGATCGCCTCCATCCCGAGCGCTTGCTCGAACGCCTCAGCAGCCCCACTGGTCAGACCATCATCGATCCGCAGGCGCAGCTGCATGAGGCCCTCTCCCGCCGACTGAGCACCGAAGCCGACCAGCTTCACGAGGCTGCCGTCCGCCGCTTCCAGGACGCCGCCACCGAGCTGGCCGATTTCCGCCCGCCCGACCCCAACCAGTGGTTGTTCGACGTCGTCTCCTGGGTCCCCGGAGTCGGCGACGTCATCGATGCACTGCGCGCTGTCCGCGATCTACGTGACCACCCGTGGGCCGGTGCCGCCACGCTCGGCGTCGCCCTCGTCCCCGGCCCACGGGAGGTCGTCGAGGTGCCGGGACAGTATCTGGCTAGACACCTCGCGCTCAAAGCCTCGGTGCAGACGCTCAGCGAGGCATCAGCCCGAGAAGCGATGCTCGACGACCTCAGGATGCTGGCCGCCACCACGGTGCGCGGGAAGCGACGTACGACGATCGAGCTCGCTGACGAGAGCGATATCGAGGAGTACTTCTGGACGCGCGTCGCCCCTCGCGCAGCTCCCCGAGAGTTCGTGACCGAGAAGGGAGACATCCTGTGGGTGGCTCACTTCGGCGACTTCTCCGTACAGCTGCGCTCGGGCAGCCGCTCCGGTGGGGTGACCCTAGACATCTTCGACACCGATGACGTGGTTGGCTTCAAGAAGGTTCACACTCCCTGGAGGCAGCGATGATCGACGAGGAACGCATGCGCCTCAGCATCGAGGACGTGGTGGACGAGACGCTCGACGACGACCTGCCGCTGGGCAGCCTCTTCGGACAGCTCCGGGAGTTCTTCGGCCTCAAGCCCCGCGAGGACACCGACGGTGCCGTCCTCGGAGAGCTCCTCGCTCGTCTCTGCGAAGACCCGCGGGTGGCGGTCGTCTCGCTGATGAACAATTCCCAAGAGTTCGACGACGGTGCCGCGATGCGCGAATTCGTCAGCCGCCACTACGCCCAGCACGGACCGTTCAAGGGCTACGAGATGTTCGTCATCCGCGCCGCGGACGTGAAGGGCAGCACCACATCCGTGCGACCGCCCTACGTGTACGTCTCACCCTTCCCCGACGATGTCGGTTGACCCTAGGGCAGAGCCGATGGCCCCGGAGGTCCGAGCTAGCGACCCGTTCCCTGTGGACAAGGGAGCCGACTGGTTGGCCGACTTGAAAGGTTCGGATCCGGCGCAGACTGGTCAGGAGAGCGAGATGATCGACGAGGAGCGGATGCGCCTCAGCGTCGAGGACGTGGTGGACGAGACGCTCGACGACGATCTGCCGCTGGGCAGCCTGTTCGGACAGCTCTGGGAGTTCTTCGGCCTCAAGCCCCGGGAAGACACCGACGGCGCCGTGCTCGGAGAGCTGCTCGCTCGTCTCTGCGAAGACCCGCGGGTGGCGGTCGTCTCGCTGATGAACAATTCCCAAGAGTTCGACGACGGTGCCGCGATGCGTAAAGTCGTCAGCCGCCACTACGCCGAGCACGGGCCGTTCAAAGGCTACGAGATGTTCGTCATCCGCGCCGCGGACGTGAAGGGCAGCACCACCTCCGTGCGGCCGCCCTACGTGTACGTCTCACCTTTCCCGGACGACGTCGGTTGACCGCAGGGCAGGGCTGGTCCCCACCGGAGGCGTCGAGCACCGCGCAGGTCGCTCGGGCTCTCGACGGATCGGGACCCACCGGATCCTCGCTTCGCTGCCTGGTGTGATCCTCCCCCGAAAACGAACACAGGTGGATCGTGGCCAGCGTCATCGACGTCGACTCCGCCTGCCCGGCCGTATCCCGGGCCCGGCTTTCCGCACGCGTACCGGCCCGGCCGGCCGGTGCCGGCTCACCCACGTCCCCTAAGCGATCCCGCTCGCCAGGTCATAGGCGTGAGCCACCGCGGCCTCCACCTCCGCTCGCGAATTCCGACGGGAGTTGTAGTTCCGGGCCGACGGGTGCCAGGTCGTGACGATCTCGACGCCGCGCCGCTCCAGTTCGTGCATCAACGCAGTGGCGGTGCGCCGGGCCGGCACACCCATCGCGAGCAGCACCCGCAGGTCCGGCAGCAGGTCGAGCAGCTGGAGCAGCCACTGGCGCCCTTCCTCGACCTCCGCGCGGGTCACCGCCGTGATCCGCTCGGCGGAGCCGACGTACCAGGGCACCGCGTTCCAGTGCACGCCCCAGTCGCGCGGCAGGCCGGAGCGTTGGTAGGCCTCCCAGATGTGGGCCGCGGTGCCGTCGTCGTTGTCCGCGGACAGCATCCCCGAGCCGTGCGCGGCCGCACGGGCCGGCGCCTCGAGCAGGAACAGCACCTTCCCGGCAACTCCGCCGCTGTCAGGATCGATGTAGGGGACGTCTCCCTTGCCCGAGGCCGCGATCTTCTCGACGAGTCGGTTCACGGGCGCGACGTGCGGTTCCCACAGCCGACGCTGCTTGGCCGCGAGGACCACCGAGTCCGCATGAGTCCGGGGTCGGGTGCTGAACGCCGACCCCGACGAGCGACGCATCGGCGGGACGTCGGCCGGCGTCGCATCCGGGTGCTCGACGAGCCGGCGCAGGACAGCGTCGAACTCCAGCCGTTCCGCCGAAGTGTCCGAGCTCAGACAGTCGCTGAAGTGGTCCGCCCGGACGAGCAAGAAGCTCCAGCCCCGGAGCAGGTCCACCCCGCACCAGTCCGGGACGCGGTCACGGCCGCGGTACTCCTGGCGCGCCGGATCGAGCAGCATCTGCAGCGACTCTGGGCCCTCGGCCAGCCGGCGATAGCCGTCGTAGCGGTGCGCCCAGCGGATCTGCTCGCCCAGCAAACCGTCCTCGTCGGTCATCCGCTCCCCTGTCTCTCGCGCCGCGCCAACGGCCGCCCGCTCGTCCCCGAGCGCCTCCGACTCCCTGTAGGGGAACGCTAGCGGTGATCGACGAGGAACCAGGGATGCCACGGTCCGGGACCAGGGGGTCCGGACCATGGAATCCCCGGCGCGCGACCTCGCTCCTCACCCCGCCTCGGTCCCCCCGGTCGACGTCCGCCGCAGCGGCGCGACCCGCCACCAGACCAGGGCCACCGCCACCAGAAGCAGTGCGGTGACGATGCCGGTCTCGCCGGCGAACCAGCCGGTCCACCGGGTCTCGCGGGTCAGCGGTCCGGCCACGTGGTAGAGCGCCGCGTTGCCCGCGGCGTGCAGCACCAGCCCGGGCCAGATCCCCCAGCGCAGCTGCATGTTGGCCAGGATCGCACCCAGCGCGGTGGTCTCGACGGTGAAGGCCGCGATGGCCACCACCGTGGGGGTGTTCGTCGGGGTGCCGTGCAGGAACAGCATGAGGTTCCAGTGGAACATGCTCCACACCAGGCCACCGACCAGAACGACGGTGCGCGGGCCGGCCACCTGGGCCAGCCGGGTGGTGAGCAGGCCGCGCCAGCCGACGTCCTCGGCCAGGGCGAGCAGCACGTAGGGCAGCACCAGGACGGTCGGGCCGAGCACGGTCATCAGGCCGACGTTCTCCCCGGCGAAGCCCGCCAGGCCCAGCGCCCAGACGATCAGGGCGCTGAGCACGACGTAGCCGAGCCCGAGCGCCCAGGCCAGGGCGAGGTTGCGGGGCGAGGTGCGCCGGAAGCCCAGCGGCGCGCGCCGGGCCTTCGGGGTGGTGGCGCGGGCCGCGAGCACCCCGATCGCGGGGTAGAGCGCCTGGCCGTACATGGCGATCTGGCCGAGGGCGCTGGCGTCGTCGATGTGCCGGACGTCGACGTGCTGGGCGAGCCCGATGCTCGTGCTGACCGCGAGCAGCGCGAACGTCGTGCCGAGCATGACGGTCATCTCGCGGGCGGCGTCCGAGCGGACGGTCGGGGTGACCTCGACGGGCGAGTCCAGGAGGGTCATGGCTTCAGTTCCTTCTCTCATGGGGGCTGGGGAGTTAGGTCAGGTGAGGGTGACCGGGAGGTCCACCCGGTGCTCCTGCGCGAGGGCCAGCAGCAGAGCGGGGTCGTCGCGGGCGAGCCGCTGCTCGTGCACCAGCAGCGGCTCGACCGCCGCCGGCGTCGCCAGGACGAGCAGGCGGGCCGGGGTGGTGGCGCGGTAGCGGTGACCGACGCCGGGTGGGACGTGCAGCGCAGTGAGCGGCCGGGCGACCCACCGGCGCCCCGGCACCTCGAGCTCGACCTCGCCGTCGAGGACCACGTAGACCAGGTCCTCGCCGCGGTGCCGGCGCGGCGAGGCGGCCTGGCCGGCGGCCAGCTCCCGCACCACCGCCGTGAGGCGGCCCCCGGTGCGCGCGCCCTCGATCAGCGCGACATCCCCCGTTCCGGGGTATCTGGCCAGATACGCTGCGCCGGCCATGTCTTCCGCCACGTCCGAGGGCCGCTGCGTCGGTGCCGACGTCGGCGCCGTGGTCGTGCTCCCGGATGCCGGGCCGGCTTCCTTCTCGCTCATGCACGCAGCGTCGCCGAGCCCACTGGGACGGCACTGGGACCGCACTGGGACGCTGACTGGGAAGCCCAGATCTGGTCGTAGGCCGTGCTGACCTTCGCGCTGCTTGGCCCGTTGGAGGTCCGCCGGGACGGGCAGCCGCTGGCCCTCGGGCCGCGCCGGCACGTGGAGCTGCTCTGCCTGCTGCTGACCCGGCCGCGCACCGTGGTGCCCGCCGACACCCTGACCGACGAGCTCTGGGGCGGCGAACCGCCGGCCACCGCCGCCAACACCCTGCAGGGCTACGTCGCCGGCCTGCGCCGCGCGCTCGAGCCGGACAGGGCTCCCCGCCAGCCCGCCCGGGTGCTCGTCACCCACGCGGTGGGCTACAGCCTCGAGGTCGACGACGCCGCCGTCGACGCCCTCGCCTTCCGCGCCGAGCTGACCCGGGCCCGCGCGCTCGCGGCCACCGACCCGGTGCAGGCCGCCAACGTCGGCCGGGCCGGGCTGGGCCGGTGGCGCGGGCCGGCCCTGGCCGACGTCCGTGACGCCAGCTGGGCGGTGCCGGTGGTGCGCGCTCTGGAGGAGGACCGGCTCGCCGCCCACGAGCTGCTCGCCGACCTCTCCCTGGCCACCAGGGACGACGTCGCCGACGTCGTGCCCGGCCTGCAGCGCCTGCTCGCCGATCACCCGCTGCGCGAGCGCACCGCGGTGCTGCTGATGCGCGCGCTCTACCGCAGCGGCCGGCAGGCCGAGGCCCTGGGTGTGGCCCGCGAGGTGCGCGCCCAGCTGGCCGACGAGCTCGGCGTCGACCCGGGGCCGGAGCTGGCGGACACCGAGCTGGCGATCCTGCGCCAGGACAACGCTTTCCTGCGCCCGGCCACCACCGTCGGCCCGCGGCCGACGTCGTCACCTGCGCTTGGTGACGAGGTGCCCGGCCGGGGCCGCGAGCTGGCCGCCCTGCTCGCGGCCGCCGACCGCCCCCGCGCCGGGGCCCCTGCCGCCGCGCTGGTGACCGGGGAGCCGGGGATCGGCAAGACCCGGCTGGTCGAGGGCCTGCTCGCTCAGTTGGCCGACTTCCGCGTCCTCACCGGCCGCTGCACCGACCTGGAGGGCGCGCCGCCGTACTGGCCGTGGCGGCAGGTGCTCAGCCCGCTGGGCGCCGCGCCGTCGGTCACCTCCGAGCAGTCCCGGGTGGAGCAGGCGCTCGCACTGGCCGACCGGCTGCGCGAGCACGCCGCCGAGCAGCCGCTGGCCGTCGTGCTGGAGGACCTGCAGTGGGCCGACGTCCCGTCGCTGGAGCTTCTCGAGCTGCTGCTCGCCGACGCCGGCGGCGCCCGGCTGCTGCTCGTCCTCACCGCGCGCGGGCCGGTGGTCGAGCCGCGGCTCACCCGCGTGCTCGCCGCGCTGAGCCGCCACCCGCAGGCGGTCCGGGTTGAGCTGGCCGGCCTGGACACCGACGCCGTGGGCGCCTGCGTCCGCGAGGTGATCGGGCTCCCGCCGGACCCGGAGCTGGCCGCGAGCATCCAGGAACGCAGCGGTGGCAACCCGTTCTTCGCCCGCGAGCTGGCCCGCCTGCTCGACGACGCCGGCCGGCTGCGTCCTGGCGTCCCGGCCGCGGTGCGCGACGTGCTGCGGCTGCGCACCGCGGCACTCCCCGAGCCCTCCCGCGAGCTGCTCGCCGCCGGGGCGGTCCTCGGCCGGGACTTCGCCGCCCGCACCGCCACCGCGATGCTCGACCTCGAGGCCGACCAGGCCGTGGCCGCCGTCGAGGCCACCCTCGACGCCGGCCTGCTGGTCGAGCCGCTCCCCGGTCGGCTGCGGTTCTCCCACTCCCTGGTGCACGAAGCGGTGCGCGCCGGCCTCTCCGGCGTCCGCGCGCAGACCCTGCACGCCCGCGCCGCCCGAGCCCTCGCCGAGCGGGAGCAGCCGCCGACCGGCGTCCTGGCCCACCACCTGCTGCACGCCCACGACGTCGCCGGGGTGGAGGCCGCGCTGACCGCCGCGGCCGAGGACCTCGACCAGATCGCGGTGCAGCCGGCGCTCGAGCTGCTCGACCACGCCGTCGCCGTCGCGCAGATCGTCGACGCCGGCCCGGCGCTGACCGCGCAACTCACCCTGCTGCGCGGCATCGCCCTGGCCCGGCTCGGCCAGCTGGACGAGAGCCAGCGCCTGCTCGTCTCCACCGCCGAGGCGGCCGCCGAGCGTGGCGACTACGACCTGCTGTCCCGGGCCGCGCTCGCCCTGGCCGCCAACGGCGCGGTCGCGGGCTACTGGGCCATGCTCGCCCCGGTCGTCGACGACGGCGACGAGGTGGTGGGCTGGCTGCGCCGAGCGCTTCAGGACGGTGCGCCGGACGCTGCCCGGGCCGTGGACCTGCGGGCAGCCCTGGCCACCCAGCTGGCGATGCGCGGCCAGCCCGACTCCGAGCTGGCCGCGCGGTCCGTCGCCGACGCCCGCAACCTCGACGCCGAGCACCGCTTCCGGGCGCTGACCGCCCGCTGGGCGACCCTGTGGACCCCCGCGCACGCCGCCGAACGGCTCGACGTCGCCCGCGAGCTGGTGGCCCTGGCCGGCCGGAACGTGCAGCGCCAGCTCGCCGCCCGGCACCTGCTCGCTACCGCCCTGCTGGAGGTGGGCGACCTCGCCGCCAGCGACGCCGAGTTCGCCGCCCTCGCCGAGGCGATCGACCGTCACCGCGACCCCGACTTCGCGCTGCTGACGGTGTGGTGGCGCGCCATGCGCGCCCTCATGTCAGGAGACATGCGCGCCGCCGAGGACACCGCCGCCGAGCTGCACGGCCGGCTGGCCGGCGCCGGCGGCCGAGCCGCCGCCACCGCGACCCTCAGCCTGGGCACTGTGTCCGGCATCGTGGCCTGGGAGCGCGGCGTGCTCGGCCGCGCCGCGGCAGACCTCGACCGCCAAGGCTTCACCCGCCATCCCGGCATGCAGTCCGTCCGCGCCCTGGCTCACGCCCAGAACGGTGACGCCGCAACCGCGCACCGCATCCTCGACGACGCCTTCGGACCGGACTTCGCCCGGCTCGGCGACGACGCGATGGCGGTCTCGCCGCTGGTGCTCTCGGCGGAAGTGCTGGCTGGCGCTGGGCACGCAGGCCGCGCCGCGTCCTTGCGAGAGCGGCTCGCTCCGCACGCCTCCGCCGTCATCGTCTTCGCCCCCGGCGCAGTGTGCATGGGTGCCGGCACGCTCTACACCGGTACCGCCGCAGCGCTCTCCGGCGACCTTCCCGCGGCGCTCGAGGACCTGGAGGACGCCGTCGCCCGCAACACCGCCCTCGGCGCGACCCCGTTCACCATCCGCGCGCTGACCCGGCTCACTGCGGTGCTCGAGCGCTCCGGTCACTCCAGCGACGCCGAGCGGCGGCGAGACGAGGCGGCCAACCTGGCGCGCCAGCACGACCTGCCGGTCGCAGCGTTCTCGCTGCTGAGCTAACGAATTCGAGGTCCTACGACGCCCGCGTAAGCGGCTCCCCCTTGGACACCTCCCGGTCGTGCCACGCCAGATGCTCGGCGGCCGGCAACACCGTCCCAGGCCGAGGGGTCAGCTCGCGCCCGTGAAGGTCGTAGACGGCTCGGCCAGCCTCGGTGCGCGCGACGAACAGCCCGGACACCTTGATGACTCCGGCCGCGGACAGTCCCAGCGCGCCAACGTCGAGCAGTTTGTGGTGCAGCGAGCACAGCGCCAGCCCGTTGTCGGCGTCGTTCGGGCCGCCGTGGTTGAACCACCGCACGTGCGCGGCCTCCACCGCGACCACGCCCCGGCCGAGTTGCCCGTCGAACCCGCAGAACGCGCACGACCGGTCCCACCGGTCTAGCACCTCTAGCCGCCACGCCGTCGACCGGCGCCGGATGAGCTCGGTGACCTGCCCGGCCGGTGCGATCTCGGCCAGCCCGACCGCCTCGAGGACGTCGTCTGCCAGGCTCGGAGGAAACTGCGCGTCGACGATGGCGCGGGCCACCTGCTCTACCGCGCCGGGCCGGTTCTTCAGCACCTGCTCGATGCCCGGATCGAGCCGGCCGATCGGATCGAGCGTGTCCAGCGGCCGCACCTTGTCCATCTCTACGTCGGCAGACAACGTCCATACGCCGTCGCTGCGCAGGTGGGTGAACGGGTAGGCGGCGGCCTGCCGCGGCGCAGTGCGGCTGGGCCGGCCGAAGTCGGCCAGCAGGTCGGCGAGCTGGTCACGCACCTGGGACCAGCGCAGCTCGCTCGTCCCCTCGCTGCTCAGCCGCCCCAGGGCTAGCAGCACCAGCAGCGGCTTGTGCGGCGAGCGCTTGCCGTCCTGCTGGTGCTGGCGCAACGCAAGCAGGCGGCTCACCGCGTCCTCGTAGGCGCTAATCCCCGTCACAGTGGTCATGCTCTCCTGCTGGAAAGCCGGTTGCAGGAGACACGCCAGCCGCAACAGCTCAAGGGCCCCACGACGCGTGTCGACGTCGGTGGCGTGGCGGGGGAAGCAGCAGCATGCGACGTGGCAGGAGCGTCGGCCTATGAGCAGGCCACGCTGCATGACGACCTGGCCGACTCGCTCGAGTCGCAGATCCGACCCATCCTCGAGGTCATCGCCGAGCACCGCTCGCGAGCCGTCCGGATGCGAGTCGGCGGTGCCGGCGAGGCGGCCGTCGCCGCGCGTGTCCAGCAGGTCCTGGTCGACCTGGGCTCCACCGACTGGCACCTGCTTGCCGACCGACGATGGCCCGGCACCCGCAAGGCGAACCTCGACCTCGTGCTTGTCGGGCCACCCGGCGTCCTGGTGCTGGACTCGAAGAAGTGGCGCGAGCCGCGGATCGAGCGCGGCTCGCTGTTCAACGCCGACGTCTGCGAGGACGACCAGCTCGACGGCGTCCGCGCCCAGGCCGACGCTCTCAGCGGCATCCTGTCCGCCGTCGGGCTCGCACCTACGGCGGTGCTGCCGATGCTGGTGCTGGCCGGGCGCAAGCTCGAGCCGGTCCCGGTTCGCGGGGTCACCGTAGTCGGCGAGAGCTCCATCCAGCGCGCGCTCGTCCGGCTGGGCCAACGGCTCACCGACGGTGAGGTGCGCCTGGTCACCGAGGTCCTCGACGGGGCCTGCCCGCCGGCTGCAGCTGGGTCGACGCGGTCGCGCGTGCTCGTCCGACGTCCGTCGCCAGTCCCGCCTCAGATCCCGGTGCAGCCGCGCCAGCCCGAGCTCGTGGACGTCGACGCGCTGTGGGCGGACCTGCTCGACGCCGCGGCCCGCGAGCCAATGGAAGCCTGGATGACCTGGCTGCACCCGGCCCAGGCCCAGCTGGTCACCCGGTCCTACACCGGCCCGGCGCGCATTCGCGGGGCGGCGGGCACCGGGAAGACCGTCGTGGCCCTGCACCGCGTGCGGCACCTGGCCCGCCAGCCCGGCGCCAAGGTGCTGATGACCTCGTTCGTCAAGACGCTCGCCCAGGTGCACCGGAGCCTGTTCGAGCGGCTCGCGCCGGATGAGACGGGCCGGGTCGAGTTCGGCCACGTGCACAGCTGGGCACTGTCCCTGCTGCGCCAGCGCGGCCAGTCGCTGTCGATCGCCCCTCGCGGCGGCCGACCCGACTTCGACGCCATCTGGCGGCACGCCCCTCAGCGCGAGCTGCTGCTCGCCGTCGTCGACTCCCCGGACTACTGGCACGACGAGGTGCAGGCGGTCATCCGCGGCCGCGGCCTCACCCGCGTCGAGGACTACCTCGCCCTCACCCGGGTCGGACGGCGCACGCCACTGCAGGAGAACCACCGCCGGATGGTGTGGAAGGTCGCCGAGGCCTACCGCACGCGACTCGCCCAGCAGGGCACCGCGGACTTCCACGACGTGATCGACGCCGCCCTCGCCTCGCTCCGGGAGCAGCCGCTGGCCGAGCCCTACACGGCCGTCGTCGTCGACGAGGTGCAGGACCTGTCCTGTCAGCAGCTGCGGCTGCTCCACGCCCTGGTCGGCGACCGCCCGGACGGCCTGTTCCTCGTCGGCGACGGCCAGCAGGCTGTCTACGCCGGAGGATTCACCCTGGCCGAGGCGGGGGTGGCCATGCCAGGCGGTCGCTCCACCGTCCTGCGCAGCAACTACCGCAACCGAGCCGAGATCCTGCGCACCGCCCTCGAGGTCGTCAGCAGCGACCAGTTCGACGACCTCGACGGCGACCCGGAGCTCGGCCAGCGCGAGGTCGAGGTGGTCCGCGACGGCGGCCAGGTGCTCCGAGTCATCGCCGACGACCACCGCTCACTCGTCCACGCCCTGCACAACGCCCTAACCTGGGCCGTGCGCGACGGCCTGCGCCCCGGCGACCTCGCCGTACTGGTCCGCCGCAACGCCGAGGTCGACGCCTGGTGCCAAGCCCTGTCCCACCTCGGCGTCGCCACACAGCCCCTGAAGGACTACGCCGGCGTGGGGAACGACGCGGTCAAAGTCGGCACCTACCAGCGCGCCAAGGGCCTCGAGTTCGCCTGCGTGTTCATCCCCCGCTACAACGAGGCCGTCCCGCCGCAGGGCCCGACCGAGACCGAGGCCGCTTATCGGGAGCGCGCCGAGCTGCAGCGGCGGCAGCTCTTCGTCGCGATGACGCGAGCGCGAGACCGGCTGTGGCTCGGGGCGTGCCGAGGCTAGTCAGGAAACAGCGGGCCGTCAGGAGGGCCGCTGGATAGAGCTGCTCGGCCAGCGTCACCCGACGAGGGAGCGGAGAAAGCTACGGGTCTCCTCGTCCGTGGAGTAGATGAGGGTGCCCACCATGCCCCGAGTCAGCAGGACCTTGTAGACGTTGCGGACGAGCGCATCGAACTCTGAGTCCGAGACCCGCTTGGTACTGCGGAAATCAGGGTCGCGGTTCTCCGCCCGGCGACTGACCCACCGCCCGCCGCGCCACACCAGGTCCGGTCCGAGGATGACACCGTTCCAGTCGTACTCGAACCCCTGAGCGGTGTACACGCAGCCGACCTGCCCGAAGCCGGCTGGGTCGCTGGCCCACAGGGCGGCCGGCGGGGCACCGCCGACGGAGCGATCGCCCTTGAGGTTCCAGGGACGCGACCAGGACCCGATGACCACGTCGTCGACGAGGGAGCCGTCGTTGCGCGGGTTGCTCCAGGGCCAGCAATAGCCGGCCGTCATGCGCGCCCCGTAGCCCTTGGACGTCTCGGCCTTCAGCGCCGCCGTCATCTCCTCCGGGGAGTCGACGACCCGAACCTGGAACTGCGGATCTCCCTCCCAAGGGACCGGACCGCCCTCGACCAACCCGAGGAGTCGCTGAACCCAAGCGAGGTATGCCTCGGAGCCCCCACAGCGGAACTGCTCGTCGAGCGAGACCGTCAGCACGTCGTGGCCCATCCGCTCGGCGTACCTCGTGATCTGCTCGACCGACCCCATCTCCCCCGGCCGCACCACCTGGTGCTCGTCGAGCAGGAAGACCGGCACGCGTGCTGCGTCGATGAGCTCGTCCACCTGTGGACGCCCCGTCCTCAAGTACGCCTTCGTGTAGCGGTCGACCGAGGTCTCCCTGATGCGGTGTGCCTCGTCGCAGATCAGGACGTCGAGCCCGTTCTTCTCGGCTTCCATGAACTGGTTGAAGTACTTGAACAGGCCCTTCACGCGAGTGGAACCGCGGCCGGCCACGCTGCGCATGGTTTGAGTGAACGAGCGGGAGCCGGTCGCATGGACGACCGATCGCTCCTGTCGCGCCAGCTCGCCGAGCAGCGAGAGAGCGATGACGCTCTTCCCGGAGCCTGGTCCCCCGCTGACGACGATCACACGCTTGCGGTCGCCCTGCCGGGCCCGCTCCACCGCGTGGAGCACGGACAGGTACGCTTCGCGCTGCTCAGCGATCAGAGTGAACTGCTCGCGGTTCTTGATCTCCTCGGCGGCCACCGCGAGCAGCTGACGGCTGGGGCCCACACGCATCGCCTGCAAGTCATCCGCTGCCTTGGCGCCGGGTTGGTCTGCGGCGAAGCGGCTACGCAGGAAGGCGTGCAGCTCCGCCCGACGGTCACCGGTGATCAGCGGGCCGAACCGGGAGGGGCCGCGCTCCCACAGGGGCGCGACACCGAACGCCGTCGCGTTATGAAGGAAGGCGACGCCGCGAACCGCGTCCCGCTGGGCGGCCAAGCCAGGGATGAAGTCGAGGAGGTACTCGCAGTACCCCTCGACCTGAGACATCGGATGGAGCACGGGTCGGTGCCCGTAGGCCCCGAGCTCCACTAGCTCAGGCTGGTCCTCGAACAGTGCCGCCTCGCTCCACTGCTTCAGCTCGACGACGACGTACGAGGGTGCGCCGGTGACTGGGTGGAAGCCCGCCAGCAGCGCGTCGATCCGCTTGCTCGTGAGCGGCAGCTGGTGCTCGAGCATGACCTCGACCGAGCCGAGCCCGGCCTCCAGGAGCTCCTGCACGAGGATGGGCACACTGCGGTCCCATGATTTCACCTCGCCGGGCGCCGGGCGGCGAGCGTGCCGGTGCAGCATCTGCTCCACGAGGCGCTCCACGACGCTGTCCTGCTGCGCGGCGAGCGCGCTTGCAGACTGACGCACCAGCGCCATCGACATTGCCCCCAGGCAGCACGAAAAGAACCGTGCGGGTGGGGGTCTGTCCAGCGCAGGACTGCGTAGGAAGCCCGTCGGGCCGCTCTTGCACTTGGCACTCTAGTGCGACGTGGGCGGATCCAGTGCATCTGGCAGAGTCCTCCCATGAGTGATCTGGCGTACCTTGGCAACGCAATGCGGGGGTTCACCGAGGAGCGCGACTGGGGCCGCTTCCACGACCCGAAGTCGTTGGTGCTGGCGTTGACAGGCGAGGTGGGCGAGCTCGCCGAACTGGTGCAATGGTTGCCAGCCGAGGAAGCCCGGCGGCGGCTCGCTGAGGAGCCGCTCGCCACGCGAGCCGCCGAGGAACTGTCCGACGTCCTGCTCTACCTCGTCCGGCTGGCGGATGTGCTCGGTATCGATCTCGCAACGGCTGCGAGTGCAAAGCTCGACGCAGCCAGGTCCCGCTTCCCCGTGGGTGACTTTCGAGGTCGGGCTCCCGAGCGAACCTAGGGTCGCGGGAACACTCCGACGAGACACGTCCTGCCTCAGCCCTCGATAGCTTACGAACCATGCCAAGCTGCCCTCCGTGTCGGAACTCGTTGAAGGCGTTTATGAGAGCCTGCGCACAGCAGGACTCGCCAAGCAGCTGGCCGAGATCGATGGACTGATTCCGAAGTTCGAGTCGGTCGACGCTGAGGACGTCCCCGAAGTCCTGGCGCGGCACGTGGCTCAGGCGGTCCGCCGCGTTCTCGCCTCCGAGCGTGACCAAGACCGCCGGGCCGTCATCGTCAACGACCTGCTCGTGGCCCTCGGGAACGCCGATGAGCGCCTTATCGAGGGCATCGAGCAGCTCATCACGCTGGGCCGGCCTTCGGGTCCTGGCGCTCGCCAGCTCCTCCGCCCGGTCACGCCACTGTCCGACGCGGCTCTGCTCACCAACACTCGCGGCGAGCCAACCCTCGCAGCTGAGCTTCGCGCCGAGCTCTCCAGCGCCGACAGAGTTGACCTCCTCTGTGCCTTCATCCGATGGCACGGCCTGCGGGTCCTCGAGGACGCGCTCGCCAAACTCCGCGATCGCGGAGTGCCACTTCGCGTGATCACGACGACGTACGTCGGCGCCACCGAGCGCCGAGCCGTCGACGAGCTCGTGCGCCGGTTCGGCGCCGAAGTCCGCATCAGCTACGAGAACCAGTCGACGCGCTTGCACGCCAAGGCCTGGTTGTTTCGCCGGGCGAGCGGGTTCGATACCGCCTTCGTCGGCAGCTCGAATCTGTCGCGGTCGGCCCTCGTGGACGGCCTCGAGTGGAACGTGCGGCTGTCCGGCGTGGGGACCCCCCAGCTGCTCCGAAAGTTCGAGGCCACTTTCGACAGTTATTGGGACGACGAGGCCTTCCTTCGGTACGACCCGGGCAAGGACGCAGACCGCCTCGACGAGGCACTTCGGCGCTCCGGTAGCAATCGGAGCGGAGGACCCATCGCCCTCTCAGGACTTGAGGTGCGGCCGCTCCCCCACCAGGTCTCGATCCTCGAGGCCCTGGACGCAGAGCGGCAGGTGCATGGGCGCCACCGCAACCTCGTCGTCGCGGCCACCGGCACTGGGAAGACCGTCGTGGCAGCGCTGGACTACAAGCGGCTCGTGGGGCAGAACGGAGGCGACCTCTCACTGCTCTTCGTGGCACATCGCCGGGAGATCCTCGAGCAGTCGCAGCGCACGTACCGCGAAGTGCTGGCCGACGGGGCGTTTGGGGAGTCCTACGTCGGCGGAGCCCGCCCCGACCGGTGGCGACACGTCTTCGCCAGCGTGCAGTCCCTTGCCTCGTACGGCGTCGACCAGCTCCCGGCTGATCACTTCGACATCGTCGTCGTCGACGAGTTCCACCACGCCGAGGCCAGTACCTACCGAAAGCTGCTGGAGCACCTGGCTCCTCGCGAACTGCTCGGCCTGACCGCCACGCCAGAGCGTTCCGACGGCGTTGACGTCCGATCCTTCTTCGAAGGTCGCACTGCATACGAGCTGCGACTCTGGGACGCCCTCGACGCGGATCTCCTCGTGCCCTTCCACTACTTCGGCGTCGCGGACGACGTTGATCTCAGCGGAGTGGAGTGGAAGCGGGGCGCCTACGACGTCGCCGGGTTGGACCGGCTCTACACCGGCAACGACGCACGGGCGGCGAAGGTCATCCGCGAACTGCGGGACAAGGTTACCGACGTCAGCCAGATGCGGGCGCTCGGCTTCTGCGTCTCCGTGGCGCACGCCGGGTACATGGCGCGCGTCTTCCGAGACGCTGGCATCCCAGCGCTCGCTGTGTCCGGCGCCACGGCACCCCAAGACCGTGCTGAAGCCTTGGCTGCTCTGCGCCGCCGGGACGTGAATGCTCTCTTCGCCGCTGACCTGTTCAACGAGGGCCTCGACCTGCCTGACGTCGACACCATCCTGCTGCTCCGGCCGACGCAGAGCGCCACCGTCTTCCTCCAGCAGCTTGGACGTGGGCTTCGCCGCGCCCCCGGCAAGGCTGTCCTCACCGTGCTCGACCTCATCGGCCAGCAGCGGCGGGAGTTCCGCTTCGACTTGCGCTATCGCGCGCTCACGGGGTCCAGCCGGAAGGGACTTGAGCGCCAGATCGAACAGGGCTTCCCCTTCCTCCCCTCAGGGTCCCAGCTCGTGCTCGACAGAATCGCCCGGTCAATCGTGCTCGACAACGTGAGGGCGCAACTGCGTCTTTCGCGGAAGGCGCTGATCGCAGACGTTCGATCGCACGTCGAGGAGTCATTGGCCGGGTACCTGCGAGAGTCTGGACGCGAGGTCATCGACATCTACCGCGGCAAGGGCTCATGGACCGAGCTGCAGCGTGAGGCAGGCAGACCGCTACCTGCTCCGGGCCCAGTGGAGACCGCACTCCTCAGACGCATGTCGTCCTTCGCGCACGTGGACGACCCGGAGCGTGCCCGGGTGTACGCGATGCTCGCCGATCCGAAGGCGCCGACGTACGGCGAGCTCAATGAGCGCGAGCAGCGGATGGCCCGCATGCTCTTCTTCACCCTGTGGTCCAACGGTGGCGGTTTCGCCTCCTATGAGGAGGGCCTGGCGCAGCTCCGCCAGCACCCTGCCGTCTGCGCCGAGCTGCGCGAGCTAGTGGCGCTGGGTGTCGACCAGGCTCGCCACCTGCCGCAAGGGCTTGGAGAGGGCCTCCAGCACGTGCCGTTGGCGACGCACGCGCGGTACCGCCGCGAGGAGATTCTTGCCGCTCTCGGGTGGGCTTCACTGGAGCGGAGCGCCAGGGGAAACATCACCGGCGTTGCCTGGGCGGAGGAGACCCACACCGACGCCCTGCTGATAAATCTCAAGAAGAGCGAGAAGGACTTCTCTCCCACCACCATGTACCGGGACTACGCCATCAGTCCCGAACTGTTCCACTGGGAGTCCCAGAACGCCACCTCCACAGCCTCGCCGGCAGGTCGCCGCTATCTGCATCACGAGCGTGAGGGCAGCCACGTCGTCCTCTTCGTGCGGCAGACGCCCGAGGAAGAACTGGGAGCCGCACCCTTCCTGTGCCTAGGTCAAGCCTCCTACGTCGAGCACCGCGGAGAGCGGCCCATCGCAATTACTTGGCGACTGCACCGCCCCATGCCCTCGGGCACCTTCCAAAGCGCGAGTGTGGTCGCAGGATAAAGCGGCTCTTCGTACTTGAGGTGGGTGTGAGCGACTCGCGGGGTTGAGGTGCTGGGAGATGGGTCGAGGCCTTCCTGATGATCGAAAGCGACCAAGCAGTTCGATCGGAAGGCCTCGACGGTGTCCGAGGGTACGGCGTGCGCGAGCGCGCGCAACGGTGGTCGCTACTGCGCCCGGTGTGACCTTCTGCTGGGCCTGGACGGGCTGCATGTGCTGGCCGTGGAGGAGGTGCCGGCCAAGGGCGGGGTGCGGCTGCGGGTCGAGGTCGAGTCACCCGCCAGGGTTCAAGGTTGTCCTTCATGCGGAGTCATCGCGGCCAGTCGTGGCCGGCGCCGTGTCCGGCTGGTCGACACCCCCTGCTTCGGTCGGCCGGTGGAGCTGTGCTGGCGCAAGCGGGTCTGGCGCTGCCAGGAGCAGGACTGCCCGACCGGCTCGTTCACCGAGCAGGACGAGCAGGTCGCCCGCCCGCGGGCGCTGCTGACCGCCCGGGCGTGCTGGTGGGCGATCGGGCAGCTGCGCCGCGAGCACGCCTCGATCGCCGGTCTGGCCCGGGCACTGGGCACGACCTGGCGGACGCTGTGGCTGGCGATCGCGCCGCTGCTGGCGCAGATGGACCAGGACCAGACGCGCTTCGCCGGCGTCACCGCCCTGGGCGTCGATGAGCACGTGTGGCACCACGTGTGCACCAAGCCGATCAGCGAGGGCGGGCGCGGGCCGAAGGAGCTGACCGGGATGGTCGACCTGTCCCGCGACGCCAAGGGGCGAACCCGCGCTCGGCTGCTGGACCTGGTCCCGGGCAGATCGGGCGCGGCCTACGCGGGCTGGCTCCAGGCCCGCAGTGAGGCGTTCCGCGCCGGGGTCAGCGTGGCGACTCTGGACCCGTTCCAGGGCTACAAGAACGCCTTGGATGACCAGCTCGAGGACGCGGTCGCGGTCCTGGACGCCTTCCACGTGGTCAAGCTCGGCACCGCCGCCGTCGATGAGGTCCGCCGCCGGATCCAGCAGGAGATCCACGGTCACCGCGGCCGCGCTGGTGACCCGCTCTACGGCATCCGCACGATCCTGCGCTGCGGGAGCGAGAAGCTCACCGACAAGCAGAAGGCCCGGCTGGAGACCGCGCTGGACGCCCACGACCGGCACGTCGAGGTGGAAGTGGCCTGGCGCTGCGCCCAGCAGCTGCGAGCGGCCTACACCACCGACAGCCTCCCCGAGGGACGCGCCATCGCCGAGAAGGTCCTGGCCTCGTTCCCGACCTGCCCGATCCCGGAGATCAAGCGCCTGGGCAAGACCCTGACCCGGTGGCGCGAGGCGTTCTTGGCCTACTTCGACACCGGCCGCTCCAGCAACGGCGGCACCGAAGCGATCAACGGCCTCATCGAACTCCACCGACGCATCGCCCGCGGCTTCCGCAACCGCGACAACT
>JBQCHF010000033.1:0-43595 GCA_051954955.1 Motilibacteraceae bacterium
CCCAGCCCCTGGACGGGCTCGACCTCCTTCAGGTCCTCGCCGGCGTCCTCCGGGCACACCGGCCGACCCTCGCGCAGCCAGCCGCCCACCACCGCGCGCTCGGCGGCCACCGCGGCGCCGGCGGAGAAGCCGGCATAGGGACGTCCTCCCTCGGCGAGCCAGCCGCGCAGCTGCGCGGCCACCGGCGACAGCGCCGCGGCGTAGGCCGGCGTGAGCCCGCCGCACACCAGCAGGGCGTCGGCGGCCGGGAGCGCGGCGACGTCCAGGCGGCCGCCCTCGGGGACCAGGACCGGCACCGGCGAGCACGGCCCTGTCGCCTGCAGCGCGCCCTGCCATCGGGCGAACTGGTCGGGGCCGTCGCCCTCGTCCAGCACGAGGCAGGCGATGATCGGCTCGTCGCCGCGGCGGGCGGCTGCGGACAGGAACGGCCCGTAGACCAGCTCGCGCGCCGCCTCGCTCCACCCGCCGCCGATGAGGAACAGCTCGACGTCGTTCTCCACGCCACACCTTCCGCCGGGTGCCGTCCCGGCCGGTCCGACCGGAGCCGCCGAGCATGCCGCAGCGGCTCGGCCCGGTCAGGCGGTTTCGCCAGCAGGCGCGTAGCGTCACGCCGGTGTCCGCGCCTGCTGCCCGACCGGAGATCCGCCCCGCCCGCCCCGACGACGTGTCGGAGATCCTCGCCATGGTCCGCGAGCTCGCGGACTACGAGCGCGAACCCGACGCCGTCGAGGCCACCGAGGAGCAGCTGCGCGCGGCGCTGTTCGGCGAGCACCCCGCCGTGTTCGCCCACGTGGTGGAGCACCCCGACCGCGACGCGCGCGCGGAGGGTCGACTGGCGGGTTTCGCCTTGTGGTTCCGCAACTTCTCCACCTGGCTGGGCCGGCACGGGGTCTACCTGGAGGACCTCTACGTCCGACCGGAGCACCGGGGCCGCGGCTACGGCAAGGCGCTGCTGCAGACGCTGGCACAGGTCTGCGTCGACCACGGCTACGGCCGGTTGGAGTGGTGGGTGCTGGACTGGAACGAGAGCGCCATCGGCTTCTACCGCTCGCTCGGCGCCGAGCCGATGGAGGAGTGGACCACCTTCCGGATCACCGGCGCCGCGCTGCGCGAGCTGGCCGGTGGCGCTGCCGGAGATGCGCGTGACCTCGAGGCGGGGAGGTCCGCGTGAGCAGCACCGACCGCGAGGTGCTGGACGTCGCCGCCGAGGCAGCCGCGAAAGTGCCCCGACCCAGGAGACGACTCGCCCACCGCGGCGAATTCGTCTGGGTCGGCGAGTAAAGATCACGGGACCGTGATCGTTCCGACCGGGGCGCGCGGGGAGACCCGGACGAAACGGGCCCGCCTACCCGGCCGCACCGCGATCACGCGCGGATCGGGTCGGTCGCCGGGGGCGGGTACGTTTGGGGCGAGGGGCGCACGGGGGACAGTGCCGGGGGGCGCACCCGCCCGATGACCGGTCGCTGCCACGTCGGCGGACCGGGGACGGAAGGAGCAGCGTGAGGGAGACCACCGCGACGGCGGCCGGACAGGCTGCCGGCGGCGGACCGGCACAGGACCGTGTGGAGGTCCGGCTGCCAGCCGCGAGCGCGTACCTGTCGGTGCTGCGCACCGCGACGGCCGGACTGGCCGCCCGGCTCGACTTCACCCTCGACGAGATCGAGGACCTGCGCATCGCCGTCGACGAGGCCTGCGCCATGCTGCTGCCGCAGGCGGTCGAGGGCGCGCCGCTCACCTGCACGTTCGAGCTCGGCGACGCCGCCGGGGCGGACGTGCTCGCGCTCACCGTCTCGGTCCCGACCCGGGCCGCGCGGCTGCCCGAGCGCGACACCTTCGCCTGGACGGTGCTCAGCGCGCTGGCCGGCGACGTCGACGCCGGCACCACCGACGGTGCCGGCGACGGTGCTACCGGCGAGAGTGCCGGCGACACCCCTGGCACCGTGTGGATCTCGCTGCGCAAGCACCGTGGGGCGGGGGGCGCGTGAGCGGCATCGGCGTCGACCGCGAGCGGACCAAGGAGCTCTTCGCCCAGCTGCAGGAGCTGCCCGAGGGCTCGCCCGAGCGGCAGCGCCTGCGCGACGCGCTGGTCGAGCAGCACCTCGCGCTCGTCGAGCACCTCGCCCGCCGCTTCCGCAATCGCGGCGAGCAGTACGACGACCTGGTGCAGGTGGGCACCATCGGGCTGATCAAGTCCGTGGACCGCTTCGACGTCGAGCGCGGCGTCGAGTTCTCCACCTACGCCACGCCCACCATCGTGGGCGAGATCAAGCGGCACTTCCGCGACAAGGGCTGGGCGGTGCGGGTGCCGCGCCGCCTGCAGGAGCTGCGCCTCGCGCTCACCACGGCTACCAGCGAGTTGTCCCAGCGCAACGGGCGCTCCCCAACGGTGGCCGAGCTGGCCGCCCACCTGAACCTGTCCGAGGAGGAGATCCTCGAGGGCCTGGAGTCGGCCAACGCCTACTCCACGCTCAGCCTCGACGCCGGCGACCAGGGCGGCGACGAGGAGGGCGTGGCCGTCGTCGACACCCTCGGGGTGGAGGACGAGGGCCTCGAGGGCGTCGAGTACCGCGAGTCGCTCAAGCCGCTGCTCGAGCGCCTGCCCGCGCGGGAGAAGAAGATCCTCATGCTCCGGTTCTTCCGGAACATGACCCAGTCCGAGATCGCCCGCGAGGTCGGCATCAGCCAGATGCACGTGAGCCGGCTGCTCGCCCGCACGCTGGCCCAGCTGCGCGAGGGCCTGCTCGTCGAGGAGTAGCGCGACGGCGAGCGCCGGCCCTCAGCGGCCGACCGCCTCGCGGGTGCTCGGCGCGAACAGCCCGACCAGGGCGATCGCGATCGCGAGGACGAGCGGGATGCCGCCGACCCAGAAGTGGGCGGCGAGCATGTACCAGGCGATGGCCACGCTGATCAGCTGCGCGGTCACACCGGCCCCCACGGCCCAGCCGTGCCGCCGCGACAGCGCCCAGCCGACCCCGCACAGGGCGACCCCGATGAGCGCGAGGAAGGTGGCCGAGCCGGTGGCGACGTCGCGGTGCTCGGGCGTCGAGACCACCGTCTCGATCCCGAGGAACGCCGCGTAGGCCAGCAGCGCGAGGCCCTGCAGCCCGACCACGGTCGCGGCGGCGGTCAGCCCGCGGGGCCGGGCGGCAGGAGCGGGTTCTGGCGTGGGCTCACGCCGGTCCTTCCCGTCGGCGGCGCGGCGGGGAGGACGGCGAGGAGCACCGGGAGCGGACGAGGCGGCCATCGGAACCACGATAGGGCGACCGGCAGCGCGGCACCCGCCGGGGCCCGGCCCGTGCACGGCTGCGACAGGCGGGTCGCTCGGTCATCCCGGCGAGGCTGGGTACCCTTCGCCCATGCGCGCGCTCCTGGTGGTGAACCCGGTGGCGACCGCGACCACGGCACGCACCCGCGACGTCATAGCGCGCGCGCTGGGCAGCGAGCTCAAGGTGGACGTGGAGCCCACCGGGGCCCGCGGGCACGCCACCGAGCTGGCCGCCCGGGCGGCCGCCGACGGCTACGAGGCGGTCGTGGTGCTCGGCGGCGACGGCACGGTGAACGAGGTCGTCAACGGCCTGCTCGAGCGCGGCCCGCACGAGGACGTCCCCCTGCTCGGGGTGGTCCCCGGCGGCAGCACCAACGTGCTGGCCCGCGCCCTCGGCGTCGTCGACGACCCGTTCGAGGCCACCGGGCAGCTGATCGACGCCTTCCACGAGCGGCGGGTCCGCCGGATCGGGCTCGGCCGGGCCGACGACCGCTGGTTCACCTTCGCCGCGGGCATGGGGCTGGACGCCGACGTCGTGAACCGGGTGGAGGACCGGCGCCGGCACGGGGCGCGCAGCACCCACGCCCTCTACGTCCGCAGCGCCGTCCGCCAGTTCTACCTCGGGCCGGACCGCCGAGCCGCGCCACTCACCCTCGAGGTGCCCGGCGAGGAGCCGGTGCAGCGGCTGTTCCTGGCGGTGGTCCAGAACGCCTCCCCCTGGACCTACCTGGGCGGCCACCCGGTCAACCCCTCCCCCGACGCGTCGTTCGAGACCGGTCTGGACGTGTTCGCGCTGCGCCGCACCGGCACCCTGCGCACCTTGCGGCACGCGACCCAGCTGGTGCGCGGCGGCGAGGACGGCCCGCACGGGCGGGCGGTGGTGCGCCACCACGACCTGCCCGAGCTGGTGCTGCGGGCCGACCATCCGGTGGCGCTGCAGGTGGACGGCGACGCGCTCGGCGAGCGCGAGCGGGTCGTCCTGCGCGCCGTTCCCGAGGCGTTGGGGGTGCTCGTCTAGGGCCCATCAGCGCACCGCCAGCGGCGTCGACCGTCACTCCCCGGTCACGGTTCGGTCACAGAGTTGTGACCGAACCGACACCCAAGCGCGCGCAAAGATCGGTCCGATGTCTTGTGCACGCCGCTGTGGACTGGTTGGGTAGGGAACCGTTCGCGCGGCAAGCGTCTGACACGCCCCGCCGGCACCGTCTCGCGCTCCCATCAGCCCTCACCACGGCCCTGGGAACTCGGACGGATCGTGAATCGGTTCACAAGCAGCCGCGAGATCCGCGGCTCGAGGGGTGTCCCCCGCCCCTCAGCGAGACGACGAGGAGTTAGTCGCATGGACTGGCGACACCGTGCCGCCTGCCGTGACGAGGACCCTGAGCTCTTCTTCCCCATCGGCAACACCGGCCCGGCGCTCCTGCAGATCGAGGAGGCCAAGGTGGTGTGCCGGCGGTGCGAGGTCATCGACCAGTGTCTGCAGTGGGCGCTCGAGAGCGGCCAGGACGCCGGCGTGTGGGGAGGGCTGAGCGAGGACGAGCGTCGCGCGCTCAAGCGCCGTACCGCTCGCAACCGGGCCCGTACCGCCTAGCGGCACCATTCCGGGCGCCCGGGCTCGGGCCCGCAGCACAGCCCGACCCCCCAGGCGCCCCCGCAGCCGACGCCCCGGCCGTCCCCCCGCGACCGGGGCGTCGCTCTGTCCCCAGGCGGTCAGCAGCAGTGCAGGTCAGCGCGGCGGCGGGCGCAGCGGAAGGTCCACCAGCGCCTCCGCGCCGCCGTCCTCACCCGGGCGCAGCTCCAGGGTGCCGTCCAGCTCGGACTCCACCAGGGTGCGCACGATCTGCAGGCCCAGGCTCGAGGTGCTGTCCAGGTCGAAGCCCTCGGGGAGCCCCGCGCCGTCGTCGGCGACCATGACGTGCAGCCGACCCACCAGGCGGTGCGCCCGCACCTCGATCGTCCCGCTGCGGGCGCCCAGCCCGTGCTCAACGGCGTTCTGCAGCAGCTCGGTCAGCACCAGCGCCAGCGGCGTGGCCACCTCGGCCGGCAGCACCCCGAACTGGCCGACCCGGTGCGCCCGCACGGTCGTGCCCGGCGAGGACACCTCGGCGACCATGGCGATCACCCGGTCGGCGACCTCGTCGAAGGGCACCGTCTCGTCCACGGCCTGCGAGAGCGTCTCGTGCACCACGGCGATCGCGCCCACCCGCCGCACCGCCTCGTCCAGCGCGGCCCGCCCGGCCGGCTCCCCGATCCGCCGGGCCTGCAGCCGCAGCAGGGCCGCCACCGTCTGCAGGTTGTTCTTCACTCGGTGGTGGATCTCGCGGATGGTCGCGTCCTTGGTGACCAGCTCGCGCTCGCGACGGCGCAGCTCGGTGACGTCGCGGGCCAGCACCAGCGCGCCGGTGCGGGTGGCCCCGCGGCGCAGCGGGATGGCGCGCAGCGAGAGCACCGCGGCGTTCGCCTCGACGTCGGTGCGCTTGGCGGCCTTGCCGCTCACCACCACCGACAGCGACTCGTCCACCGGCCCGCGGGTGGGCACCAGCGCGGTGGTCTCGCGGCCGAGGTGCCGGCCGACCAGGTCGGCGGTGAGGCCCATCCGGCGGAACGCCGAGACCGCGTTGGGGCTGGCGTAGGTGACGTAGCCGCGCTCGTCCAGCCGGATCAGCCCGTCGCCGACCCGGGGCGCGCCGCGCTTGGCCGAGAGCTGCCCACCGGGCTCGGGGAAGCTGCCCTCGGCCACCATCTGGGCCAGGTCGTCGGCGCAGTGCAGGTAGGTGAGCTCGAGCCGGCTCGGGGTGCGGGCGGCCGAGAGGTTGGTGTGCCGGGCGATGACGGCGATCACCCGTCCCTCGCGCACGACCGGGATCGTCTCCTCCCGCACCGGCACGTCCTCGCGCCACTCCGGGTCGCGCTCCCGCGCGATCCGCCCCTCGTCCACGGCGATGTCGAGCTGGCCGCGCCGCCCGCGCGGCAGCAGCTGCCCGACCAGGTCGTCGTAGTAGACGGTGGGCCCGGTGGTGGGCCGCATCTGCGCCACCGCGACGTAGGCCGAGCGGTCCGGCGTCGGCACCCACAGCACCAGGTCGGCGAAGGACAGGTCCGCCAGCAGCTGCCAGTCGGCCACCAGCCAGTGCAGCCAGTCGACGTCCTCGTCGGTGAGGTCGGTCCACCTTCTGACCAGGTCGTTGAGGGTGGGCACGAGGGCGAGGTTACCGAGGGACGGCGTCGGCCTGATCGCGGGCGGGTCAGGCGCAGAACGGTGCGGACGTGATCGAGGTGAAAGGCGCTGGTGACGGGAGGAGCCGTGCGCGGGGCGGCCCGGGCGGCCGGCTGCGGTCGAAGGGGACCGGCGCGTACGAACCTATGGAAGAAAGCCGCCCTTCCCCCAGGCCGAATTGGGTGAGGGTGCCCCCGAGCCAAACCTATTGGCTCTGGGGCACCCTCACCCCATTCAGTGGATCTTGGAACCGCCGGCCCGCAACGCTACCGGCCACCCACCCGCTCCCGCCGTCACCAGCGCCGTCGACCGTGCTGGAGCGCGACCGCAGGCCGCCGACGCACCGGCGGCCGAGACGGCAGGCGCGTGCGCCGGAACCTCACCCCCGCAGCAGCGTCCGGATCGTCCGCAGCGCGACCGAGAGGGTGGCCAGGTCGAAGGTCTCGCCGGCCACGATCTCGCCGAGGGTGCTGCGGGCGCGGGCCAGGCCCTCGGCGTTCTCCGCCTCCCACTGCGCCAGCCGCTCGGCGGGGGTGCCCGGGGCGGTGGTGGTGAGGACGTTGCCGGTGAGGCCGGACAGGGCGCTGTAGAGGTCGTAGCGCAGCGCCGAGCGGGCCAGCGAGGACCACCGGTCGCCGCGGGGCAGCGCGGTGATCCGGGTGAGGGTGCGGTCCACCTCGAACAGCGCGGAGAGGTGGAAGTAGAGCTCGGCCACCTCCTCCACCGGCAGCCCGTCGGGCGCCTGCTCCGGGCGCACCGTGCCGGCGATCTCGACGACGTCGAGCAGGCTGAAGCCGTCGAGCAGCGCGGCGCAGCGGGCGGCCAGCTCCTCGGGCACCCCCTCCGCCTCCAACGTGCTGATCCGGTTGGACAGCCGCTCGGCCTCGCCGCCCTGCAGCAGCTCGGGCAGCCGAGCCGAGAGCGCCTGGATCGGGTCGTGGAAGCGGGCGATCTCCGCCCCGACGTCGATGGCGCTCTTGCGGTTCTGCAGCAGCCAGCGGGCAGCGCGGTCGATCAGGCGGCGTCCCTCGAGGTAAAGGGTGGACTGCGCCGTGGTCGGGACAGCGTTGTCCAGGGCCTCGATCGCCCGCCAGTAGTCCTCGAAGTCGAAGACCTCGCGGGCCACCGTGTAGGCCTTCGCGACCTCCACCGCCGAGGCGCCGGTCTCCTCCTGCGCGCGGAAGACGAAGGTGATGCCGGCCCGGTTCACCAGGTCGTTGACGACGCAGGTGACGATGATCTCCCGCCGCAGCGGGTGGTCCGACAGCCTGTCGGAGAAACGCTCGCGGATGGCGTCGGGGAAGTAGCCGACCAGGGCCCGCTGGAACCACGGGATGTCCGGCAGCGAGGATCGCAGCAGCTCCTCGGTGAGGGTGATCTTCGAGTAGGCCACCAGCACCGCGAACTCGGGGCTGGTCAGTCCCTCCCCCATCGCGGTGCGCTGCTCGATCTCGCGGTCGCTGGGCAGGAACTCCAGTGCGCGGTCCAGCTCGCCGCGCCGCTCGAGCTCGCGGATGAACCGCTGGTGGACCGACAGCATGGCCGGCGCCTGCACCCGCGCGTTGCCCAGCAGCACGTTCTGCTCGTAGTTGTCGCGCAGCACCAGGTAGGCGACGTCGTCGGTCATGCTGGCCAGCAGCTCGTTGCGCTGCTTCGTGGTCAGGTCGCCGTCGGCGGCGATCCGGTCCAGCAGGATCTTGAGGTTGACCTCGTGGTCGGAGGTGTCCACGCCGGCGGAGTTGTCGATCGCGTCGGTGTTGACCCGCACGCCGTTCCGCGCGGCCTCGATGCGGCCGAGCTGGGTCATCCCCAGGTTGCCGCCCTCGCCGACGACCTTGCAGCGCAGCTCCGCGCCGTCGACGCGGATCGGGTCGTTCGCCTTGTCCCCGGCCGCGGCGTTCGGCTCCGACGAGGCCTTGACGTAGGTGCCGATGCCACCGTTCCAGAAGAGGTCGACGGGGGCGCGCAGGATGGCGCTCATCAGCTGGGCCGGCGTCAGGCTGGTGGTGCCCTCGGGCAGCCCGAGCCGTTCGCGCACCTGACCGCTGATCGGGATGGACTTGGCGGTGCGCGGGTAGACCCCGCCGCCGGCCGAGATCAGCGAGGTGTCGTAGTCGGCCCAGGACGATCGGGGCAGGTCGAACAGGCGACGCCTCTCGGCGTAGGAGACGGCGGCGTCGGGGTCCGGGTCGAGGAAGATGTGCCGGTGGTCGAAGGCGGCCACCAGCAGGATGTGCTCGCTGAGCAGCATCCCGTTGCCGAAGACGTCTCCGCTCATGTCGCCGATGCCGACGACGGTGAAGTCCTCGGTCTGGGTGTCCACGCCCATCTCGCGGAAGTGCTTCTTCACCGACTCCCACGCGCCGCGCGCGGTGATGCCCATCGCCTTGTGGTCGTAGCCGACCGAGCCGCCGGAGGCGAAGGCGTCGCCGAGCCAGTACCCGTAGGAGATGGCGACCTCGTTGGCGATGTCGGAGAAGGTGGCCGTCCCCTTGTCCGCCGCGACGACGAGGTAGGTGTCGTCGCCGTCGTGGCGCACCACGCGCTCGGGCGGCACGACCTCGCCGCGCACCAGGTTGTCGGTGACGTCGAGCAGGCCGGAGATGAACGTGCGGTAGCAGGCGATGCCCTCGGCCAGCCACGCCTCGCGGTCGACCGCAGGATCCGGCAGCCGCTTGCCGACGAAGCCGCCCTTGGACCCGACCGGCACGATGACGGCGTTCTTCACCATCTGCGCCTTGACCAGGCCGAGGATCTCGGTGCGGAAGTCCTCGCGGCGGTCGGACCAGCGCAGCCCGCCGCGCGCCACCGGGCCGAAGCGCAGGTGCACGCCTTCCACCCGAGGGGAGTAGACCCAGATCTCGAAGCGGGGCTTGGGAAGCGGCAGGTCCGGCACCTGCTGCGGGTCGAGCTTGAACGACACGTACGGCTTGGGCTTGCCCTCGGCGTCGAGCTGGAAGTAGTTGGTGCGCAGGGTGGCACGGATGACGCCGAGGAAGGAGCGCAGGATCCGGTCCTGGTCCAGGGACTGCACCGAGTCCAGCGCGCCCTCGATCTCCTCGACCAGCCCGGCGGAGATCTCGCCGCCGTCGCCCAGGTGCTCCGGGCTGAACCGGGCCTCGAACAGGCGCACCAGCAGCCGGGCGATGCCGACGTTGGCCACCAGGCACTGCTCGACGTAGTCCTGGCTGAAGGTGCTGCCGGCCTGGCGCAGGTACTTGGCGTAGGCGCGCAGCACCATCGCGTGGCGCCAGGTGAGCCCGGCGCGCAGCACGAGCGCGTTGAACCCGTCGCTCTCGGCGGCGCCGGACCAGACCGCGGCGAAGGCGTCCTGGAAGAGCTCCTTGAGCCGGTCGGCGGCCTGCTCGGCCGCGGCGTCGTAGCGCAGGCCGAAGTCGTAGATCCAGAACAGCTTGCCGTCGGCGCGCTGGATCTCGTAGGGCCGCTCGTCGACGACCTCGACGCCCATCCGCTGCAGCGCGGGCAGGACGTCGGACAGCGACATGGGGGCGTCGCGGTAGACCTTGAAGCGGCGCTCGCCCGGCAGCGCGGCGTAGGGCTGGTAGAGGCTCATCGCCAGGCCCTGCTCCTGGCCCAGGCCGTCGACGCGGCGCAGGTCCGCCACCGCGGTGCGCGGCGGGAAGTCCTCCTTGTAGGCCTCGGGGAACGGATCGGGGTAGGTACGCAGCAGTCGCGCGGCCTCCTCCTCCCCCGCCAGGGACACCAGCGCGTCGGCGAAGTCGTCGGTCCACGAGCGGGTGGCGTCCACCAGCCGCTGCTCGATCTCGCCGGCGTCGACGTCGGGGATGCTCTGGCCGGGCGCGACGCGCACGACGAAGTGAAGGCGGGCCAGCACCGACTCGGACACCCGGGCGGTGTAGTCCACGCTGTCGGCGCGGAAGGCGTCGCGCAGGATGCGTTCCATGCGCAGGCGCACGGCCGTGGTGTAGCGGTCGCGCGGGAGGTAGACCATGCACGAGACGAAGCGGCCGTAGGCGTCGCGGCGCAGGAACAGCCGCAGCTGGCGGCGCTCCTGCAGGTGCAGCACCGAGCGCATCGCCGGCACCAGGTCGGCGGTGTCGACCTGGAACAGCTCGTCCCGGGGGTAGGTCTCCAGCACCTGCAGCAAATCCTTGCCGCTGTGGCTGTTGGCCGGGAACCCGAGGACGTCGAGCACCTCGCGCACCTTGCGCCGCAGCACCGGCACCCGCTGCACCGACTCGGTGTAGGCGGCGCTGGTGAACAGGCCGAGGAAGCGACGCTCGCCGACGACCTCGCCGGCGGCATCGAACTTCTTCACCCCCACGTAGTCCAGGTAGGCCGGACGGTGGACGGTGGAGCGCGAGTTCGCCTTGGTGAGGATGAGGATCTTGCGCTCGCGAGCCTTCGCGCGCACCTCGGGCGGCAGCTCGTTGAAGCTGTGGCTGACCGCCTGGTCCGAGCGCAGCACGCCCAGGCCGGTCCCGGGCAGGGCCCGCAGGGCGTCCACGCCGTCGACGGTCTCCAGCGCGTACTCGCGATAGCCCAGGAAAGTGAAGTGCTCGTCGGCGAGCCAGCGCAGCAGCTCCACCGCCTCGGCCACCTCGGCCGGGCGCACCGACGTCGGCGGTTCCTCCGACAGCTCGTCGGCGACGCGGACCGCCGCCTCCTGCATCTTCTCCCAGTCCTCGACGGCCTCCCGGACGTCCCGGAGCACCCGCTGCAGGTCGGCCGCGACGACGTCGAGCTCCTCGCGGTCGGTCTCGCGGTCGATCTCGACGTGCATCCAGGACTCGACCCCGGTGCCGCCGGCCCGCAGCTGGTCGGTCTCGTCGGTGCAATCGATCTGCTGCAGGTCGCCGGTGACGCTGCGCTGCACCGCGAAGGTGGGGTGGATGACCAGGTGGATGGCCCGCCCCTGGCGGGAGAGCTCCGCGGTGACCGAGTCGACCAGGAACGGCATGTCGTCGGTGACCACCTCGACCACGGTGTGCCCGGAGGCCCAGCCGTGCTCGTCGACGGTGGGGGTGAACACGCGGACCGCGGCGGTGCCCTGCGGGCGGTGCGCGGCCAGGGCGCGGTGGCTGGTGGCGGCGCCGAGGACGTCGGCAGGGTCCCGCCCCAGCAGGTCCTCCGGGGCGACGTGCTTGTAGTAGCGCTCGAGGTAGCCGCGCAGGTCGCCGTCGCCGAGCCGCGCGTGCTCGCCGAGCTCGGCGGCCCGGGCCAGCAGGTCGGCCTTGACCTCCTCCAGCCGGGCATCGCGCAGGCGGGCTGCCGCCGCGCCCGGGCGCGCATCCAGCGGAGCACCAGGGCGGGCGTCGAGCGGCGAGCCGGTCGCGCCGTCGCCCCCGCCGTCCGGCTGCGGACCTCCTGGCTCCTGCGCGGACCGCGACGACCCCGACAGCACCTGCTCGGACACCCGCTTCGACACCCTCTCGCGTCTCGTTGTCTCGTTCTCTGGCTGCTCTTGGGACAGGGACCCTGCCGCTACAAGCCGCCGCGCATCTCCCACAGCAGCGGGTAGTAGCGCAGGTCCAGCCGGGAGCGCAGGTAGGGCGCTCCGGTGGACCCGCCGGTCCCGGACTTCGTGCCGATCTGCCGCTCGACCATCGTCACGTGCCGCGCCCGCCAGCGGGCCGCGGACGCGTCGTGCTCAAGCAGTCGCTCGGCCAGCTCCCACGCCTCGCCGTGGCTGTCCCGGTCCCTCGCCACCGCACGCAGGGAGGCCAGGACCGCCTCGTCGTCGTGGACCGGCAGGCCGGCCGCCGCGAGCACGCCGAGGTAGGCGTCCCACAGCGTGGGCTCGGCCAGCCGCCGTTCCAGCCGGGCTCGCTCGGCGTCGGTGAGGCCACGGAACCGTTGCAGGAAGCCGGGATCCTTCGCGCCGGAGAGGAACTCGAGCTCGCGGAACTGCACCGACTGGAAGCCGCTGGCCGGTGCGAGCCGGTCGCGGAAAGCGAGGAAGTCCTGCGGCGTCATCGTCTCGAGCACGTCGATCTGCTCGACGAGCACCCGCTCGATTACGGCCACCCGGGACAGCAGGTGCCGGGCCTGGAAGAGCCGTCCGGCGGCCATCGCCTCGCGGGCGGCGGTGAGCTCGTGCAGCAGCTGCTGGAACCAGAGCTCGTAGACCTGGTGGATGGTGATGAACAGCAGCTCGTCGTGCGCCGGGGGGTCGGACTCGAGCACCTGGGCCGAGAGCAGCTGCTCGAGCCGGAGGTAGGAGCCGTAGGTGAGGCGCGCGCCCTCCTCGCCGAAGTTGCGCTCAGCGGCGGACGCGGCCGACGCCGACGTCGGCGCGCCGCCTGCCGAGCCGGGGGCAGGCGCGGTGGCGGGTGCTGGCTCCGTTGCCGTCACGCGCCCCAGCGTAGACCCGCGCGGCCCTGGCGATCACGGACGGCGAGGCGGGCCTGACGAAACCTTGAGCAAGCGGCGGCGACGTGGACTTCCCACCGAGAGGGTTAGAGACGCCCCAAACGTGACAGAGGTCATGGAGTAGGCACCTGCAGGGAACCGCAGGGCTCTGCAGGGGGCACGGAGGAAGGTCCTCGGCGGGCGCGGCGACAGGGCCGTGTTCCGCGACGCCCACGGCGCGGGAGGCGCGATGGCGAGCACAGGAACCAGCTCCACGACGACGGCGGCGGCGGCCGGAACCGGCCTGCGCCGCGACGTCGGGCGGATCGGGCTGCTGTTCACCAGCATCGGCTCGATCATCGGCTCGGGCTGGCTGTTCGGGGCGCTCAACGCCTCCAAGCAGGCCGGCCCGGCGGCGGTGGTCTCCTGGGCGCTGGGCGGGGTGATGATCCTGCTCATCGCACTGGTCTACGCCGAGCTCGGGGCGATGTACCCGGTCTCCGGCGGTGTCGTCCGCTTCCCGCACTTCGCCTTCGGCTCGTTCGCCTCCTACACGGCCGGCTGGATCACCTGGCTGGCCGCGGCGTCGGTGGCGCCCATCGAGGTGGAGGCGGCCCTGCAGTACGCCACCAACTACGTGCCCTGGCTGACCCACGAGGTCGACGGCGTGCAGGTCTTCCAGGCCGGCGGCTACGTCGTCGCCGTGGTGCTCATGGCCGTCTTCTGCGTCGTCAACTTCTACGGGGTGCGCTGGTTCGCCCGGTTCAACACCGCGATCGTGTGGTGGAAGCTGGCCATCATCACGCTGGTCATCGTCGCTTTCCTGCTCTCCACCTTCCACGGCGACCACTTCACCGGGTTCGGCGGCTTCACCCCCAACGGATGGCACGGGGTCTTCTCCTCCATCGCCACCGCCGGCATCGTGTTCTCCTACCTCGGCTTCCGGCAGGGCGTGGAGCTGGCCGGCGAGAGCAAGAACCCCGGGCGCAACGTGCCCATCGCCGTCATCGGCTCGGTCCTGGTGTGCACCCTGATCTACATCGGACTGCAGGTCGCGTTCATCGGCGCGGTGCCGGACTCGAGCCTGGCCAAGGGCTGGTCGAACCTGAGCTTCGCCGGCGACTTCGGCCCGCTGGCCGGCATCGCCACCATCCTCGGCATGGCGTGGCTGGCCGGCCTGCTCTACGCCGACGCGATCATCTCCCCCGGGGACACCGGCCTGATCTACACCACCGTCACCTCCCGCATCTCCTACGCCATGGGCAAGAACGAGAACGCCCCGCGCGGCCTCACTCGGCTCAACGGCAACGGCGCGCCCTGGGTCAGCCTGGTGCTGGCGTTCCTGGTCGGGCTGCTGTTCTTCCTGCCGTTCCCCGGCTGGCAGAAGCTGGTCGGCTTCATCACCTCGGCCACCGTGCTGTCCTTCGGGTCGGGCCCGATCGTGCTCGCGGCCATGCGCCGCGAGCTGCCCGACGAGCGGCGCCCCTTCCGGCTGCCCGGCGGCGACGTCCTGCCGTTCCTGGCCTTCTGGTCCTCCAACCTCATCGTCTACTGGACCGGCTGGGAGACGAACTGGAAGCTGTTCGTGGCCATCCTCATCGGCTACGTCCTGCTGGTGGTCCACAAGGCCACCGGCGGTCACCCGCACGGCTTCGAGTGGCGCTCGGGGTCCTGGGTCTTCCCGTGGCTGGTCGGCCTGGCCGTCATCAGCTGGATCGGCAACTACGGCGGCGGGCTCGGCCTGCTCGGCTTCGGCACCGGCTTCATCGCCACGTTCCTGCTGTCCCTGCTGGTGTTCGTCTGGGGCGTGACCGTGCGCCTGCACCGCGACACCATGACCGAGCACATCGCCACCTCGCGGTACGAGGAGCCCGACGAGGGCGTGGAGACCGTCGACCTGCGCAAGTGACCACGGGGCGGGTGAGGTGCTCGTCACCTGCCGCACGCCCGTGCGCGTGCGGCAGGTGACGAGGGGAAAGGCGCCGCTGACGGGAGCGGCTCCCGCCCGGGACTCTTCGCGCTGCCCGGTGGCGGTTGCGTCGTTGCGTCCGAAGGATCGACACGTATAGGTGTCGATCATTCGGACGTCGGAGCGGAACCGGCGGCCGGCGACGAGACCTGCGCGCCACCCGCTCCCGCCGTCACCAGCGCCTTTCAAGGACGCGACCACCCGCCCGAACGTCAGCTGGCAGGGGTCCCGACCCAGGAAAAGACTCGCCCACCCAGGGAAATTCTCCTGGGTGGGCGAGTAATGATCACGGGCCCGTGATCGTTCCGGACGGGCCCCGGGGGGGCTCAGCCCATGTACGGGTAGCGCCAGTCGGTCGGGGGCACGAAGGTCTCCTTGAGGGCGCGGGTGCTGGTCCAGCGCATGAGGTTCTGCATCGCGCCGGCCTTGTCGTTGGTGCCGGAGGCGCGGCCGCCGCCGAAGGGCTGCTGGCCGACGACGGCGCCGGTCGGCTTGTCGTTGACGTAGAAGTTGCCGGCGGCGAAGCGCAGGGCCTCGGTGGCCTCCACGATGGCGCGGCGGTCCTGGGCGATGACCGCGCCGGTGAGGGCGTAGGGGGCCACGTTCTCCAGCTGGCGCACCACCGTGTCGTACTGCGCGTCGTCGTAGACGAAGACGCCCAGGACCGGACCGAAGTACTCGGTGGTGAAGATCTCGTTCGCCGGGTCGGTGCCCTCGAGCACCGTGGGGCGGACGAAGAAGCCCTGGCTGTCGTCGGTCTGGCCGCCGGCCAGCACGGTGATGCTGTCCTCCGCGCGGGCGCGGTCGATGGCGCTGGAGACGCGGTCGAAGGCGCGCTGGTCGATGACCGCGCCCATGAAGTTGGAGAAGTCGGCGACGTCGCCCATCGGGATCGACTCGACCTGGGCGAGGAAGTCGTCCCGCATCCGGTTCCACACCGAGCGCGGCACGTAGGCCCGCGAGGCGGCCGAGCACTTCTGGCCCTGGTACTCGAAGGCGCCGCGGATGAGCGCGGTGCGCAGCACGTCGGGGTCGGCGCTGGGGTGGGCCAGCACGAAGTCCTTGCCGCCGGTCTCGCCGACCAGGCGCGGGTAGGTGCGGTAGCGGTCGATCCGCTCACCCACCGAGCGCCACAGGTGCTGGAAGACGCGGGTGGAGCCGGTGAAGTGGATGCCGGCCAGACCCGGGTCGTCCAGCACGACCTCGGACACCGCGATGCCGTCGCCGGTGACCATGTTGATGACGCCGGGGGGCATGCCCGCCTCCTCCAGCAGCCGCATCACCAGGTGGGCGGCGTACTGCTGGGTGGGCGCCGGCTTCCACACCACGGTGTTGCCCATGAGGGCCGGGGCGGTGGGCAGGTTCCCGGCGATGGCGGTGAAGTTGAACGGCGTGATCGCGTAGACGAAGCCCTCGAGCGGACGGTGGTCCAGCCGGTTCCAGGTGCCTGCGGCCGACTGCGGCTGCTCCTCCAGGATGCGGCGGGCGAAGTGGACGTTGAACCGCCAGAAGTCGATCAGCTCGCAGGCGGAGTCGATCTCAGCCTGGTAGGCCGTCTTGGACTGGCCGAGCATGGTGGCCGCGTTGAGCGTGGCGCGCCACGGGCCCGCGAGCAGGTCGGCCGCCTTGAGCAGGATCGCCGCACGCGCGTCGAAGGGCATCGCGCGCCAGTCCGAGGCGGCCGCGGCCGCGGCGTCGACGGCGGCGCGGGCGTCCTCGTGGGTGCCGTTGTGCAAGGTGCCGAGCACGTGGTGGCGGTCGTGCGGCGCGACGACCTCGACCGCCTCACCGCTGCCCAGGCGCTGCTCGCCGCCGATGGTCATGGTGAGCTCGCGGGGCTCGCTCGCCATCCGCTTGAGCGTGGCCTCGAGCTCGGCCCGCTCGGGGCTGCCCGGCGCATAGCCGAGCACCTTCTCGTTGGCAGGGACCGGGACGGCGGTCACGGCGTCCATGGCGTGCTCCTCCTGACGGCATCGGGCGGGCCGGCGGCGCACGGTCGGACCGGCTGGTCCGGCGCGGCGCGTCGGCGGCTGGGAAGCGGGAAGGGTCTGCCCCCACTCTGTCACGCATCGATCCGTGCAGCGGACACGGGTGGTGGTGCGCGCCCCGTCCGTGCGGTCCGCTCAGCCGCGGCGCCCGACCCGGTCGAGCAGCTCGGCCACCTCCTGGGTGGCATACCAGAGCAGCTCGTGGTCCTCCACGGCGTCCACCGCGAACTGCGCGTCGTCGTCGCCGGCCTCGGCGGCCGGCAGGGCCGCCACCGCCGCGCGGACGTCCGCCGCGGCGTCGGCGTCGTCGACGTGCACGCTGGCCAGCCGCCGCCAGGGCACCGGGGCCGTCAGCCGGACGGCGGACCGGCCGGCGGCGACATCCGGGCGGGCCGCGGCGTCGTCGACGTCGGCGGCGAGCACGACCCGGCGCGGCACCTCGACCGGAGCCGGACCGAGCAGGCCCAGCGAGGCGCGCGCGGCGTCGGTGAGCGCGGCGTACTCGAGCTCCTCCTCGTCGCCCTCGGCGTACCACTCGCGCAGGGCGGGGGTCACGGCGTGGGCGAGCAGCCCACCGCTCTCGGGCCCGGCCACCTCACCCTCGGACAGGGCGCGGGCCAGGCCCGCGAAGGTCGTCGGCAGGTAGACGCGCACGGGCGTCAGCGTGCCAGACGGCCGTCGCCGGGCTCGCCCGACGTGCCCGTGCCCGCCCGCGGCCCGCCCGCGCGCCGGCTGCGCACTCCGCGCGCCGACAGCAGGCGGGCCAGCGCCGCCCGGCTGGTGCGCAGCGAGGTCGCCAGCACCTCCAGCCGCCGCGCGGGATCCATCAGGTTGGCGCCCATGGCCCCGAGGTCCTCCGGCCCCGGGGTGAGCAGGGTGACCCGGGTGCCCGAGGCCTCCACCGCGGCGACCTCCCGCAGCAGCCCGGCCGTCACCCGCCGCCGCCAGCGCCGCTCGAGCCGGGCCGGCACCGACGTCGGCGCGTCCGGGTGCAGGGAGGCGGTCGGCGCGAGCACGACGATCTCGTCCAGGCCGAGGCCGGCCAGCAGGTCGGCCGAGGCGGGCGAGTGCGAGCCGCCGTCGACGTACTCGCGGCCGCCGACGACCACCGGCGCGTACCAGCCGGGGATGGCGCAGGAGGCGGTGACCGCCTCGGCCAGCCCGGCGGCCGGCGCGCCCTGCCGGCCGAACACCGTCCGCGCACCGCTGCCGTAGTCGACGGCCACCACCCACACGCCCTCGCGCGGGGCCCACTCCCCCTCGGGCACCACCGAGCGCACCGCCCGGGCCAGCGGCTCCAGGCTCCCCCGCCCGCGCGGCAGCAGGCCGACCAGGGTGACCAGCGGGCGGACCTGCCCGGGGTGCAGGGCGCTGGTGCGCAGCAGGTGCACCGAGCCCGGGCCCGGCCGGGGCAGCGGCGGCAGCGCAGGGCCGGAGCCGCGCTCGTGGTCCCAGGCGATCTCTCGGCCAGGCAGCGCCTCGCCGAGCTGATGACGGTGCAGCTCCTCGGCGGACAGCCCCGCGCCGACCAGCGCGGCGAGCACCGAGCCGGCCGAGGTGCCGACGACGACCTCGCTGGCCCGCGGGTCCTGGCCGCGGACCTCCTCCAGCGCCCGCAGCGCGCCCACCGTCCACGCCGCGCCGAGCACGCCGCCAGCCCCGAGCACCAGCCCCCGACGCATCGGGCGCTACCGCACCGTGTCCACGAGCTCGGCCAGCGCGTCGAGCAGGCACTGACCGAGCACCTCGACGTCGGGCATCGCGTCCCGGTCGGCGTTGAGGCCGTAGAAGACGCCGCCGTCGTAGGAGGTGAGCGCCACCGCCACGGCCTGCCCGGCGGCCAGCGGGGTGACCGGGTAGGCCGACACCATCCGCGCCCCGCCGGCGTAGAGCGGCACCTGCGGGCCGGGCACGTTGGTGAGCACGAGGTTGAACAGCCGGGCCGAGAGCCCGTTGGCCACCCGCGCCGCCAGCCCGTGCAGCGTGGGCGGGGCGAACCCGGCCACGCCGGCGAGGGTGTCGGCGGCCACCGCCTGCCCGGACTCGCTGTGCGCGCGCATCTGGTAGGCGACCTGGTGCAGGCGCATCACCGGGCTCGGCTCGCCGATGGGCAGGTCGACCACCACCGCCGAGAGCCGGTTGCCGACGTCGAAGCCGCCGGACTGCGCGTCGGCCCAGCCGTCGCCGGGCGCCGGCGCCTCGCCGTGCCGCACGCTCACCGGCACCAGCGCCCGCACGGTGCTCGCGCCCTTGACCGACTCCCCGCGGGTCATCAGCCAGGCGCGCAGCGCGCCGGTGACCGTGGCCAGCACCACGTCGTTGACGCTGCTGCCGTGGGCCTTGCGCACCCGGCGGTAGTCGTCCAGCGAGGTGTCCACGGTGACGAACCGGCGGGCCTCGCCGATGGGCGCGTTGAGCGGGCTGGTGGGCGCCGAGCGGGCCGCCACCCGGGCGATCCGCAGCACGCTGCCGGCCGCGCGGGCGGTCGAGCTGCGCACGTCGCCCAGGCCGGTGCGCAGGGTCTCCACGACGGCGCTGGGCCGGCCCAGGGCCTCGGCCACCGCGCCGGCCACCAGCTCCAGGTCGCTGGGCTCGGGCGCCGGCTGCCAGCTGCCGGGGGGCGCCTCGGTGGGCTCGGGGTCGGCGTCGAGGACCACCTGGCCGATGTCGACGGCGTGCACCCCGTCCACCATCGCCTGGTGGGTCTTGGTGACCATCGCCCAGCGCCCGTCCTCCAGGCCCTCGACGACGTAGAGCTCCCACAGCGGGCGGGTGCGGTCCAGCCGCCGGCTCTGGATCCGGGCGACGAACTCCTCCAGCTGCGCCCGGGTGCCCGGCCGCGGCAGCGCGCTGCGCCGCACGTGGTAGGTGATGTCGAAGTCCTCGTCGTCCACCCAGACCGGGTTGGCCAGCCGCCCCGGCACCTGGCGCACCCGCTGCCGGTAGCGCGGCACGAAGGCGATCCGGTCGGCCACCAGGTCCTGCAGGGCGTGGAAGTCCAGCCCGCCCGGGGGCGGGTCGAAGACGCCCACCGAGCCCACGTGCATGGCCGTGGTCGGGGACTCGAGGTACAGGAACGAGGCGTCGAGCGGGCTGAGCCGGTCGGCCACGGGCGGGTTCACCTCCGGCGGGCTGGTGCGCCAGCGTTGGGTCCTCATCGTCGCACGGGCCGGTGGGGCGCACGGGCTGGTCGCCGCGGCGCGGGGCACCCCTAGGCCGCGTCTGCTGGATCACCGCCGGCTCGCGAACCGTGGCATCCCGACCGGCTGTGTTGTCGTCGTCCCGCGTAGAACACCGCTACGCGGAACTCCTCCGCCGTGCCGGACCGGGCGCCACGGCCCGCTCGCTGATCGACGGAAGATCCACCAGACACGTCCTAGGCTCTGCGTGGCCGTCCGGGTGCGGACCGTCCCGGAACTCGGCAGGACTCCCGCACGTAGGGCAGGCGGGGACGTCGGCGGCGCCTGGACAGGGCGGCCGGGTGACAGGGACGAGCGAGGCTCCGGCCGGGAGCGCGAGGACGAGGTGGGGACCGTGAGCAGGCTCGGGGTGACCCGGCGACGGAGGACGCCGGCGGTGCTGGTGACGTCCGGGTGGGTGGCGTCCGGGCTGGTGGCTGCCGGGCTGCTGACAGGCTGCTCCGCGGGCAGCTCGGGGACGTCCGGCAGCGGGACGTCGGCGCCGACGACGTCGGCCGGTAGCTCGGTGGGGGCGTCCGCCTCGGCGTCGTCGGGCGGTTCGGGCGACGTGACCGCCAGCGCCTCGGCGTCGGCCGGGTCCGCCGACGGCGCGTCGGTGACCGCCATCGCCGTGAGCATCGCCGGGGGCAAGGTGAGCCCGGCGCCGGACCGCATCGAGGTGAAGGCCGGATCCACGGTGAAGCTCACGGTGACCAGCGACGTCGCCGACGAGGTGCACGTGCACGGCGTCGACAAGGAGTTCGAGGTCACCCCCGGCCAGCCCGGCAGCATCACCTTCACCGTGACCGACCCGGGCGTCTACGAGGTCGAGACGCACAAGACCGGCAAGACGCTGTTCCAGCTCGTCGTCCGGTGAGCGGCCCGTCCCCCTCCCCGTCGCTGGCCGACGGGCTCGTCCTCGCGCACGGCATCGGCGGCCGTCAGGACCTCCCGATCCCCTTCTCCTACGCCCTCGCGGGCGCCGCGGTGGCGATCGTGGTCAGCTTCGCCGCGCTCGGGTTCCTGTGGAAGCAGCCGCGGCTGCGCGGCGACGAGGCCGGCCGGCCGGTGCCCGGGCTGGAGCGGTTCGCCGACGCCCCGGCCACCCGGGTGGCGCTGCGGGTGCTCGGGCTGGTGCTCACCGGCTACTGGCTGATCGGGCTGGTGCTGGGACCGGACCTGGCGACCAACCCGAGCGCCGGCGTGGTCTACGTGCTCTTCTGGGTCGGCCTGGTGCCGGCCTCGCTGCTGTTCGGGCCGGTGTGGCGGCTGCTCAACCCGCTGCGCACGCTGCACGCCGGGCTGACCGCGCTGCTGCGGGTCGACCGCCGCCACGGCGTGCTCGAGCTGTCCGCGCGGGTCGGCTACTGGCCGGCCGCCGTCGGGCTGTTCGCGTTCGTCTGGCTGGAGCTGGTCGAGCCCGACCGCGCCACGCTGCCCGTGCTGCGCACCTGGTTCGGCCTCTACGCCGGGCTGCACCTGCTGCTGGGGCTCGTGTTCGGCTCTCGCTGGTTCGACCGCGGCGACGCCTTCGAGGTCTACACCGCCTTCATCGGCCGCCTGGCCGTGGTCGGCCGGCGCACCGACGGCCGGCTGGTCGTGCGCTCGCCGCTGGACGGGATGGCCGGGCTCGCACCGGCGCCGGGGATCGTCGGCATGGTCGCGGTGATGCTGGGCTCGACCGGGTTCGACAGCCTGAGCAACGCCCCGGTGTGGTTCCGGTTCGTGCAGTCCGGGCCGCTGCCGGCCGAGCTGGCCGGAACCCTCGGCCTGGTCGCCACCATCGTCGTCGTCGGGTTGCTGCTCACCGCGGCGTCGATGGCCGCCGGCTCGCTCGGGCACGCCGGCCGGCGCGGCCTGCCCGGCCAGTTCGCGCACACGATCGTGCCGATCGCGGTCGGCTACGTCGTCGCGCACTACTACTCGCTGTTCGTGCTGGAGGGCCAGCGCACCGTCATCGAGCTGTCCGATCCGCGGGTCACCGGCACCGCCAACTGGCTGGGCACCGCCGAGCGCGGGGTGAGCGGCACGCTGGTGCCGGCCACCGCGGTGGCGGTGCTGCAGGTGGTGGCGGTGGTGCTCGGGCACGTCGTGGGCACCGTGCTGGCGCACGACCGCGCGGTGCGGCTGTTCCCACGCGCCGAGGCGGTGCGCGGGCAGCTCCCGCTGCTGGTGCTGATGGTCACGTACACCGTGGGCGGGCTGTACCTGCTCTTCAGCGCCTGAGGGGTCCCTACTCCGCGAGCGGGATGCCGAACAGCACCTCGAGCTCGGCAGCGGTGGTGGCGTAGTCGATGTGCCGCACGCCGACGAAGCCCAGCTCCACCGCGGCCTTGACGTTGGCGGCCAGGTCGTCGACGAACACGATCGCGCTCGGCTCCAGAGCCAGCAGGTCGGCCACGTGGTGGTAGATCTGCGGCTCGGGCTTGCGCATCCCCACCTCGCCGGAGATGACGACGACGTCGAACATCTCGTCCCAGCCCTCGCGCGGGTACTCGTTGCCCCACGAGTTCGACAGCAGCCCGGTGCGCAGGCCGGCGCGGCGCGCGCGCAGCACCAGCCCGGCCATGTCCGGCGCGTGCAGGAAGTGCTCGAACATGCGGTCCAGCAGCCGGGTCGGGTCGACCGGGCCGCCGCTGCGGGTGCGCAGCCGGGCGGCCAGCTGCTGCTCGAAGTGCGGGTTCTCGATCTCGCCCCGCTCGAGCGCGAACACCGGGTTGTGCTCGGCGATCTTGCCTTCATCCAGGCCGAGCAGCTCGCGCATCGCCTGCCGGAAGCCGTCGTAGTCGATGTCGTCGGCCTCGGCCCAGCGCCCCATCGAGTCCTCGAGGGTGCTGGTGAGGACACCGCCCCAGTCCACGACCAGGCCCTTGAGACCGTGCTCGCCGGGCGCGTCCTGGCTGGGTCCGTCGTCGGCGGTGGTCACGGGGGCGATGGTAGGGGGCGGCGCCCTTCCGGCTCAGGCCGGTCGCGCCGGCCGCCACCAGTCGACGTGCGGGTGGACAGGCGCTGGTGACGGGAGGAGACCGGCCCGGGGCAGCCTGGTCGCCCCGCTCACCTCTGCCGGGCTTCCCCGCCTTGGGTGAAGGGGCCCTTCCGACGAACCTATGGGCGAGAAGCGCCCTTCACCCATGGGGAATTGGGTGAGGGGCACCCTCACCCCATCGCCTTTGGGTGAGGGGCACCCCGAGCCAAACCTATTGGGTCAGGGTGCCCCTGACCCAATGAACTTGATCTTGCCGACCGCCGGCCGGCCGGCCGGGCCACCCACCTGCTCCCGCCGTCACCAGCGCCTTCAGCCAGGCGCGGGGCCGCCAACGCGCTGGCGAGGACGCCGCAGCGCCCAACGTCGGGTGCCCCTCAGCGCCGCGCCCGCCGCCGCGCCCCCCTCCGCGGCGCCGACGGCTCCACCCCGGCCAGCCGGGCGGCCAGCGCCGCCAGGGCCTTGCGCGCAGGGGAACCGGGGGCGACCTCGGCCAGGGGCTCGCCGCGACGCAGGGCGAGGTCGAGGGCGTTCCGGTCCTCCGGGACGAGCACCGGGTCGTGCAGGCCGGCGTAGCGCTCGAGGGCCTCGACCAGCTGACGCTCGTGGTCGCGGCCGACCGGGCCGCCGCGCACCCGGTTGAGCACGACCACCGGCGCCACCCCTGGCAACGCCTCGCGCAGCTCGGACACGCCGCGCACCAGGCGCTGCAGCCCCACCGGGTCGGCCGCGCCGACCGCGACGACGACGTCGGCAGCCTCCAGGGTGGTGAGGGTGGCGCCGTTGCGCCGCGGCGCCAGGGTGTCGAAGGACAGCTCCTCGTCCTGCTCGAGGCAGAAGCCGCAGTCGACCACGGTGAGCGTGGCCAGCGAGCGCGCCAGCGCCCACACCGCCTCCAGCGCGCCGGGGCGCAGCTCGGGCCAGCGGTCGGCACGGGCGATACCGGTGAGAACCCGCAGGCCGGGCGGGACGACCGGCGCCAGCCGGGCCAGGGCGGGCAGGTCGAGCGACCCGGTGGTGGCCAGGCGCGCGGCGGCCGCCAGGCCGGGGGCCTCGTCCAGCAGCCCGAGGACCTGCGCCACCACCCCGCCGTAGACGTCGGCGTCGGCGAGCAGGGCCGGCACGCCCAGCCGGGCCGCCTCGCTGGCCAGCGTGGTGGCCACCGTGGTGCGTCCCGGCGCCCCGGTCGGCCCCCACACCGCCACCACCCGGCCACGGCCCACCGGCAGGTCCTCCCCGCCCTCGGCCGCGGCGCGGTCCAGGGCGAGGTCGGCCTCGCGCAGCGGCCGGGCGGGGTCCGCCCAGGCGGACGCGCCCGGGCCGGTGAGCGGGAGCACGCCGTCCAGCGCGCGCTCCACCGCCTCGGCCAGCGGGTCGAGCGAGGGGTCGAGGCCAGGCCCGGCCCCGATGCCGCCCGAGCCACCCGTGCTCTCGCCGTCGAGCCCCTCGCGGGCGTCCTCGACGAGGCCGAACACGTCGGGTCTCGGCTCGGGTGGTTGGCCGGCGATGGCGGCGGCCACGGCCGCGGCCAGCGCCTCGACGCCGGCGTCGGCGGGCAGCACGTGCAGGACGCCGAGCTGACGCAGCCGGTGGGCGGCGTCGTGATCGCCCGGGGTGACCAGGCCGACCACGGCGACACCGGCCAGGGCCAGCCGGTCCAGCGCGTCGCGGTCGAGCCGGCGCAGCTGGGCACCGAGCAGGACGGCCCGCGCGGTGCCCGCGGCCGCGGCGGCGAGCAGGTCGGGCAGGTCGACGCAGCGGCGCACCACGGTGAGCGGGCGTGGGCCCTGCTCGAGGGAGGCGATGAGGTCGGCCTCCCAGGTGGTGCCCGGGACCGCGGTGAGCACCGGCACGGTCACGACGTGCCGCCCCCGGTCCCACTGCCGGACCCGCTGCCAGCCCCGCTGCCGGACCCGCTGCCAGCCCCGCTGCCCGTCCCGGTCCCCGCGCCGGATCCGCCGCCCGGCGCGGCACCGAGGGGGACCTGGACCAGGCGCAGGTCGCCGGCCGCCTGGGCGTCGAGCACCCGTTGGGCGTCGGCGGGGTGCAGGGACAGCACCACGACCGCGGTGCGCTGGCTGCCCAGGCCGCCGGAGTCGGCGCTGACGTCGAGCACGGGGACGCCCCCGAGCACCTGGCGGGTCGGGGCCTGCGGCTGCCCGGCCGCCTTGGCCGGGACGACGTAGAGGTCGACGGCCGACCCCGCGGCCAGGCCGGTGACTCCGGCGCGGTCCACCTGCACCGGCAGGCGGCGCAGGTCGCTCGGCGCGGTCACGACGGCGGCGGCCGGCAGCAGCTCCCCGGCACCCACCGGGCGGCTCACCACCCGGCCGGACAGGTCCCGACTGGCCGGGAGGTAGGCCGCGGTGCGCTTGGGCAGGACGACGTCGACGCGCACCAGGTCCGCGGCGGTGAGCGGCGTGCCGGCGGCGAGGTCGTGCGCGGCCGCCCACAGCCCGGTCGTCTTGTCCGACGCGGCGACGACCCGGGCGCCCACGACCACGCTGACCAGCACCAGCAGGATGCCGACGAGCAGGCGGGCGTCCAGCCAGCGAGCCCGCGGCAGCCGCCGAGCGGCAGGAGCGGGCAGCGCGGCGCCGCCCGCCGGCCGGCCCGGCGCCTCGCGCTGGCTCACCCCTACCGCGCCGCCGCCCCCGCCGCTGCCGTTCCCCCTGACCCGCATGACCGACCGTCCCCCATCCCGAGCCCTCCGGGCACCGTGCACGAGCCGCGCCGGTGCCAGCACGCACGGGAGATGGTGCCAAAGGTGCAGGGCGGGACGGAAACAGTGTCCACAGCCCGAGCCCAGCGCCCCTGCTCGGCAAGGCTGTGGACGGTGTCCGGCACCGTCCACAGCGACAGTGCGATCATCGGTGCGCGACGTCGACGGGGGACAGATCGGGAGGGAGACAACGGTGGCTGGTCCGCGGTTCCTGCAGCTCAGCGACGTCGCCGAGGTGCTCAACATCTCGGCCGCTCAGGCCTACGCCCTGGTCCGGTCCGGCGAGCTGCCGGCCATCAAGGTCGGTGGTCGCGGCCAGTGGCGGGTGGAGTCCAGCGAGCTCGAGGGCTACATCCAGCGCAAGTACGCCGAGACCCGGCAGTTCGTCGCGGCCCATCCCTTCGGTCGCGGCGACGACGCCGACGCCCTGGCCGGCGAGCTCGGGGAGGACTGAGCAGCCACGCGGTCCGCTCCCCCGCCCCAGCCGACGAGGCCGTCGGCGACAGGACCTTCGGCTCAGCCCGCGACCAGGCGGTGCAGCTGCTTGACGTGGCTGCGCTCGTGGGTGGCCAGCCGCTCGGCGTAGCCCAGCGCGGTGGTGCGCAGCGGGCGCCCGGCGCCGACCACGGTGGCCGCCCGCCGCCACTGCGGCGCGCCGAGCGAGCGCAGTCGCGGCAGCAGCGCCTCCCGCTGGTCCAGGAACGCCTGCCAGGACGGGTGCCAGGCCAGCGCGAGGTAGTCGGTGGACGGCAGGTAGGTGCGCGGGTTCACAGCGCGGATCGTCGGCTCGTCCTCGTCGAGGACTCGATCGATGCTCGCGCCCCAGACGTCGGAGCAGGCCCGCAGGTGGGCCAGCACCTCGATCATGGACCAGCCGCCGGGCTGCGGCGTGGCGACGGCACGCTCGGGGGGCACGTCCGGACCGAGCAGCCGGACCTGCACCGTGGTGGCCTCGAGCAGCTCGAGCACACCTTCCGCACCCAGTCCCATCGCCGCTCCCCTCGCCGCCCGGATCGCTCGATCATGAAGGATCGGTGCCGCGACGGCGTCACCCGTCCGTCATGACACGGCTGGCGGCTGGGCCGACGGGCTAGAGCGCCGGCCGGACCGCGCCGACCGCCGCGAACGGGACCGAGCGCACCCCGCGGACCTCGCGAGCCCGGCGCAGCTCGCCGGGCGCATGCTCGGCGAGGTCGAGGTGGTCCGCCCCCACCCGGTCGATGGTCCCGCTCAGCACACCGCCGTCCACCAGCACGAGGGCCACCGGTGACCGGTCACGGGCCACCGCCCGCAGGGCGACGCCCAGTCCCAGCCTGGCCACCACCGATCCCTCACCGGTCGGGTCCTCGGCCCTGGCGCCGAGGCCGGCGACGGCGAGCACCGAGGCCATCGGCACCAGGGTGGACAGCCCAGGGCGCTCCTCGACCAGCAACCACTCCGGGGCCACGTCGGTGAGGCGGCCCACCAGGCGGCCGGCCCCTCGAGCCGTCACCTCGACCGGCCGGTCCACGACGGCTCGCAGCCGGTCCACCAGTCGCAGCCGGGCCAGCTCACGCCGGCTGCGGTCAGCCACCTCCCCCGCCAGCTCGACCCGCTCGGCCTCGGCCAGCTGGGCCTCGAGGTCGGTGAACAGGTCCTCCCAGCGCATGCCTCCCCCTTCACAGCTCGACGCCCGCCGGAGGCGCGGACGCACCAACGGCTATGGCCTCGCACCGTGCCAGCACGACGAGCCGCGCGCAACAGGACTTGACCGGAGGCGACGAGAGGACTACGAAAGCAAACACAAGCAAATGCACGAACCAGCGAGAATGTGGGGGCAAGAGATGGACCAGGAGCACGGCCCGGCGCGGGGCGTCGGCACCCGTCGTCGTGCCGGGCGCGCCCTGCTCCTCGTCGCCGTCGTCCTGGTCCTGCTGGGCGTGGGGTTGCGGGCCCTGCTCTGGCTCGGCGCCCCCGCGGCCGCCGCCGTCGCCGCCCCCGATCCGGCCGGCTTCGACGACCTGATCGCCCTCGCCTCCGCGGACGCCGCCGCCGCGGTACTGATCTGGCTCTGCGCCGGGGTCGCGCTGTGCGCCCTGGTCGAGGCGGCCGGACGGCAGGGCGGAGCGCTCGAGGCGCTCGCCGCGGCCACCACCCCGTCGCCGCTGCGACGGATGGTGGCCGCACTGCTCAGCGCCGGGCTCGTCGGCGCCGGCGCCCTCGCCGGCACCGCGGCTCCAGCCCTGGCCGCCCCGCTCGACCCGCACCGCGCCCCGGTGCCCGCCCTGGTCCGCGTCCTGCCGGTCCCGGATCTGGACCGGCCGGTGAGCGCACCGGCCCTGCCGGCCGCCGGCCTGCCCGACGGCGGTCCGCCGGCTGCCGGGCGGCCCGCCGTCGGCCTGCCGGAGGTCGACCGGCCGCTCGCCCAGCCCGGCACCGGGACCCAGGGAGCGAGCGAGCAGAGCGTCCCCCTGTCGTGGACCCCCGACCGGCCGGCGGCGCCGCCTCGTCGCGTCCGCCAGCCTCCCGTGCACCTGGTGGCGTCGGCGCCGGGTCCTCTCGCCGGTATCGACCAGGACGACGTCGTGGCGGTCCGCCCGGGCGACAGCCTGTGGACCCTCACCACCCGGCACCTGGGGCCCGGGGCCACCGCCGCCCAGGTGGCCGACGCCTGGCCGCGCTGGTGGGCGGCCAACCGGGACGTCATCGGCGACGACCCCGATCTGCTGCGCCCCGGTCAGCTGCTGCGCCCACCACCGCCCTGACCCAGCAGCGCCCTGGATCAGCACTGCTGAACCGCCGTCTTGCCCGCTCCTGCGCTGCCCGGCGCACCGTCCGGGCCCCGCTCCCTCGTCCAGCACCGCACCCGCGGCGACGACCGCCGCGCACCGCGCGGCCGTCGCCTGCAGCCCGCGCCCGACCAGGAGGACCGACACCATGAGCACCAGCAGCGCCGCCGCCCTGCAGGACACCGAGGCCCTGCCCGGCGGCGGGGCCGTCGACCTGACAGCCTCCACGAGCGGCAGCGGTGCCCCTGCGGCCACGACCCGCCTCCGCCGGATCCCGACCCCGCAGTGCGAGCCGCCCTACGAGCAGGCGGTGACGCAGCAGCCGGCCGCCCGCCTGGGGCGCGGCATGCGCGGTGCCGGCGACGGCCGGCGCGTGCCGCCGCGGCAGGGGACGCTGGCGCTGGCCTTCGCGCTGCCCGGCGGGCTGCCGACGCAGCCGGCCCCCGCCCCGCTCCCGGCCCGCCCCGCGCTGCGGCTGGTCACCACCGCCGCCCCCGCGGCACCCGGCGTGGAGGACGACGAGGACGAGGACTTCGTGCCGACGCCGCGCTGCGAGCTGCCGGACCCGAACGGCTGGGCGCGGCGGCTGACCCAGGCGCTGCTCGAGGTCCTCGCCGGCAACCGCCCCGCCGCCCAGCTGGTCCGCTGGACCAGCGCCGAGGTGCTCGCCGGCCTCACCGCCCAGGTGGGGGCGCTGGCCCGGGCGACCTCCGCGCCGGCCGCGGGAGCGGTCCGCCACCACCGCCCGACGGTGCGCAGCGTCCGGGTGAGCGAGGTGTGCGACGGCGTCGCCGAGGTCAGCGCGGTGGTCGTGCGCGGCGGCCGGGCCGGTGCCCTCGCGCTGCGTCTGGAGGGCCGCGACGGTCGCTGGCAGTGCACCGCCTTCGAGGCCGGCTGAGCGGGCCCGCCATGGCTCGGGGACGACGATGCCCCTCCCACCGGAGCGGTGGGAGGGGCATCGGCGCGTGCGGGCTCGTCGCGGCGAGCCCCGCAACCGGCGGCTACCTGCGGCGCTTGCGGTTGGACCGCTCCGCGCGGCGGCGCTCGGCACGCGGGGCGTCGTCGGCGACCTCCGCCTCGGCGTCCTCGGCCAGGTGGGTGACCCCGCCCTCGCCGTCGACCGTGGGGGCGCTGTACTCCAGCCGGGCCGGTCGCGGCGCCTCCAGGCCCTTGGCCTGCACCTGCGGGCCGGTCGGCGCCGCACCGGTCTGGGCGCCGATGGCCAGCGCCGCGCCCGCGGCTGCCTCGGCGTCGAGGACCGGGGCCGGCGGGGCCTGCTCGACCTGCACCTCCAGGTTGAACAGGTAGCCGACTGACTCCTCCTTGATCGCCTCCATCATCGCCTGGAAGAGCTCGAAGCCCTCGCGCTGGTACTCGACCAGCGGGTCGCGCTGGGCCATGGCGCGCAGGCCGATGCCCTCCTGGAGGTAGTCCATCTCGTAGAGGTGCTCGCGCCACTTGCGGTCCAGCACCGAGAGGACCACGCGCCGCTCGAGCTCGCGCAGCGCCTCCTCGCCCAGCTCGGCCTCGCGCCGCTCGTAGGCGGCCTGCGCGTCGGCCCGCACCTCCTCGACGACGAAGTCGCTGGTGAGCCCGGTCCGGCCGCCGCCGGAGGCCTCCTCGAGCTCCTCGACCGTGACACCGATCGGGTAGAGCGTCTTCAGCGCCGTCCAGAGCTTGGGCAGGTCCCACTCCTCGGCGTAGCCCTCGGTGGTGGCCGCCCGGACGTAGGCCTCGACGGTGTCGTCGATCATGTGCAGGACCTGCTCGTGCAGGTCCGCGCCCTCGAGCACCCGGCGGCGCTCGGAGTAGATGACCTCGCGCTGGCGGTTGAGGACGTCGTCGTACTTGAGGACGTTCTTGCGGATCTCGAAGTTCTGCGCCTCGACCTGCGTCTGCGCCGAGCGGATGGCGTTGGTGACCATCTTCGACTCGATCGGCATGTCCTCGGGGATGTTGAACCGGGTGAGGAACGACTCGACCATGCCGGCGTTGAACAGCCGCATGAGGTCGTCGCCGAGGGAGAGGTAGAAGCGCGACTCGCCCGGGTCGCCCTGCCGGCCCGAGCGCCCGCGCAGCTGGTTGTCGATGCGCCGGGACTCGTGCCGCTCGGTGCCCAGGACGTAGAGCCCGCCGAGCTCGGTGACCTCCTCGTGCTCGGCCGCCACCGCCTTCTTGGCCTTCTCCAGCGCGTCGGGCCAGGCGGCCTCGTAGTCCTCGGGGGTGTCCACCGGGTCCAGCCCGCGCTGGCGCAGCTCGGCGTCGGCCATGAACTCGGGGTTGCCGCCGAGCATGATGTCGGTGCCGCGGCCGGCCATGTTGGTGGCCACCGTGACCGCGCCCTTGCGCCCGGCCTGGGCCACGATGGCGGCCTCGCGCTCGTGGTACTTGGCGTTGAGGACCTCGTGCGGGATGCCGTGACGCGTGAGCATGCGCGAGAGGTGCTCGGACTTCTCCACGCTCACCGTGCCGACCAGCACGGGCTGGCCGGTGGCGTGCCGCTCGGCGATGTCCTCGACGACGGCGTCGAACTTGGCCTGCTCGGTCTTGTAGACGACGTCGGCCTGGTCCACCCGCTGCGCCGGCCGGTTGGTGGGGATCGGGACGACGCCGAGCTTGTAGATCTGGGAGAACTCGGCGGCCTCGGTGAGGGCCGTGCCGGTCATCCCGGAGAGCTTGTCGTACATCCGGAAGTAGTTCTGCAGGGTGATGGTGGCGAGCGTCTGGTTCTCGTCCTTGATCGCCACCCCCTCCTTGGCCTCGATGGCCTGGTGCATGCCCTCGTTGTAGCGGCGCCCGGCCAGGATGCGGCCGGTGTGCTCGTCGACGATGAGGACCTCGCCGTTCATGACGACGTAGTCCTTGTCGAGCTTGAACAGCTCCTTGGCCTTGAGCGCGTTGTTGAGGTAGCCGACCAGCGGGGTGTTGACCGAGTCGTAGAGGTTGTCGATGCCGAGGTAGTCCTCGACCTTCTCCACCCCGGACTCGAGGATGCCGACGGTCCGCTTCTTCTCGTCGACCTCGTAGTCGCCGTCGACGCCGTTGTCCGGGTCGCCCCGACGCAGCCGCGGCACGATCTTGGCGAACTCCTGGTACCACTTGGTGGCCTGGTCGGCCGGGCCGCTGATGATCAGCGGCGTGCGCGCCTCGTCGATGAGGATGGAGTCGACCTCGTCGACGATGGCGAAGTTGTGCCCCCGCTGCACCAGCTCGTCGCGGCTCCACGCCATGTTGTCGCGCAGGTAGTCGAAGCCGAACTCGTTGTTGGTGCCGTAGGTGATGTCGCAGGCGTACTGCTCGCGGCGCTCCTCCGGGCGCATGTGGGCCAGGATCACGCCCACGGACAGGCCCAGGAAGCGGTGCACCCGGCCCATCCACTCGCTGTCGCGCTCGGCGAGGTAGTCGTTGACCGTGATGATGTGCACGCCCTTGCCCGACAGGGCGTTGAGGTAGGCGGGCAGGGTGCCGACGAGCGTCTTGCCCTCGCCGGTGCGCATCTCGGCGATGTTGCCCATGTGCAGGGCCGCGCCGCCCATCAGCTGGACGTCGTAGTGGCGCTGGCCGAGGGTGCGCTTGGCGGCCTCGCGGACCGTGGCGAAGGCCTCGGGGAGGATGTCGTCGAGGGTCTCGCCGTCGGCGAGGCGCCGCTTGAACTCCTCGGTCTGGGCGCGCAGCTCCGCGTCGGTCATGGCGACGAAGTCGTCCTCGATCGCGTTCACCTGCGCCGCGATGGACGAGAGCTTCTTGAGGATCTTGCCCTCGCCGGCGCGCAGGATTCTGTCGAGCAGAGCGGGCACTCGTTCGGCTCCCCACGGATCTGGTCCGCCCGCGCGGCCGGTCAGGGCGCGCGGACGCGGGTGCGGGTGCTTCCCGCCCCACTGGCATGGTAGGCGCTCGCGCCCAGCTGCACGGACCGGTCGGGACGGACCGGTGCGAACGCAGCCTCCCCGGGCCGGTTACCCACCCGGCGGGCGGACCCGGCAGGATGGGGCGTGAAGCACGACTCGCAGGACGACTCGCAGGACGACCCGCAGAAGGACCGGCAGCAGGACGCGTCCCGCGGGCGCAGGCAACGGACGAAGGGGCGCCGGCGCGCAGCCGGACGCCCGAGAGGTGGTCGGACATGGTCGAGAACAGCCCGCGCGGGCGCGCGAGCTCGTGGGGCATCGCCGCGTTCATCTTCATCGGCTTCGTGGTCGGCGCGCTCGGCCTCGTCCTCGGGCCCGTCTGGTGGCTGTTCTTCCTCGGTGTCGGCGTCGTCCTCGTGGGCGTGCTGGCCGGCTGGGCCACCGGGATGATGGAGGACGTGCACTAGCGAGCCGCGGCTCAGGCGACCAGCGCGGCCACCTCGGCGCGCAGCCCGGGGGCCAGGTCGCCGCGCGGCTCGACGACGACGTCGGCCAGCCCGAGCCAGCCGGCCAGCTCGGCGAGCTCTGCCGCCAGCTCTGCGGCTACCTCCCTGGTCGTCCCCGCCGGGGCGGCGGGCTCGGCGAAGGCCCCGCGCACCCGCAGCACCCCCCCGACCCGGTCGGCCTTGAGGTCCACCCGGGCGACCAGGCGGTCGCCCAGCAGGAACGGCAGCACGTAGTAGCCGTGCACCCGCTGCGGCGCCGGGACGTAGATCTCGATCCGGTAGCGGAAGCCGAAGAGCGCCTCCACCCGGGCCCGCTCCCACACCAGCGGGTCGAACGGCGCCAGCAGCGCCCGTGCCCGCACCGCGCGCGGCACCCGCGCCTCGCGGTGCAGGTAGGCCGGCCGCGACCAGCCCTCCACCCGCACCGGCAGCAGCTCGCCGGCCTCCACCAGCTCCTGCACCGCAGGGCGCGAGTCGGCCGGCTTGAGCCGGAAGTAGTCGCGCAGGCAGGGCTCGCTGGCCACCCCGTGCGCGCGGGCCGCGATCCGCACCAGCTCGCGGAAGGCCTCGTCCTCGGTGGGCTCGGGCGCTTCCAGCACCTCGCGGGGCAGCACCCGCTCGGGGACGTCGTAGCGGCGCTCGAAGGCGCCCGTGCGCCCGGCGGAGGTGACCTCGCCGGCGTAGAAGAGGTGCTCGAGGGCCTGCTTGACCAGCGACCAGTTCCAGCCCCAGTGGTCCTTGGTGCGCGGCGCGTCGTGGGCCAGCGCGGCCTCCACCTCCCCCGCGGTCAGCGGGCCGCCGGCGCGCACCTCGGCCAGCACGGCGGCCACCAGCTGGGGGTGCTCGTCGGCGATCCTGCGCATCGACCCCCACGCGTCCGTCCGCCACCGGCGCATCCGCCAGCGCAGCAGCGGCAGCGTGGCCGGGGGCACCAGGCTCGCCTCGTGCGCCCAGTACTCGGCCAGCCGGCGCGGCGAGCGGGACAGGGCGCGGTCCAGGAGCGCGGGGTCGTAGGAACCGAGTCGGGAGAACAGCGGCAGGTAGTGGGCGCGGGTGAGCACGTTGACGCTGTCGACCTGCAGCAGCCCGATCCTCCCGACCACGCCGGTGAGCTGGCGCATGCCCGGCTCCGCCGGTCGCGGCGCGGCCAGGCCCTGGGCGGCGACGGCGACCCGGCGCGCCTGCCCGAGGGAGAGGGCCTCGCGCGGCCTGCTCGCCGCGGCCGACCCGGTGCTGCCCACCTCGCTCAGGTGATCTCGAGCAGCTTCTCGCGCACCGCGTAGACCACGGCCTCCATCCGGGAGTGCAGCTGCAGCTTCTCCAGGATGTTGCGCACGTGGTTCTTCACGGTGTTCTCGGAGATGAACAGCTCCTTGGCGATGTCGCGGTTGTTCAGCCCGCGCGCCACCAGCTTGAGCACCTCGAGCTCGCGGTCGGTGAGCCGCGGCGCGGGCACCTGCTGGCGCTCGTCGCCCCGCTTGATCATGGTGGCGAACTCGGTGAGCAGCTTGGACGCCATCGACGGGCTGATCAGGGACTGCCCGCCGGCCACCGCGCGGATGGCGGTGGCGACCTCGTCGATCGAGATCTCCTTGAGCAGGTAGCCGCTCGCGCCGGCCTTGATCGCCTCGTAGAGGTCGGCCTCCTCGTCCGAGATCGTCAGCATGATGATCTTGGTGGAGGGGACCACGTCCTTGATCGCGGTGCAGGCGTCGATCCCGCCGGCGATCTTGCCGCGCTGCGGCATCCGGATGTCCATCAGGACGATGTCGGGGGTCAGCTCGCGCGCGAGCTCCACCGCCTCCGCGCCGTCGCCGGCCTCGCCGACGACCTCGATGTCGTCCTCCTGCGCGAGCACCATGAACAGACCGCGCCGGAACAGGGCGTGATCGTCGACCACGAGCACGCGGATCGGCTCGCCGCCCACCGGCCCGCCCGCACCCTGCGCCCCGCCTTGCTGATCGGCCTGCTGCTGTCCGTTCCCCGTGCCCGCGGCCCGGTCGCTGCCGGTGGCAGCTGCCCCCGAACTCACGACAGCCGGCGGTCCTTGCTGCTCGCTCACCGTCCCATCCTGGCACGCGCGACCCCGCGCGCCGGCCCGGTTGGGCGCGACGGGCGGGGCCGCGCGTGCCGTCGCCTGGCCGCGCGGTGGCCTGTGCGGTGGCCCGTGCGCCCGGCCACGGCGGGACGCGACGAGGTCAGACCTCGAGCCGGATCACCCCGTAGTCGTAGCCGCGGCGGCGGTAGACCACGCTCGGGCGCCGGTCGGCGGCGTCGACGAACAGGAAGAAGTCGTGGCCCACCAGCTCCATCTCGTAGAGGGCCTGGTCCAGGGTCATCGGTTCGGCCTGGTGCACCTTCTCGCGCAGCACCAGCGGGCCGTCGCCGTCGACCGCACCGAGCGGGCCGTCGCCGTCGCTCCAGGGCGCGACCTCGGGCACGCCCTCCTCCGCCGGCGCCGGCGCGGCGGACGCCTCGACCGCAGGCGCGACCGCCCCGGCCAGGCTGGCCCCGACGGACACCGGCGTCTTGGCGCCATGGTGCACGCGGCGGCGGTCGGCCGCGCGGCGCAGCCGGGCCTCGAGCTTGGTCCAGGCCAGGTCCAGGGCCGCGTAGGGATCGTCGGCAGCCGCCTCGGCCCGGATGACCGGCCCGCGGGTGCGGCAGGTGATCTCGACCCGCTTGCAGCGCTCGGACAGCCGCGGATTGGGTTCGTGCGACATCTCGACGTCGACGGTGCTCACCTTGGGATCGAGCTTCTCCACCTTGGCCAGCTTCTCCGCGACGTGCTTGCGGAAGCGGTCCGTGACCTCGCAGTGGCGGGCCTTGACGACGATGTCCACGAGGTGCGCTCTCCTTCGTTGGGGCGATGGCGGGACGGTCGTGCTGCCGAGCGGGACGTCGGGTGCCCAGGGGGGGGCCGCGCTCGCGCGGGGGCGGGAGGGCCGCGGCCCGGGACGTCCGGTGAAGGCGGTGCGCCGGGCCGGCGGGGCGCGGGCGGCACCCGTCCGGCCGACCTGGTCTTCGTCCCCACATCCGCCTGCTGAGGGTCTCGCAGCCTGCGCCACTACCCCCCTTCTCCCGGACCGGGCGGCATCTGACCACCCGGCGGGGCAGGGCTTACCTCTAAGCCGCACCGTGATCGGACGACGAGAAGTCGCCTTACGTGGACCGCTTTGCCTGCGGCTGGCATCGGCTTGCCGGCCTGGAGGAACGCCCGCAGGAGAACCCAGACCGACGCAACCACGGACCCGGACGGGTGCCATGACGGAACGCTAGTCCCCTGCCCTGCCGTGGTTCCACCGTCTCCGCGCATCAGGTGGACGCATCAGGTGGGCACGGCAGGTGGGCACGGCAGCAGCCGACGGCGGTGCGAGAGGCCGCCCGGTCGCGGCCGGGGCCGCGGCGAGCCGTCCCACGACGTCCCACGTCACGGGGTGGCCGCGAGCACGGCGACCGCGGGCACCGGCACCCCCGCCGCCCGCAGCGCGCGGGCCGCCTCACCCACGGTGGCGCCGGTGGTGAGGACGTCGTCGACGACGACCGCGGCGACGACCCGGCGCTGCCCGACGGCCCGCACCAGCCGGCGCGGGTGCACCGCGAGCGCCCCGGCCAGGTTGGCGGCGCGGTCGACGGCGTCGAGGCCGGCCTGGTCGCGGACGCGCCGGACGTGCCGCAGCACGGGGGCGAGCAGGACGTCCACCTCGCCGTCGCCGTCACGACCGGCAGCCCGCAGGTGGGCCAGCGCCTGGCGGGCGATCCGGCCGGTCGGGTCGAAGCCGCGGGCCCGGCGCACGGCGGGCCGGGAGGGGACCGGCACCACCAGCACGGCGAGCGGCCCACTGGACGACTGAGCGGGCGGCTCGATGGTCGGCTCGGTAGGCCGGTCGGTGAGCGGCCGGCCGCCGGGCCGGGCGACACCCGGACCGCCGTCCGAGGCGATCTCGAGGGCCAGCGCCAACGGCACCGCGAGGGTGAGGCCGAGCGGGCGGCCCAGGGACAACCGCCCGCGCTCCTTGTGCGCCAGCACCGCGGAGCGGGCCGGCCCCTCCCAGCGGGTCGCGGCGAGCACCGGGGGCACCCCGCGGCGGTGCACCGCGAACGGCGGCGCGGCCAGCGCCGCGACGCACGCCGTGCACAGCGGAGCGGCCTGCGGCCCGGGCAGGGCGCAGCCGGCGCACTCGGCCGGCAGCACGAGGTCCGCCAGCGCGGCCGCCACCTCGCGCAGGTGGCGCCAGCCGGTCACCGCGGCAGGCAGACCGGGGCGGGGCTGGGTGGGACGGGCAGCATGGGAACGGGCAGCATGGGAACGGGCAGGGCGGGGGTCGGCAGGCGGCTCACCGGACCGAGCCTGCTCGATCCGGACGGATGCGTCCGCCGACCGCCCGCCCGCTGTGGACGGTGCCGCGCCCGCCCCTGCCACCTGTGGACGGCAGTCAGCCGGTCAGCCGGTCAGCCACGTCAGAAGGTCAGCCACGTCAGAAGGTCAGAACGTCAGAAGGTCAGCCGGGGTAGGCCGGGTCGCGCCCGGGGCCCAGCGGCAGCCAGGCGCGGCCGGAGGAGGACCACAGCCGCCCGTCCGCCGTCTGCACGAGCAGCGGGTGCGGCGCCGGGGCCGCGGCTACCGCCACCGGCGTGCCGCTGAGCGAGCCGGTGGGGGTGGACGGCTGGCCGAACAGGTCGGTGACGACGACGCCCTCGGTGCTGTCCCCGCCCGCGACCGTGCCGCCGGCCGCCTCGGGGCCGACCGCCATCGCCACCTGGTGGTCGTCCACCCAGGCCGCGTCGCGGACCTGGACCGCCTCGGGGTCGAGCAGGTAGAGGCCCTGGATCCGCGGGCCCTCGCCGCGCTCGACGACCACGCCGAGCTCGAGCCGGTCGTGCCCGGCCGCGTCGCGCACCACCACCAGGGCGCGGGTGCCGTCGCGGGCGACCCGCACGGTCCGCACCCGGCCGCCCGGGTCCTCGACGGTCACCGGCTGCGCCTGCTGACCCAGCCGCAACCGCCACACGGTGCCGCTGCGCCGGTCCACGGTCCACAGCCGGTCCTGCGGGTCCCACGACGGCGCGGCGAGCTCGCCGCCGCGCAGCACCGTGGTGAGCTGCTCGCCGGGGCCCACCTCCCCCGCCATGAGCACGGTGCCGCCCGCGGTGGTGCCGGCCACCAGCCGTCCGTCGAGGGACAGGGCCGGCTGCGCCAGCGGGGTGCGCCCGTCGCCGGCCGGCCCCGGCACCGGCGCGAACCGCCCCTGCGCCATCGTGCCGAGCCGGTCGCCGCGCACCACGTAGGCCGCGGCGCCCGGGGCCAGCCCGGTCGGGTCGTAGCCGTCCCAGGCATCCACCGACTGCTCGGCCGGCACGCCGGGCACCTGCAGGTCCTGCTCGTGCACGGTGAGGTGCACGGCCCGCACGTCCGGCAGCTGGCGCAGCGTCCAGACCAGCTGGGCGGACAGCCCGGTCAGCGCGGCGGCGGGCAGCCCGAGCACGCTGTCGTCGAGGTCGACCTGGGCCACCCCGTCCACCACCGGGACGCTGGCCACCGACAGCCGGGCGCCGCTGGGCACCGCGGACACGACCGCCGGGGCCAGCCACGGCGAGGGCCCGGCGAGCACCCGCTGGGTGAGCACGGTGGCGAGGGCCGGCCGGCGCGGCAGCAGCAGCGGGTCCGGGACGACCCGGGTGCGGTCCGGGGTGAGGAAGTAGGCCGACAGGGCGGTGAAGGCGCGCCCGACGTCGAAGGCGGTGAGCAGCAGGCCGTCGTCGAGCCGGGCGATGCGCCACTCGCCCCGCTCGCGCGCCAGGGTGAGCGCGACGCTGGTGCTGGTCGGCTCGGCCAGCTGCCGGTACTGGCCGGCCGCGTCCACCCGGCCCACCTCGCGCACGGTGAGCCGCGCGGTGGCCCGCTGCCCGGAGGCGTCCGGCACCACCTCCAGCTGGAGGGAGTCGGACTGGTAGACGGTGACGCCGCGGTCAGGGCGCCAGGCGGTGGCGGCGGCCTGGGTGAGGTAGAGGCGGGCCGCGGCGCTGTCGTTCTCGAAGCTGGCCGAGGCGAGCAGGAACCCGCGCACGACGTCGCCGGCGGTGGCGCCCACCCGGGGCGGGGCCGCCACCACGCGCACCGCCGGCTCCTCGGAGCCGACGACGCTGAGCGGGCCCTCGTGCACGGCGCCGCTGCGCGGGATGGACGCGCACCCGGACAGGGCCAGCGCCACCAGGGCCGCGCCCGCGGCGAGCCGGCCGGTGATCCCCGCCGTCATCCCACCGGTGAGACTGTGGGCGCCCCGGCGCCTCATCGGACCGCCTCCCCCGTCGAGGGCCCGATCCGCCGGTACGGCGCGCCGACCGCCCGGGTGCGCCGGCGGGCGTCGGCGGGCTCGAGCGGCAGCGGGCTGCCGTCCAGCCGGTCGCCGGCCACCCGCGGCACGGTGAGCCGGAACTGGCAGCCGTCACCGGGCTCGCCCCAGGCCTGCAGCCAGCCGTGGTGCAGCCGGGCGTCCTCCAGCGCGATGGACAGCCCCAGGCCGGTGCCGCCCACGGTGCGCGCCCGCGCCGGATCCGCCCGCCAGAACCGGTTGAACACCAGCGAGGCCTCCCCCGGCTTCAGCCCGACGCCGTGGTCGCGCACCCCCACGGCCACGGCGTGCTCGTCGCAGCCGAGGAGCACCTCCACCGGCCGGCCCTCGCCGTGCTCGAGCGCGTTGACCAGCAGGTTGCGCACGATCCGGTCGATCCGGCGGGGGTCCACCTCGGCCGAGCACGGCACCGGCGGCGCGTGCAGGGTCACGGCCGTGCCCCGCGCGTGGGCCAGCGCGTCGGTGGCCTCGACCACCCGGCGTACGACGTCGCGCAGGTCGACCCGCTCGGGCTCGAGCTGCGCCGCGCCGGCGTCGAAGCGGCTGATCTCCAGCAGGTCGGCCAGCAGCGACTCGAACCGGTCGAGCTGGGCCTGCAGCAGCTCGGCGCTGCGCGCGGTGACCGGGTCCAGGTCCGCGCGGGCCTCGTGGATGACGTCGGCGGCCATGCGGACAGTGGTGAGCGGGGTGCGCAGCTCGTGGGAGACGTCGGAGACGAACCGCTGCTGCACCCGGGAGAGGTCCTCGAGCTGGCGGATCTGCCCCTGCAGGCTGGCGGCCATCTTGTTGAAGGAGGCGGCCAGGCGCGCCAGGTCGTCCTCCCCGCGCACGTGCATGCGCTCCTCCAGGCCGCCGGCGGCCAGCCGCTCGGAGATCCGCGCGGCCATCCGCACCGGCGTGACCACCTGGCGGGTGACGACGAAGGCCACCAGCCCGACCAGCAGCGCGAGGCCCAGGCAGGCCGCGGCCAGGGTGCGCTGCACCAGCGCGAGGGTGTCCTGCTCCTTGTCCAGCGGGAACAGGTAGTAGAGCTCGTAGAGGCCCGCCCCGGGCACGGCCACCCGGGCTCCGACGGCGAGCGCGGGCACGGAGGCGCCGTCCGGGCCGGGCATGCTCGCGTAGCGCCAGGCCTGCTGGGTGCCCGCCTGCACCGCGGCGCGCAGGTCGGCCGGCACCTGGCAGGGGTGCTCCTCCTGGCAGGAGGACAGGTCCGAGCTGACCGGGCTGAACGAGTCGCTGGGCGAGCGCAGCAGCAGCACCTCGTTCAGGCCCGCCGGGCCGCTGCGCGCGGCCAGCCGCTGCACCACCTGGGTGGCCACCTCGGTGGTGGTCTGCGGGTCGGTGCCGTCGGTGGCGTCGAAGCTCTCCTGGGCGTCGCGCACCCCGGTGGAGGCCTCCACGAGGGCCGCGCTCACCTTGGCATCGAGCAGGCCGGAGCTGATCCGGCGCACCAGGAACGACCCGATGACCGCGAGCACCACCAGCGTGAGCACGATCGTGGTGGTGACCACCCGCAGGCGCAGGGAGCGGCGCCAGGCCGCGCGTCCCCGGCGCCAGCCCCGGCGCACCGGGGTGACCGGGCGGCCCAGGCAGCGCAGGAGCGCTCCGAGGCGGCCGCCGAGCCGGCCCGCGGCGTCGGCCACCGCCGGCGGCAGCCGGCGGCGCGCACGCGGGTGCGCCCCGCGGCGGGGCAGCGGGGTGGACGGGCGGTCGACGGCGGTCAGCGGGTGCTCTGGCTTCCTCGGGATCCTCTGCGGTGCGGTCTCGGGCGGTGCGGGTGTTCGCGATGCGGGCTGATCACGCGGGGCCGGCCTTGTAGCCCACCCCGCGCACGGTCACGACGATGTCGGGCTTCTCCGGGTCCCGCTCGATCTTGCTGCGCAACCGCTGCACGTGGACGTTCACCAGCCGGGTGTCGGCCGCGTGCCGGTAGCCCCACACCTGCTCCAGCAGCACCTCGCGGGTGAAGACCTTCCAGGGCTTGCGGGCCAGCGCCACCAGCAGGTCGAACTCCAGCGGGGTGAGCGCGATCGGCCTGCCGTCGCGTCGGACGCTGTGCCCGGCGACGTCGATGCTGAGGTCGCCGATGGCGAGCGTCTCCGGCGCGACCTCCTCGGTGCGGCGCAGGCGGGCCCGGATGCGCGCCACCAGCTCCTTGGGCTTGAACGGCTTGACGACGTAGTCGTCCGCGCCGCTCTCCAGCCCGACGACGACCATCATCGTGTCGCTGGTGGCGGTGAGCATGACGATCGGGACGCCGGACTCGGCGCGGATCTGCCGGCAGACGTCGATGCCGTCGGTGCCCGGGAGCATAAGGTCGAGCAGCACCAGGTCCGGCCGGCTGTCGCGGAACATGGCCAGCGCCTTGGAGCCGTCGGAGCAGAACACCGGCTCGAAGCCCTCGGTGCGCAGGACGATCCCGAGCATCTCGGCGAGCGCGGTGTCGTCGTCGACGACGAGGACGCGGCCCTTCACGTCCTTCATGGTGGCACCTCGCGCCTTCGACACGACCGGCGCGCAGGCCGGCACGGACTGCCGGCCCCTGATCCATCGGGAGCCGGCCCGGACCGGCCGGCGCCTCGGGTGGCGCCGCTGCCGGTGGAGCGCCCCGTCGCGCTCCGGAGCGCAGCGTAGGACGCGCGAGCCGCACCGGTCGTTCCCTCGGGCGATCTCCACCCCCGGGCGCGTCGATCCGAGCCGGTCCTCGCCGGACCCCCGCGCGGGTCGGCCGCGGGCGGCCGCGCGCGTGCCAGGATGGGCCGGCCGGCAGACCGGCCGACCCGGGTCTGGCGCAGGGCCACGCGGGTCCGGGGTCGGCAGGACTGGTGGGAAGTCGAGCTCTCGGACGATCGGGGCTCTCGGACAGTCGAGGAAGGACCGGTCGATGGGCCAGCCGTCGGGGGAACCGGAGGCGCAGCAGCCGGGCGGGCCGGGGTCGGGGCAGCGGCCGGACCAGCCGGCGGCGCCCCCGGGGTGGTCGTCCGTGCAGCCGCCGGCCGCGCCGACGCCGCCCCCGGCCTCGTGGCCCTCGCAGCCGCCAGCCTCGTGGGACTCGCCGCCCCCATCGTGGAACTCGCCGCCCGCGGCGCAGGCCTGGTCGGCACCGAGCCCGCCGGCCCCGGGTGCTTGGCAGCCCTACGGCAGCCAGTTCCCGCCCGGGCAGCTCCCGCCCGGCGCGCCGACCGGCTGGGGTCCGGCCGTGCCGACCGCCCCCAAGCCCGGCATCGTGCCGCTGCGCCCGCTCGGCGTCGGCGAGCTGCTCGACGGCGCCATCACGGTGCTGCGCTCGCGGCCGCGCCAGACGCTGCTGGTGGCCGCCGTCGTGGCCGTGGTCGTCAACGTGGTGCGTGCCCTGGCCACGCACGCCGCCCTGGGCGGCTCCCAGGACTCCTTCGCCGACCTCACCAGCCCCAGCCCGGAGGTGGCGCTGTCCGCCATCGGCGACGTCCTGAGCCGCACGCTGATCGTGGGCGGCCTGCAGGTCGTGGTCGGGTTGATCGCCACCACGATCCTCACCGGCCTGCTGACCGTGGTGGTCAGCCGCGCGGTGCTCGGTCAGACCGTGAGCACCGGCGAGGCGTGGGCGCGGGTGCGCCCGCGGCTCGGCGCGCTGTTCGGGGTCACGCTGCTCGGCGGCCTGCTCTGGCTGGCCGGGTTCCTGGTGGCCGGGCTGGTCGGCGGCGCGATCGCGCTGGCCGGGGCCGGCGCCGCCGGGGCCGCGGTCTTCGGGCTGCTGGCGCTGGTGTGGGTCCCGTTCGCGGTCTGGCTCTACGTGCTGGTGGCGCTCGCCCCGGTCGCCCTGGTGCTGGAGGGCCAGGGGGTCGTCGCGGCGCTGCGTCGCTCGCGCGCGCTGGTGGCCGGCGCGTTCTGGCGCACCCTGGGCCTGCTGCTGCTCGTCGTCGTCATCGCCGCCGTCGTCGACAGCATCATCGGCATCCCGTTCTCCGTGCTCGGCTCGGGCACGGCGGTCTTCACCGGCGACCCGGCGGCGGCCTACTCCGCGGTGGCGCTCACGCTGACCGCCGTCGGCGGCATCGTCAGCCAGACCATCACCCTGCCGTTCACCGCCGCGGCCGTGGTGCTCATCTACGTCGACCGGCGGATGCGCCGCGAGGGGCTCGACCTGGAGCTGGCCCGGGCCGCAGCCGAGCCGGCATCGGCCCCGTCGGGCGGCTGGACGCCGGGGGCCTGACGGTGCTGCCGGCGGGGGCGGGCGCCGACGTGCCGGTCGAGCTGGGGCGGGAGGCCGCGCGCCGGCTGGCCCAGCTCGAGCTGGCCCGGCCCGAGTACGCCGCCGGGCGCCCCGGACTGTTCTCGCGTGCAGCCGGCTGGCTGCGCGACCGGCTCGGCGAGCTGCTCGGGCAGGTCGCCGGCGCCGCCACGAACCCGTGGGTGGGCCTGCTCGTGCTGCTGGGGCTGGTGGCCGTGCTGGCGGTCGCCGTCCGCCTGCGCACCGGTCCCCTG
>JBQCHF010000034.1:0-63580 GCA_051954955.1 Motilibacteraceae bacterium
GGGTTCTAGGCGCGGGGCTATATGCTAGCTTTACCGGGGGTGAGAGGATCTTTCGTATCGGGGAGCCCCTGCCGCCAGAACCCGAAAGGGTGGGGGGGCCGGGGCCCGCGCTGCCCCCCGCCCCCCTCACCTGTTGAAAGACGTGCTAGGCCGTCGTCGTCGGCACGGTGCAGGTCATGTCCTTGCTGACACCAGGCTTGACGAAGGTCGCGTTCGTCACCGGCAGCGTCGCCGGGTACTGCCACCCGGAAGCCGGGAGCAGAGCGTCGCCGTACGCGTAGTTGTGGGACTCGGTGCCGGAACCGTGCACCACTCCGTCGTGGATCACGTAGGTGACGATGGTGCAGCCGATGCCGCTGACCTGGATGATCAGGTCACCGTCCGCGTTGCCGGTCGCCGTCACGAGGTCGGTGGCCGGCGCCGTCTGCTGCAGCTTGCCGGTGATGTCGCCGTCGCTGGACTGCTTCAGCGCGTTGGCCAGAGCCGTGTCGGAGCCGTCGCCCTGCGTCTTCTTGATCCACTCAGGGTCGTACACGTTGTCCTTCGACATCTTGTACGCGTAGTACTTCCCGTCGCACTTGACGACGACGATGACGTACGAGATGTCCGCGCAGACCTGGCCGCCGCCGCCCGCCGGCGTGCCGGTGGCCGCCAGCGCCGTTCCCCCGAGGGACTGCACGACGGGGGTGCTCCAGACGAGCGCACCACCCAGCAGAGCACCGCGGCGCAGGACCGTGCGCCGGTCCATCCCCGTGGCCTTCTCCTCCGACATGTCCCCTCCAATAACCAGTTCGGTAGGCCAGAGGCTAACGGTCCGTGAGCGGCCTCGCCTACGCATCCTGCGGTGGCTGCAGTACGTCACCCTCCGTGACCCCTGCAACAGTCCTGGCGGCCGAAAGGGGACGGACCAGGCCGAGCCCGACAAGCTGCCGTGCGAGCTCGAGCACGTCGTGGCGCACTTGGGCTGGCTCCGCGTCCAGGGTCGCGGCGATCACCTCGGCGGTCCGCTCCAACGGCTCGCTCCCGTCGAGCAGCTCGAAGGTGAGCGCAGCAGGACCGTCCAGCCGGTGCAGCTGTGCTGCTGCCGGCTCCCACACGACGACCTCGCTGTCGAGGACCTCGACCACGAGACCGGGGGCGTGCGCCAGCACCGAGGTGGGCTCGACCCCTGTCATGCGCTCACCAGATGCGGAAGCTCGTTCACCAGGGTCACTGCTTCGTCGAGGGCGCCGATGACGAGGCGATAGCAGGGGGCGGTTCGTGCGAGCTGCGCCAGGGCGGCGAGATTGCGCTCGGGCTGCTCGATGAAGAAGAAGGTGCACTGCGCGAGCTCCATCACCGCCTGCGCCGGGGTCAGCGGCTGGAGCTCGGTGCTGGCTCCCTCGCGGTAGGCCGGCAGCAGCAGCAGGCCGACCGGCACGTCCGTCGTGACGCACCCCGGCCGGATGCTGTGCGGAGGCACCTGCCACTTCTGTCCCGACGACGACGGCAGCTCCGGGCGCAGCTCGGGGAACAGGAACTGGCTGCCCGGATCGATGGTGAGCGCCTTGGGGAAGGCGCGGACGCGCAGCGTGGCCGGATCCACGGCGACCGCCTCGTCCGTGAGGTAGGACCAGCCGTCCCGCACCAACCCGGTGCACGTAGTGGTCTTGCCAGATTCCATCGGCGCGGCGAGCACGACGCCCAGCCCGTCGCGGGCGACCCCCGCGGCGTGCATGAGGAGGTTCTGCTGACGTCCGCTCTCGATGGCGCCCTGGTTGACGGCCCAGGCCAGCCAGTCGAGCACCAGGCTGCCCTCCATCGCAGGCATCACCGGTTCCCCGTCCCGCCGCAGCTCGTACCAGTCCGGACGCGGTCCTGGCACCGCGGCGACCGAGTACTCGAGGCGTGGCTGGCAGGTCGTTCCCAGCGCCTCGAGCGTGCGAGCGATGCATTCCCCGAGACGGTCCTCCGCCACGGTCACCGTGAAGACGTGACCGAGTGCGTCATAGGGACCGAGAACCATGGCCACGGGGCGAGGCTAGTCGAACGGCGGTCACCAGGAGTGGTTGTCCGGGGACGGATGACGTACGTCCGAATCCCCCTCGATGCGTAGAGACACCAGTTGGAGCGCTCCGTAACGTTCGGCACGACAACGGAACGTTCAATGACATGAAGGGGGGATCGCGTGACGACGGAACAGCGTGAGCCCGAGGGCATGGATCGCCGCTCGCTGCTCAAGCGTGGTGCTCTGCTCGGTGGCGCGCTCGTCTGGACCGCCCCGGTGGTCCAGTCCATCACCTCGCCGGCGCTCGCGACGACGTCCCAGGGCACGCCCGCGGGGGACACCTGCTCGGTGTTCCTCTCGGCCGGTGTCGTAGGTGAGAGCTCGGGATGCGTCAAGGTGATCGGCACGACGCGCGAGTGCTGCGACGCCATCAACGCGGCTGTGGCCAAGACCGACCCGATCGAGCGGCTGAGCGCCATCCTGGACGCTCTCAAGGGTCCTTGCTTCGGCCAGTACTCCTACGCGACCGACTGCTGAGAAGGGACGACGCATGAGCCAGCTGACCGCGCCGGCCGAGGTGCTCAACAAGATCCTCGGTCCGCTGCAGCAGTCCGTGTCGGCGGGGGACACCGTTCGGGTGACCATCGACGGCCAGCAGATCGACGTCCTCGCGGAGTAGACGCGCGGAGGAACGTCACGAAGGGGCGCAGCCGACCTGGCTGCGCCCCTTCGTCGTGGCCGGACGAGCTCCGTGTCTACGCCTGCGCTGTCCAGGTCTGCGCTGTCTACGCCTGCGCTGCGGCCAGGACGAGGGCGTGGTGGTCCAGCACCGTGCTGCGAACGAGCGGCTGGTCCACCCGGCGCACCAGGTCTGCGAGCACTGCGAGGTCGTCCTCGCCTTCGAGGGCGGGTGCCGCGGCCGCGAGTGTGGCCAGCGCGGCGGCTTCGCCCGAGAGCGCGATGGGGCGCCCGGGCTGCAGGTCGTGCCAGCGGATCTCCCGCACCCGCCAGGGCCCCCGCCCGTCGAGCAGGCCGTCCAGATGGTTGTTCCGGTGCAGCCTCGGGAGCTCGACCCGGTCCACGCAGACGTAGCCGCCCGGCAGCACCCGGAGGTGTCGCGGCAGCAGCTCGACCCCTAGCCGGTCCAGCTCGCTGCGCCGGTTCGCCACCCAGTGCCGGCCGGACGCGGGGCCGAGCACCACGGTGCCGCCAGGTCCGAGCAGCGCGGTGGTCTCGAGCACGACGCCCTCCGAGTTGGTCCCGAGGACCTCCTCCGCGAGGTCGTGCAGGCCTCTGAGCGCGACACAGGCGGCCTCGGCTGGGCTCTTGCTGCGCACCAGGACGCTGCAGAGTACATAGGCCACCGCCAGGTCGCGGACCTTGGTGTCCGGAGCGGACGGTGACCAGCGCAACGAGACGTTCGCCGGTGTGTCAGCGGGACCGACCACGGGGGCGTCCGGCAGCAGGGACTGGGCGAGCTCGAGCGCCTCCGGGCTCGAGGTGCGAAGGCCCGCTGTCCTCCCCGACCCCAGATCCACGACGAGGCTCGCGTGCCAGCCGGCGGAGTCGAGGCTGCGGGTGCAGTCGGTCTCGTGCACAGGCACCGGACCGGTCACCGTGTCCTGCTGCGCGGGCTCGGCGGGCTCGGCGGCGAGCCTGACCAGTCCGTCGCGCATCCAGCCTGCAAGGACCGGGTCGATGTCGGCCAGAATGACTTCGCGGGGCGCGCCGGTGAGCTCGGACAGCTCGGCGGCGAGCTCCAGCGGGGTCGTGCCGTCGAGGAGGTCCCAGATGAGGCCGGCCGTGGCATTGAGCTCGTGCGCGGCACCGGCCCGCCGGTCGATGAGGACACGGCTCCCACCGAGGTCAGCGGACAGCACGTGTGCGGCCACGCGGATCCGCGACTCCTCCGGCGGAGTGTCCGACCAGACGTCGGTGCTCATGCCGGCTCCTCCTGAGGCTGGCTGAGGAGGCCGTGACGGCTGAGCTCAATCAGGGCCTCGCTCACGTCATGCCGGATGGTCGCCTCCGGCGCGTCGAAGAGCGTGAGCAGCGCATGCACCATCTCGGGCATCGTGGTGCTGCCGTCGCAGAGCTCCCACACCGCCTGGGCCGTGGTGTTGAGCACGATCACGCTGCCCTGGGGATCTCGCACCGACTCTCCGTCGTCGGACAGGGCACCGCGGCGCACCGGTGTCCAGCTGCTGTCGGCCCGGGCGGAGCCACCGCTCATGCCACGTCTCCCTGGCGCGAGATCCCGTACTCGGCGGCCAGGTTGGCTGCCTCCAGCCGGTTGCGGACGGCCAGCTTCTTCAGCAGCCGCTGGATGTGGGTCCTCGCGGTTTCCGGGCTGATGAACAGCCGCTGGGCGATCTGCTTGTGGTCCAAGCCGTCCCCGAGGAGGCCCAGCACCTCGCGCTCGCGGGCGCTGAGGGTCTCGAGCCGCTGCTCCACGACGTCGAGCTCGCGCCGGCGCTGCACCAGCCCGCGCAGAAGCCCGCCGAGCAGCCGACGAGGGACGCAGGCCTCGCCGCGCAGAGCCGCGTTCACCGTCTGCTCGAGCTCGCGAAGGCCGCCGCTGCTGGCCGCGAAGCCGACGGCGCCGGCCTCCACCGCGGCGAGCAGCTCCTCGTCGTCGGGAGAGTCCACGAGGAAGAGGACCCGAAGACCGGCGTCGGCGAGCGCCTTGCAGTGGGCGAGGCTCTCGGGCACCTGGAGGTCGAGGACGACGAGGTCGACGTTCGACGTCGCGATGGCCCCGAGCCGAGTCGGCGGTGCCGACACGACGTCGAGACCGACCCGGTCCTGCAGGCTTGCGGCCAGCGCGGAACCGACGACCTGGTCGATCGTCACCAGGGTCACGTGCGCCGGCATGTCAACGGCTCCGGGCCGGCTCGAGCATGCCCGCGCTGCGCGCCATGGCCACTGCGGCGAAGCGGTTGGAGACGCCGAGCTTGCCCAGGATGTTCTGGGTGTGGGTCCGGACAGTGTGCGACGAGATAGCCAGCTCGCCGGCGATCTCGGTGTTGCCGGCACCACGCGCGATCAGACGGAGGACGTCCAGCTCGCGTGAGGTCAGCTGAGCAGTGGACGGGACGGGGAGCGAGCGCGCCGGCCCGAGCGCGGGACGTGCCCGCTGCAGCAGGTGGACGAGCTCGTCGAGGCTCGACGCAGTGGCAGCGCGCAGCCCGTGCAGCGCACCGCGGGCGGCGAGCTGCCGCGGTTCACCCAGGATCACGTGCGGTCTCCCGGTCAGCCAGTCCCGCAGCACCTCGGCCTGCTCGAGGGTGAGCTCGTGGGCGAGCACGAGCACGGGCGTGGTCACGTCGACCGCCGCTTCTCCTGCCTTCTGCCACGAGGCGAGCGGAAGATCGCGTGCGTGCAGCCCGCGGAGCGACAGCTGCTCGACCATCGCTTCGCGATGGAGAAGGTTGGCCCCGAGCACGAGCGCCGAGATCACTGTTGGTCCCCCCACTGCCGCCCTATCGGCTCCTCGTCCGACCGTTCCTCAGCCCTGGCCGCGCACGGCGAGTTGCTGGGCCACCGATTGGGCCTGCTCGTGCGCCCGGACCAGCACGTCCCCCAGATCGTGTGCCACGGCGTCGGGGACGAACGAGGGGAGCGCCGGGGTGAGCACCGACGAGGCCAGCGCCTCGGTGCGGGGGAGCGCCCGGGTCTGGTGCTGGCTGTAGGCCTTCTGCTCGTGGATGGCCGGCCAGAAGTACCGGCGCGAGTCCGCGCCCTCGGCGCCGAGGACTTGCTGCAGGGCCGGCGCGTCCAGGCCGTAGAGCGTCGGGTCCAGCTGCAGCACGAGGTCCTTCCAGGTGGAGGTGTCGCCCTCGGCGGGGCGGACCACCCGCAGGCCCGGCACCCCGGCGATCTGGTCGGCCACGATGTCGACCAGATCGGCCCGTCGCACCGCGCGTGCGTCCAGCCCCGCGAGTGAGGCCATCGCCACCACGGCGTGCAGCTCGGACATCCGGGCGTTGAGGCCGGGGAATCGCGTGTCGTAGTCGCCGGGGTTGCCGTAGTTGCGGCCCACCCGGACGGCGTCGGCGAGCTCGGGGTCGCGGGTGGCGACGATGCCGCCCTCGCCGGCCACCGCGACCTTGGTCGGGGACATGCTGAACACCTCGGCGCTGCCGAAGCCGCCGACCGGCCGCCCGGCGTGCGTGCTGCCCAGGCCGTGCGCGGCGTCGTAGACCAGCGGGATGCCGTGGGTGTCGGCCAGCTGCTGCAGCTCGTCGACCTTCGCCGGGTGGCCGTAGGTGTGGGTGGCGCTGAGCGCGGCCGCCCCCTCGAGCTGGGTGGCGGCGTCGGCCGGGTCCAGGGTGAGCCGGCTCTCCTCCACCTCGGCGAAGACCGGCGTGCCGCCGGCCCAGACCACCGCGGCCGCGCTGGCGCTGAAGGTGGCCGATGGCATGACGACGCGGCCGCGCACCCCGAGCGCCTGGTAGACGAGCATCAGGCCGGCGGTGCACGAACCGACCGCCACCACGTGCGGCACCTGCAGCCGCTCGGCCAGGTACTCCTCGAGCTCGCGCACCCGACGGCCGTTGGTCAGCTGGCCGCTCTCGAGCACCTCCGCCAGCCTGGCCGTCGTGCCGGGGACGTCGTCGATGACCGGGCGGACCAGGGGCAGGCCGTCGGGGAAGGCCGGCTGGCCGCCGAGCAGGGCGAGGGGCGTGGTGCTCATGCGGAGATCCTCTCGAAGGTGCGGGACGTTCCGCTGGAACTTCTCGTCTTTGGGCGACCCGGACGTACGAACGAGGTGCCGATCGTCAGCGGAACGAGCAGGAAGGGGAGAACCTGGGTGCGCTCGCGGGCGAGGATGCCGAAGTTGCCGAAGGAGCTGAACGCCAGCACGAACGCGAGGGTGAAGACGAAGGACGCGACGACGAGGCGGTTTCGCAGCGCGGGGCGCAGAGCGCGGCGCCAGCGCTCCCGGGTGACGAGCCACCCGGACAGCAGCAGGAGAAACGTTCCCTCCGCCGAGGCGATGAGCGACTGCAGGTTGTGGGCCTCGTAGGGAAGCGGTCTGAAAAGCACGGTGATGGTCGCCCACGGAAGGTCGAGGGGCGTGCGGACCCGGGCGGGGGTGAACTCGGAGCCCCCCTGGGTGCTGCGCCGGGCGGCCTCGTCGAGAGTCCCCTGCACGCCCGAGACGGACAGGTCGTTCACCCCGAAGCTGCTGGCGGCCTTGGTCACCACCAGGTAGCCGGCCACGGCCAGCACAGCGAGCGCCAGGAGGGTGCGGAACCGCCCTGCCGTCACCTGCCGCTCCCCGCGTCCCAGCGCCATGCCCGCGATGAGGGCGGCCGCCACGAGGGCCGCGACGTTGGGCCGGACGAGGAGGAGGAACCCGAGGCCGGCGGCGACTGTCAGGTAGCCCAGGTGGCGCTTGGTGTAGACGCGGGCGGCGCCATAGACGCAGACGCCGATGCCGGCGAGTGCGAGCGATTCCTTGCCGATGCTCGACGGCCAGAAGAGGACCGACGGGAGGAACAGGAGCAGGGCCGAGTACCGGTAGGCATCCACCTGCGGGGCAGCCATCCGGACTGCACGGGTGCAGAGCACGGCGCCCCAGAAGCCGAGCCAGGAGAAGACGAGGAAGCCGCCGACGAAGGTCGGGCCGGTGACCGCGTAGACGATCCCGGTGATCTGCTCGACGTGGTGAGTTGCGGCGCCGCCCGGGGAGTTCGTCGTCCCGATGACACCGCGTCGCACGCCGTGAAAGAGGATCTTGCCGGCCTGATCGTAACGGGTGGCATCACCCCCGCCGCTGTAGACCACCTGCAGCACGAAGTAGCGCGCGAGGGTCCCGGTCAGCTTCGCGAACAGGGCGAGGACGAGCAGGCCCGGCATGCGCGGGTCGGGGTCCCGGCGCCCCAGGGCCAGGAGGATCGGCACGCTGATCGTGATGAGAGCAGGAGCGACCACCAAGGCGCCCCCGACGTCCCACCCCTGTCGGTCGGTGATCCAGAAGACGGCTCCGGCGTAACCACCGGCTGCCAGTGCAGCGGCCACGTTCATGGGGCTGAGCGAGCTGCGCACCTCAGAACACCTCGAGGTCGCCCAGGGACAACGACCAATCCGACAGTGCGCGGCCCGCGGACGGGGTCGCCAGGCCGGGGCGGACGGTGAGCACCATCCCCTGCCGGGGGATTGGGAGGTATCCGCGTCGGATCGCCGCGTTCCGCTCGGGCGCCGAAGGCAGGTGCACCGCGACATGGTCGATCCCCGGCGCCTTGGCCGCCGCCGACAGCACCAGCCCACGGGCGTCGTCGTCATCCGGCTTCGTCAGCAGCTCGGCGAGCGTGAGCTCCACCAGCGGCCCGCGGCGACGACGCCGGCCGATGCCGAGCCCGACCAGCTCGCCACCTCGCCGGGACGGGAAGACCTCGTAGCGCAGACCGGGGACCTCGGCGTAGCGCCAACGCAGGAACTCGGGGGTCAACGGGGTGTGCAGCCCGTGCGGTCGACGGCCCAGCAGAGGCGTCAGGTGCCCGTCGTCGAGCAGGCCCGGAAGGACCTCGGCGGCCGACGACCCGTTCGCCCTGAGGTCTCCCGGGGGGACCGGCACGCGCCGGGCCGCGGCCACGGCGCCCCGGGCGAAGGCCAGCGGTCGGCGCACCCGGAGGCTGATGGGCAGTGCCCCGACCTCCTGCCAGCCCATCTTCAGGTAGCCCGGGCGACTGTTGGAGTTCGGCGTGTTGAAGACCAGGTCGATCTCATCGGCCCACCGCTCGAGCGCCGCGAGCGTGAGCCGCTTGAAGATGCCCCGACCCTGATGATCGGGGTGGGTGGCCGTGTCCACCATGCGCACGGCACGAAAATCCTCGTTGCCGAGGCGGAGCCGCCACCGCAGCAGGAAGCGCACGCCGACGACCGTTCCGCCCTCCACGGCCACCAGGGCGGGGGAGCGACCGAACGGGTTCTCCTGGTGCTTCCAGCGGAGGAATTCCGCCTCGCGCCGTCCCGTCGGGCCCCCGGCGAGGCTGGCGGTGAGCAGCGCCAGCACCTGCGCCTCGTCCCCGGGGAGCATCTCCCGGATCTCGAGCTGCGACGTCGCCGTCATCGCAGCAGCCCGTCGTAGATGCGCTCGAGCTCGCACACGGTCTGGTCCAAGGAGAAGTCCTGTGAGGCGTGACGGGCCGCCTGGCCCAGTGTCTGCCGCAGGTCCTCGTCCGCCAGCACGCGGCTCAGGGCCTCGCTCAGCTCCGAGACGGCGCCGGGCGCGACGATCAGCCCGTTGACGCCGTCCGAGACGAGCTCGGGCATGCCCCCAGCGTTCGTGACCACCGGGGCGATGCCCGCGGCCATGGCCTCCTGAAGGGAGAGCGGCAGCCCTTCGAACCGGCTGCTGAGACAGAAGACGTCGAAGGCGGCGAGTAGCCTCGGCACGTCGTCACGCATGCCGAGGAAGTGCACCCGGTGCGCGGTGCCCAGCTCCGATGCCAGCGAGCGGAGCTCGGCCTCGAGCGGGCCGAGACCGACGAGCACGAGGTGCGCGTCGGCGACGGCGGCGTGCGCCCGAAGGAGGTTCGCGTGGTCCTTCTTCGGAGTGAAGTTGGCGACGCAGCCGATCACCGGTGCGTCGGCCGGCAGGCCGAGGAGCTCTCGAGCCGTCAGCCGGGCGTCCGTGCCGTGCGCCACGGCACGGGTGTCGATCCCGTGCCGAAGAACGTGCAGTGGTGAGCCGGGACGGACGCGCGTCCGGTCGATGCTCTCGGCCACGCTGGTGCTGACCGCGATCACCGCGTCGTTGCGCTGGTAGGTGGTCGCATTGGCCCACCGCGTGGCGCTGCGATACCGGTCCCACATGTTGTGCTCGGTGTGTACGACGACCGCGCCCCGTGGGACGACGAGCCGGGCCGCGCTCGCCGGCACCGGAGCGTGCGTGTGCACGAGGTCGTACCGCTCCCGCGCGAGCAGTCGCTCGAGCCGCTGCGGCCACCGCGGGATCCGCCCGCTGCCGAGCGAGTGCACCCTGACCCCGTCGGCCTGGAGGCGGGCCACGAGAGCGTCCTTGCGCGCGAGCGTGTATGCCACGTCGACCTGGTAGCGACGAGGGTCGAGCAGGCCCGCGCTGCTGGCGAGAATCTGCTCCGCACCCCCGCGTCCGAGCCCCTTGGTCAGCCAGAGAACGCGAGCCGGGGTCACGCCGTCTCCTCCGCGGGCGGCTCGCTGCCGCGGCGCTTGCTGCCGGACCATCCGCGCGCGGCACGTTGGACCCGCTGCTGGAGGGTCAGCTCCCGGCCACCGAGCCGGCCGCTGCTGGGAAAGGCGAGGGACCAGCCGAAGGTCAGCCGCTCGGTGAGCGGCAGCGTCTTCAGCGCCAGCCAGGAGAGCTCGGCGTACTTCGCGCCGTCCTTGTGATAGGCCGCGAGGGCCCGCCCCTCTTCCGGGCTCGGCTGGTACTTGCGCGCCCACTCCGACAGCGCGGTGGCGTCGGCGATCGCCAACGACCGCCAGCTGCGGCGGATCGCCGCTGCCAGCACCACCTCGCAGCCCCAGCGTCGGGCCAGGTCCCGCACCGCGAGCGGGTCGACCTGACCGCTGAGGACCAGCTGGGCGATGTCGCGCTGGGGGACCAGCCGAGGCACCCGGTCGCCCAGGGCGGTGTGGAAGCAGGCGTGCACCAGCCGCAGCTCGGGGACCAGTGCGGTGAGCTGGTGGCCGGCCACGCGGAACGGCTGCGCGTCCGCCCAGAGGTCCTCGATGCGGATGGTGAGCCCGAAGGGACCCATCGCGAAGGTGCGGTGCAGGTCGAGCTCGAACCCGGTCTCGGCCACGAAGGTGGCGCCCTTGCCGAAGCGGCGGTCGAAGCCGGGGCGCGGTTCGGCCACCGGCCGGGTGAAGCCGTGGTCGGCCAGATGCCGGGCGGCCGCGTCGATCTGATCAGGGCGCACCAGCAGGTCGATGTCGCTGGACTGCCGCCACGAGGGGTCCGGGTAGTCCAGGTGCGCCGCGGCGACGCCCTTGAGGTTGCGCGTCTCGATGCCCTGCGCGCCGAGCTCGTCGACCATGCGCACCGTGGCGCGCTCGAGGTGCACGTTCCAGCGCATCGCCTCGGTCCACGCCTCGTCCACCGCCAGCTCCTGCTCCGGGGTGAGCGGGAGCCGGCCGTCGACGGCGGAGCGGGTGAGCAGCCCGACCAGTCGCTGCCGGCGGGCCTCCGCCAGCAGCACGTCGAACTCTGGGACTGCCAACGGCTCCTTGGGCCACTCGTGCAGCGAACCGAGCAGGCCGTGCGATGCGACGGTCTCGAGCAGGCGGGCGGACGGCTCGGCCAAGGGCAGCAGGTCGGCAGCCGCGGTCGTCATCGCCGCGTCACCAGCCCGGCCTCATGCAGGGCGAGCAGCCCCGCCTCGACGTCGGCCTCGATGTCCTGGGCCGCGACGCCGAACTGCTCGGCGAGCGATGCGGCGAGCTCGCCGAGGGTCCGGCCCTGGTTGAGACGCCGCCACATGGCAGCCGCCGTGGCGTCCAGGACCACCGCGTTGTCGTCGTCCGGCCTCAGCGCGACGATGCGATCGCCGCGGTCGCGGTGGAACACCCCGGCGCGGCGGACCCACCGTTCCGTGCCCACCGACGTCTCCACGCTCATCCCCCCACCCGCTCGACGTCCTCGTGGGCCGGCCCGGGCCGACGCCGGGACCTGCTGGGGCTGCGCCGGCCGGGCAGGGACGGGCGCCACCGACGGCCCGGGGTGCCGCTGGGGCGGACCGCCGGGGTCTCGGAGCCGACGATGACCACGCCGAGCACCTCCGCGTTGAGCCGCTCGAGCAGCTCGCCGGCGCGCTGCGCCTCACCCGGATTGGTCTTCCCAGCCGCGCTGAGCAGCACGGTGGTGTCGGCGTAGGGGAGAACGTCGATCGCGTCCGAGCCGCTGAGCAGCGGGGGGCTGTCCACCAGCACCACATCTGCACGCTGAGAGGCGGCGTCGATGATGTCGCCCATGGCCGCGGTGACGACGCCTGGTGCCCAGTCCTCGGAACCGGCGGTCACCAGGTCGACGCCGCGCAGCGAGGTGGGGCGCATGTATCCGTCCAGGTCGCGGACCCGGCCGGTTCCGGCCAGGTCGCTGAGCCCACGGGCCTCCGGAACGTCGAGGAACAGGTGGGCCTGCGGGTTGCGCAGGTCGAAATCGAGCACCAGGACGCGCTTGCCGGTCTCGGCGAAGGCCGCGGCCAGGTTGGCGATCGTGCTCGTCTTGCCGGCTCCCGGGCCGGGGCTGGTGACCAGCACGACCGATCCGCGGCCCTCCCGGTCGACCTGCCGGCGCGCGGCGTCGTCGTAGCGAGAACCCGGTCCGCTCGTGGGGAGCAGCACGAGGGTGGCGCGCAGCCCCCGGTAGGCCTCGGCCACCGCCGACTCCGGGGCGGAGCGCACCAGCACGGCGTAGTCGCGCCGCTCGCGCCGCTTGGCCAGCGGCACCTCGGCCACCACGGGCAGCCCGAAAGCGGCGGAGGTGGCGGCACGGGTGCGGGGCCTGGTGTCCAGGCGCTCGAGAAGGAGCACCCCGCCGGCGCCCAGGGCCAGCCCGAGGAGCAGTCCCGCCACGGTCTTGAGGGGACGGCTGTGCGGACTGGTGATCGCCGCCACCGTGCCGCCGCTGCCGGTCGGGACGGCCACCGGGGCCTGCAGCAGGGTGAGCCCGACGTCGCCGGGGCTCTGCGACTGCACGGCGGCCAACTGGCGGATGAGGGCGGTGTACTGGTCCTGCAAGGCGTTGGCCTGGGCGGTGAGCAGGTCCTGGTCGATGCCGGAGGCGGCGCTGGCTTTCACCCTGGTCTGCTGGATGGTGGTGGCCAGCCGCTTCACGCTGTCGGTGAGGTTCTTGACCTGCTGGTCCTGCCGTGCGGTGACCTGCGCTGCCAGTGAGGCGATGGTTGCGTCGCCGAAGGCGGTCGCCAGCTTCTCGGCCTGCGCCGGCTGCTCGTCGGTTGCGCTGATGGTGAAGGTGCCCAGCTTCGGGTCGCCCGAGGCGGTGATCTTCGCCGCCAGCAGCGGCCCCTGACCGGGCTGACCGAGCGCCTTGGCCGCGCGCTGCGGGATATCGCCGGCGGTCACGAACGTCTGCAGCAGGGTCAGGTTCGGCAGCGCGCTGTTCTGCTGGTCCGCGATGTAGGTGGCGGTGGCCCGGTAGGTGACGCCGGGGCTGGCGACGGGCGACTGGCTGGGCGGAGGGGGCGTGGGCGACGTGACCCACGCGATGCCGGCCGCGAGCAGCCCCGCCACCACCGGGACGACCCAGCGGCGGCGCAGCCCCCGGAGCAGGTCCACCAGGCTCTTGTTCACGATGAGACGGCCGCCTCGTTGTCGATGGACGAGTCGACGATCACGATGGTCCGCTCGCCGGCCTGAACGGGGACAGACGAGTGCAGATCACTCGTCCGGCGGCAGAGCCGGCGGTCGGCGCCGCGCGCGGCGGCGGCGTCCTGGTCGCTAGCCCGGCGACGGAAGCCGAGGCGCAGGAGCCCGTCTCGGTGGGCCCGCACTCGGCTGTGCGCCAGGTCCATCACCAGCTCGCGGACGTCCTCCTCGCGGGCGTGCTCGCACAGGTAGGTGAAGGCGCGCACGGCGGCGGCGATGTCGGCGGCCGGGAGCGGGCTGGGCACGAGACGGGTGACCGCCGGGTGTCGGGTGGGGTGGGGAAGCTCGTCGGCCTCGGCGAGCACCTCGTGCAGCTTCTCGCCGGGGCGCACCCCGGTGACGCGGATCTCGATGTCGGTGCCGACCCGGAGGCCCTGCATCCGGATCAGCCGCTCGGCCAGCTGCACGATCGGCACCGGCTTGCCCATGTCCAGCATGAAGATCTCGCCTCCCTCGGAGAGGGTGGCGGCCTGCAGCACGAGGGCCACCGCCTCGGGGATGCTCATGAAGAACCGGGTCATCCGCGGGTCGGTGATGGTGACCGGGCCGCCCTCGCTGATCTGCCGGATGAAGGTCGGGACGACGCTGCCGCGGCTGCCGAGCACGTTCCCGAACCGGACCGCGCAGTAGCGGCCGCCCTCCGGGCGCGCGTGCAGGACGACCTGCTCACCGATCCGCTTGCTCGCCCCCATCACACTGCTCGGACTGACCGCCTTGTCGGTGCTGACGAACACGAACGTGCCGGTGCCGACCGCGGCGGCCGCGGCCACCACGTTGTCGGTGCCGCAGACGTTGGTGCGGGCGGCCTCGATCGGGTGCGACTCGAGCAGCGGGACGTGCTTGTGCGCCGCGGCGTGGAAGACCACCTCGGGGCGGCGCTCGGCGAAGATCCGGTTGATGACCGCGCGCTCGCGCACGTCGGCCAGCAGCTGGGTGCCCGGGGCGCCGAGCTTGCTCATCGTGTCGTGCAGGTGCGTCTCGTCGTGGTCGAGCAGGTAGAGCTCGGCCGGGTCCAGCGCGGCGACCTGGCGGGCGATCTCGCTGCCGATGCTGCCGCCGGCGCCGGTGATGAGCACCCGCTTGCCGGCGATGAGCGAGTAGACGGCGGCCAGGTCGGTGGAGCGCTGCTGCCGGCCGAGCAGGTCGTCGATCTGCAGCTCGCGCAGGTCTGCCAGCTGCACGCGGCCGGGCACCAGCTCGCTCACCTGGGGGAGGATCCGCAGCGGCACCTCGGCGGCGTCGCACAGGTCCGCCACCCTCCGGATCAGCTCCTGGTCGGCGCTGGGCACGGCGAGCAGCACCTGCTCGGCCTTGGTGCGCTCCACCAGCTCGGGCAGGCTGTCCACAAAGCCCACGACCGGCACCCCGAGCAGCACCTTGCCGTGGTTGGTCACGTCGTCGTCGAGCGCGGCGACCGGGAGGTAGACGTCGGGGTCCCGGCGCATGGCCCGGATCAGCGCCGCGCCCGCCTCGCCTACGCCCACGACAACCGCCGGGACACCTCGCGGGGCACGCGAGGGCTGGCGGCGGACGAGCAGCCGCGAGCGGAAGCGCAGGCCGCCGGCCAGCAGCAGGTAGAGCAGCTGGCCGAAGAGGATCACCGAGAGGGGCACGATCCGGTGCGGGAGGTCGATGGCGACGAGCAGCAGGGTGGCGACGACCGTGCTGCGCACCAGCCGGCGCGCCTCGATGATGCTGGCGTGCGCCCAGAGGGAGGCGTAGAGCAGGTGCCCGGCGTGCGTGCCGATGGTGACCGCGACGGCCACCGCGACGAAGACCGCCTCCGACGCCCAGTAGTCGGCGGGCACGTGCCCATCGAAGCGGGCGAGCAGCGCGAGGGCGGAGGAAAGGGCAACCAGGACGAGGTCGGCGGTGGCCGCGCGCAGCTCGAACCGACGACCGCGGATGCGTGCAGTAGCCACTAGCCGAAACTCCCCCCCCAGGGCGTTCACCCCGGTAGCGCTGACGAATCACCCGATGGGGCGACGCGCGGTGAGTATCATGCCGCACTCTGCGACCTTGCGTAACGGGTCTTCCGGACTTTCACCCGATTAGCGCCTACCTACCGTGACTGATCGTGACCGTCACGTGACGACGACACGGCCCGAAGCAGCTCGTCCCATCGCACCGCTGCTGCCCGGATGTCGAATCTCTCCTGGCACCACAGCCGGGCGGCACGTCCCATGTCCGGCATGTCCAGCACGCTGACGATGGCGCGGCTCGTCGCGGCGGGGTCGTCGGCAGCAACGAGCTGCCCTGTGCGCCCGTCGGCGACGATGTCCCGGGTGAAGCCCACGTCGGTCGCGACGCTGGGAACACCGAGGAGCCCTGCCTCGATGAGGACGCCCGGAGTCCCTTCGCTCTCGCTCGTCAGCAGCACGACGTCGGCTGCTCCCATGACGGGGACCGGGTCCTCGAGCCGGCCGAGGAAATGGATGCGCGCGACGTGTTCGGCTGCATGCGCTTCCAGGGCGGCTCGCAGCGGCCCGTCGCCGACGACCGCGAGGTGCACGTCAGGCAGCGAGGCGACGGCGTCGAGGGCCACGTCGACCCGCTTCTCCGGCGCCAGGGCGCCGACGACGACGGCGAGTGGTGCATCGGTGGGCAGACCGTGCCTGCTGCGCGCGCTGTCGCGCTCCTCCCGGGTCAGAGGCGTCAGCTGGTCCGTGGGACGTCCTGTGCCGACGACGGCCAGCCGCTGCGGCGGGACGCGGTACTTGGCGTCGAACACCGGCAGCGCGAGCGCGGACTTGGCGGCCACTGCTGCCGTCCGCGAGAGCAGGAGCCGGGTCCGGATGGTCCGCCACCGGCTGCTGGCCCAGTAGCCCGGATCGCCGATGTTCGCGTACACGACCGGGACGCCGAGCCCCGGACCGGCGAGCACCGAGGCAGGCAGCGCTCGTGAGCCGTGGGCGACGACGACGTCGGCGCGACGCAACGCCTGCCGGAGTCGAAGCAGGGTGCGCACGGAGAGGGTGCTCTGGCCGAGCACCCGGACACCGAGGGCTCTCTCCGCGGGGCCGGGGGCCAGTGCGACCACCTCGCTGCGCCAACCGAGCTCGCTGAGGGCCTCGCTGATGCTCACTGCCGAGAGCTCCGCACCCCGACGCTGGTCACGGGTCACCAGGTGCAGAACGCGTCGTTCGTTGCTTGTCGTCATCGAATCCGTGCCGACTTCCCTCTCGCGCAGTGTCACGGCCCCCTATCCTGCCCGGGTGCGGAGTGTGATCAAGACGGCTTTGTCGGTTCTGCCGTCCGTGACCCCCGAACGGGGGACGACCTGGCTGATCTACCACCGGGTGGGCGGCGGTTCTCCGGACGAGCGGGACCTGGCGGCGGAGGCGTTCCGCCGGCAGGTGGATCTGCTCGCCGAGCACCACGTCGTCCCGATCGACGAGGCGGTGGAGCGCAGCGAAAAGGGCGACGACCGACCCGGCGTGGTGCTCACCTTCGACGACGGGTTCCGCGACGTCTACGAGAACGCCTGGCCGCTGCTGCGTGAGCGCCGGCTGCCCTTCACGGTCTACCTGGCTACCGCCTTCGTCGAGGGCACCATGCACTGGGACGGCTCGACCGCCAAGGCCGCCGGCCCTGCCCTCACCTGGGCGCAGCTGGAGGAGATGCTGGCCTCCGGCCTGTGCACTGTCGGCGCGCACACCCACAACCACGCGCGCCCCGAGGCGCTCTCGCTCGAGGAGCTGGAGCAGTGCGACGCCGAGATCGAGAAGCGGCTGGGCGTGCGGCCGGAGCACTTCACCTACCCCTGGGGCGTCCCCGTTCCGCGGATGGAGGCCGAGCTGCGCCGCCGCTACCGCTCGGCCAGCACCGGGCAGCTGGGCCGCAACGGCGCCGGCGCCGACCTGCACCGGCTGCGCCGGGTGCCGGTGCGCGGCACCGACCCGCTGCCATTCTTCAAGGCCAAGCTCGGCACCGGCCTGCTCCCGGAGCGGGCCTACGCCGGCATCGTTAGCGTGGCCAAGAAGGCCGGCGTCCGTGCCTGAGCAGATCCGGCCGCCGGCAGTCCCGAGGCTGCGGGGCCCGGGAGGCCGACCGCTGCGGGTGGCGCACCTGACCACCGTCGACCTGAGCCTGCAGGTGCTGCTGCGCACCGAGCTGCAGGCCGACGTCGAGGCCGGCTTCGAGGTGTTCGGGATCAGCGCCCCCGGCCCAGCGGGCGACGAGCTGCGCTCCTGGGGCGTCACCCCGGTCGCGGTCCCGTCGCTCACCCGTGCCTGGTCCCCGGGCGACGACGCCCGCGCCGCCCGCGAGCTGGTCGGTGTGCTGCGGCGGCTTCGCCTCGACGTGCTGCACACGCACACCCCGAAGGGCGGGGTGCTCGGCCGGGTGCTGGGCCGGATCGCCCGGGTCCCGGTCGTCGTGGACACCTGCCACGGGCTGTGGGCCACCACCGAGGACGGCCTGCGCAAGCGCGCCCTGGTCGTGGGTGCCGAGGCCGCCGCGGCCGCCTTCGCCGACGCCGAGCTGTTCCAGTCGGCCGAGGACCAGCGGCGGATGGCCCGCTGGCTGCGGGTGCCCAGCCAGGTGGTCGGCAATGGCACCGACCTGCGCCGGTTCGGGCCGGACCCGGAGGCCCGGGGCAAGGTGCGGGCCGACCTCGGCATCGCCGAGGACGAGCTGATCGTGCTCGGGGTGGGCCGGCGGGTGGCCGAGAAGGGCATCCGGGAGTACGCCGCAGCCGCCCAGGAGCTGCAGGGGCGGGCCCATTTCTGCTGGGTCGGCCCGGCCGACCCGGACAAGCCCGACGCGCTGTCGGAGCTGCCCGGCGTGCGTTGGCTGGGGATGCGCACCGACATGCCCGCGGTCTACGCCGCGGCCGACGTGTTCGTGCTGCCCTCCTACCGCGAGGGCTTCAGCCGCTCGGGCATGGAGGCCTCAGCCACCGGGCTGCCGCTGGTCGTCACCGACGTGCGCGGCTGCCGGGAGCTGGGCGAGCCCGAGCACGAGGTGCTGCGGGTGCCGCCACACGACGCCCCGGCGGTCAAGCATGCCGTGGCGCGGCTGCTCGACGACCCCGCGCTGCGCTCCCGGCTCGGCCGCGCCGCCCGGGACCGGGCGCTGGCGCACTACGACCAGCGGACCGTGGCGGCCCGGTCCGTCGCGACCTACGCCACGGTGGCGCGGCGGAAGAACCTGGGCTGGGAGCTGGGGGAGGAGACGGCATGAGACGCGTTATCGACGTCGTCGCGGCCGGTCTCGGCCTCACGGTGCTGAGCCCGGTCATCGCGGCCATCGCGGCGCTGGTCCGCTGGCGGATGGGCTCGCCGGTCATCTTCCGCCAGCAGCGCTCCGGCCTGCACGGGCGGGTCTTCACCATCCTGAAGTTCCGCACCATGCGCGACCCGCGCACCCCGGACGAGCCCGACGACGTCCGCACACCGGCGCTCGGCCGGGCGCTGCGCGCCAGCAGCCTGGACGAGCTGCCCCAGCTGGTGAACGTGCTGCGCGGGGACATGTCGCTCATCGGCCCGCGCCCCACGCTGCCCGAGCAGGTAGTGCACTACTCGGCGTTCCAGCGCCGCCGGCTCGAGGTGCGCCCGGGCATCACCGGGTGGGCCCAGGTGAACGGGCGCAACAGCCTGAGCTGGCCCGAGCGGATCGAGCTCGACGTCTGGTACGTCGACCACCGCAGCCTCGCGCTGGACCTGCGGATCGTGGTGCGAACCCTGCTGCGGCTGGTCCGGCCCGCCGGGATCACCGGCGAGGGCGGGGTCAACCAGGGGTTCCCGTTGCCGGCGCAGGCTCAGGAGTCTTGGCAGGAGCCGGAGTCCGCCGCGTAGCAGCTCCTTGGGAGATGCCGAGCCCGGCGCCGACGGCGAGCCCGCCGGCGGCGACGACGGCGGGGAAGTGCAGCACGTAGTCGATCCCGGCTTGCAGGCACAGGATGGCGAGCCCGCCGGCGGCGATCGCAGCGGCAGCCGTTCGCCGGGCGGCCAGCGCCGCAACCAGCATCAGTTCGGCGCCGAGCAGCAGCAGCGCGGCCGGGACGCCGCCTTCGGCGCCGACCTGCAGCACCTCGGCGTGCGTCTCCCGCGTGTCGGAATCCGTGCGTGCGGTGGGGCTGGTGACCGGGAACGAGCGTGCCCCGTGCCCGAGAACGGGCGCGGACCCGACCAATCGCAGCCCGTCGTGCCAGAGCGCGAGCCGTCGGCTGTCGACCGTCGGTGGGTGCAGCTCGACCGCCGCCACCATCGGGGCGAAGAGCGCGGCCCCCACCACGGCCGCGCCTGCCGCGAGGACGGCGAGCCGCCGCACCGGGCGGGTCGTCACGGCGAGCAGAGACCAGCCAACGATCAGCAGCAGGACGCCGGAGCCGGCGGCGGCCCGGTCTCCCAGCGCCGCCGTGAGGAGCACCGGCGCCGCGGCCACGACGGCCAGCACGCCCCGAGCCGGGCCGCGGAGCGCGGCGGCGGTCACCAGGAGGAGCGCGGTCAGCTGGACGTAGAGCGCAGCATCGGCGTTGGCGTACCCGAGGGGGCCGCCCAACGGGCCACCGCTGAAGGGCGCCGGCGCGCGGGCGACCAGCACCAGCATGCCGAGAGCCAGCACGGCAGCCGGCAGCCACGGACGGACCCGGGCGAGCGCAAATCCCAGGGCAAGGGCGGCGATGACGAGAATCGCCAACCCGAGCAGGGGAAGCAGCTGGTCGATCGGCCGGTCGGCACGGGCCGTCGAGACCCCTGTCCAGAGCAGGCAGCCGAGGAGGAGGACCCCGGCAGCCGTCACCCGCCGGGCCACCGCCTCACTCATGAACGAGCGCGGCCCGCTGCTCCTGGAACCAGGCCACCGTGGCGGCGACGCCCTCTTCGAAGGGGACCGGCTGCGCGTCCGGGAAGAGCGCCCGTAGCCGGTCGTCCGAGGCCTGCGAGTGGGGCACGTCGCCGACCCGCGGCGCCCGGTGCTCCCGCTCGACCGGGTGCCCGAGAACCTTCTGCAGAACGGTGATGGCCTCGAGCAGGGTGGTGCGGGTGCCGAACGCGAGATTGACCGGCGTGTCGCTGGTGACCCGGTTGACCGCGGCGTCGGCGAGCACGCGCACCACGCTGCCCACGAAGGTGAAGTCCCGCGACTGCGTCCCGTCGCCGTTGATGGGCAGCGGACGGCCGTCGAGCGCGGCGTCGATGAAGATCGGCATGACGGCCGCGTAGTCGTGGTCGGCCGGCTGCAGCGGCCCGTAGACGTTGAAGAACCGGAACGGGAGCGTGGGCAGCCCGAAGCACTGGGCGTAGGTCACCGCGTAGGTCTCGGTGGCCAGCTTGGAGACCGCGTAAGGGCTCATCGGCTGGGTGAGCAGGCCCTCGTGCTTGGGCAGCTCGGGGTTCTTGCCGTAGACGGAGGACGACGAGGCCAGGGCCACGTGCACGTTCCCGTGGCGCCTGGCGGCCTCGAGCACCTTGAGCGTCCCGGTCGCGTTGACCGTGTGGCTGAGCAACGGGTTCTCGATGCTGCGGGGGACCGAGGGGAGCGCTGCGAGGTGGACGACCGAGTGAGCGCCGGCGATCGCCTGGTCGAGCGCGCTGTCGTCGAGGATGGAGCCCTCGAGAAGGGTGGCTCCGGTCCCCTCAAGGTTCTGCACGCGCCCCGTGGACAGGTCGTCCAGAGCGACGACCTCGGACACCCCCGGGCGGGAGAGCAGCTCCCGGCACAGGTTCGCACCGATGAAGCCCGCGCCCCCGGTCACGACGATACGCATGCAGCCCCCTCTTCCGTGGTCCTCGGCATCCTACGGTGCCGCCCTGTGATGACAGCGGAATCGCCCTATTCGTTGCCTTCGTGCTTCGCGATGGCTCTGGCAGGCACTCCGACGACGGTGAGGTCTGCCGGCACGTCCCGGAGCACAGCCGCTCCCGCGCCCACGGTGCTGCGGTCACCGATCGAGCGGAGCTCGATCACCACGGACCCGGTTCCCATCGTCACCTCGGACCCGAGGTCGCAGCCGCCGGAGACCACCGCGTTGGGGTGGAGGGTCGTGTAGTCACCCAGCCCGGAGTCGTGCCCCACCGTGGCCCCCCGGTTGAGGTGGACGTGCCGACCGAGGCGGACGTTCGTGGTGACGGAGGAGTGGCTGAACAGGACGCATCCTTCGCCCAAGACGCTGTGGCTTCCGACGGCCGCCATCGGGTGCACGAGCACGGGGGCGACCAGTCCCCGGGCGCGGGCCAGCCCGTCCACCTGCAGACGGACCCGACCGGACCCGATCCCGATCAGGTAGCCAGTGTCCTCCGGGAGCTCCTGAAGCCCTGGTTCCACCTCACCGAGCCACGGGAGTCCGTGGCGTTCCAGGACGAGGGGAGGGGGGCGTTCGTCCGCGAGCAGTCCGATGACGTCCCATCGCGCGGTACCCGCGGCTCGACACGCCGCCACGACGTCGAGGAGCTCGCGGGCGTGACCGCCCGCTCCCACGACGACCAGGCGGCCGGACGTCGGCGTAGCCATTTAGCGTCCTGGGTGCGGGGCGAGCACCCGCTGGTACCACTCCGCAGTCCGCGCCGCGACGCGCTCGATGCGGTACTCCTGCTCGAACCGGTCGTATGCGCATCGGGCTCTGCGCGTCGCGACCTCAGGATCATCCAGTACCCGAGATAGGGCTTGAGCGAGGAACTCAGCGCTTCCGGCAGGAACGAGCGTTGCAGTGCCCGCTGTCACCTCAGCAATCGGGGGCAGATCGGAGGAAACGATGGGAACCGCGAGCGCCATCGCTTCGAGAACCGAGCCGCCAAGACCTTCAGATAGACTCGGAAAGGCGAATACGTCTGCTGCAGCCAAGAGGTCCGGCACGTCATCACGAGCGCCGAGCAGGTGAATGCGGTTCGACACCCCAGATCTTTGGATGGCGGCACGGACCCGGCGGGTGTTGTTGCCGTCCCGACCCGCGATCAATAGGACGGATCGCGGTCGTTTGGCGGCCACGCGAGTAAACGCTTCGACTAGCAGATGTTGTGCCTTCTGAGGTTCCTGGCGTCCGACTGTGAGTACTAGTTCTAGATCCTGGTCTAGGCCGAGGGCTTGCCGGACGCGCTTACGCCGCTCTTCTCCCGGCTCCCCGAGGGCAGCGCGGTCACGTCCGCGGGGGATGACGACCAACTTCTGCCGAGATAGGCCGAGCCGCTTGACTGCATTCTCTGCGGCGTAGCCAGTGATGGCATGCACTTGGCGAGCGCAGGTCCTGAGGAGGAAGGCATCTGCCGCCTGCAGCCCCAAGCGGACCGAGCGGCGCCTCTCCCGTACGGCCGCTTCGGGTGAGTGCATGGCGTTAACGATGCTGCACACCGCCGGGATGCCGAGAGTCCGGGCTGCCGGCAGCGATGCGACCGTTGCGTCGAAGAGCGTGGCGTGGACGAGGTCGGGCCGCAGGCTGCGCAGGGCTCGACGTGCGGGAGCGATCGCCTGGCGCAGAGAGGGAGCGTCCAGCTCGACCACCCGCACACCGGCCGCCGCGACCTCGGGGATCCGCGACCCTCGATGGTGCGGCCGGATGGTGAGGACGGTGTTCCTGAGCCCCAGATCCTGCAGGTGCGGCAGCAGCTGGCTCAACGACACCTCGGCACCGCCGGTGGGTGACAGGCGGTTGATGACGTGCACGACGTGCATGCCGTTGTTGGCTGGGTCAGCGGACCGTCCCGGGCCGGCGCTCACAGGACGCCCTCGAGGTCCGCCCCGGTGAAGCGCCAGCTGTGGGGGTCGAGCGCGGGCAGGGCGTCGGGATGGTTCACGGTGAGGCTCACCGTGCTCCCCGAGCCGACCGGGCGTCGCACGCGGGGCGCCAGGCCGGCATCTGCCGCCTGCAGGACCACCAGCGGGGCGCGCTCGTGCCGGGTCACGGCCCGCACGAGCTGCCGCTTCTCGTCCGTGCCGCCGACGAGGGACGTGACGACCACGGTGCGAAGCCTCCTGGAAGAAGCCAATCGGTACACGATGCCCTGGTCGCCTGCTGCTTCCGCGAGGCGGAGGGCGTGGTAGTCGTGGCCGCTACGGGGGTCGTAGCGCCACCGGAGGCTGGATGTGTCCCAGGCGGTAGTGAGCTGCTCGTCCCCCCGCGCAGGCACGACCTCCATGGGATCGCACTCGTCGACCCGCGCCCTGGACCACCTGCTCAAGGTCACGACCGAGGGCTGCGGCGGGAAGATCGTCCAGCCGAGCCGGCGATAGGCCTCCCTCGAGGCCGGCACGCTGGTGCTGTAGATCGCCTCCCACCGCTCGGTCTGCGCCCTGCGTGCGACCTCGTGCCGCACCAGGGTGGAGAAGATTCCCAGCCGGCGCGCCGAGACGGCCACCGCCCCGTCCATCGTTCGCGCCGCTGCCCGTGTCTCGCTGCCGACCGCGAGCCGCCAGGGAACCATGAGGCGGACCCCCAGCACCTCGCCGTTGCGGACGGCAGCGGATCCGCTGGCCGGGCCCCAAGGACCGTCCTGGTGCTTCCACCGCAAGTGGTCCTCGGTCTTGCGCGGCCCGAACGCCTCCTGCAGGAGCGTGACGATCTGGCTGAACGGCACCTGCTCGACGGGCACGATGTCGAACTCGACGCTCACGCCGGCACCAGACCGACCTTGCGGGCGGCCTGGAAGACCGCCGGGTGGGCTCCCGACACGATGGCGCGCGCCCGCTGCACACCCGCATCCGAGTCGAGCCGCAGGCGCGAGAGCCGCTGATGGTTCTGCTGCTGAGGAACGGTGAGCCGGTGATCGAAGAGGAACGAGGCCCGGTAGCCCAGTCGGTGCAGCTCCTCCTCGGCGACGGGCGACCAGTCACCGTTGGGATAGGCGAAGAATCGGGGGGACATTCCGTTGTCGTGGAGCCATTCGTGGGCGCGACGAACCTGCATGCGCTGTGCGTCCTCGGGACAGGTGGGCAAGACGGGGTGGTCCCAGCTGTGGTTGCCGACCTCGTGGCCCAGGCGACGCCACGCTTGAAGGTCCTCGACGCGTGGCTGCCGCCGGTCGATGCTCACGCCGGCCGCGCCGAGGCCCGCTCGCAGCCGGTCGATCTCGGCCCGTCGGTCCGAGTCCGGGCAGGTCTTGAGCCATCGGCGGCCCCCTGGCTCGACCAGGCCATGCTGCTGTGCGGCGTCCAGGACCTGCCACCAGAACGGCGCAGTCGTGCCGATGACCGACGGGCAGACGAAGTTCATCGCTCGCACGCCCCGGGCAGCGAGCAGCTCGCCGGCCGCCAGCGCGTCCGGGTGGCCGTCGTCGAAGGTGATCCAGAGGGCCCTCGCAGGCAGGGGTCGCCCGCGGTCGAGCGCGGCGGCGATGTCGTCTCCATCGACGAACCGGTACGCGTCGCCGAAGAGATCCAGCTGCTGGGCCAGCGCGTCCAAGGAGGGCACGTGGTGGTAGGTCACGACGCGAAGGTGCTGACCCGAGATCCGTAGCGCGGCCGAGGACAGCCAGCCGCTCTCTAGCACCTGACGGCTGGCGCTGGTGGCGGCCTGACGGAGAAGCACGCGCAGAAACCTAGTGCCAAACATTGCGGCGTCTGGCCAGAAGCGGACCAATCGCCCGTAGGTTCAAGGCTGCCCCACGATGGGCCGAGGGAGAAGCGAGGCCGTCCGCAGGTGGGGAGTGATGGTGGGCACGCTCAGGCGACAGGACGAAAGCGGCACGATCCCGCGGCGAGCAGTGCTGGCCGGAGCGGGTGTGGTGACCCTCGTAGCCGCCGGGCCCCTGCGGTTCTCAAGTCCTCCGACGGCCGCGGCCGGACCCATCCGCAGGTGGTCGGACACGCGGTCCTGGGGGAGTGCGCCGACGAGGGGGTCGGACGTCCGGATTACCGACCAGGTCCTGCTCGATGCCGATGCCCGGGTGAGAAGCCTGACCATCGAGGCCGGGGGGCAGCTCGTCCTCGATCCGACCCGGAACGTGACCCTGACGCTCAACGGGAACCTTCTGGTGCGTGGCCGGCTCACCATGCGGCCGCAGGACGCCCGGGTGCGGCACACCGTCCGGTTCGTCGGCATCAACGAGGCCACATTCGTCGGCGGCGGGATGATGCCCGTCGCCACCGACGTGGGCGTGTGGGTGGTGGACGACGGGGTGCTCGACGTCGTGGGCACGGCCAAGGCCGCATGGGTCCGCGCGGCGGGAGGTCTGCGGCGCGGCAGCCAGGTGCTCGATCTCGCAGCCGTGCCCCGAGGGTGGCAGGTCGGTGACGAGGTAGCGGTCACGCCGACGCTGTCGCCGGGCGTCAAGGGGCACTCGACGGCCTATGACGAGGCGGTGGTCACGCGGATCAGCGGTCGCCAGGTCACGCTCGACCGCGCGCTTCGCTTCGACCACCCGCTGGTCGAGGTGCCCGGCGGCACGGCCTTGACCGCCGAGGTGCTCAACCTCTCGCGGAACGCCCGGATCGAGGGGTCGCCGTCCGGCCGTACCCACCTGATGTTCCTGACCATGCGTCCTCAGACCGTCAGCCACATGGGCCTGCGGTACGTCGGGCCGCGCCGCACGACCAGCGACACCTACCGCTCAGGGGGCAGGCGGATCCCCATCAGCGCACCGGTAATGGGCCGGTACGGCATGCACTTCCACATGATGGGTGATGCCGCCAGGGGCAGCGTCGTCGACGGAGTCGTGGTGCGCGACGCCGGCTCGCACGCCTTCGTCCCGCACGCGAGCCACGGCGTCTCCTTCCGCGGGTGCATCAGCCACAACTCCATGGAGGATCCGTTCTGGTGGGACCAGGCCAAGGACACGAGGACGCGCCAGGTCGCATCGAACGACCTGGTCTACGCCGGTTGCGTAGCCTCCCTGGTCCGCTGCGACCCGCCGTTCCGCGGCTACCGGCTCTCCGGGTTCAACCTCGGCAGCGGTGAGGGCAGCAGGGTCTCGGACTGTGTCGCGGTGGGGATCCAGGGTTCGAAGGATTCGAGCGGGTTCCACTGGCCAGAGGGCGCCGTCGGCCACTGGGTGACTGAGGGCTGCGTCGCCCACAACAACGCGCGTCACGGCGCCTTCGTCTGGCAGAACACCGACCGCCACCAGGTGTCCCGGCTCGTTGCGTTCCACAACGGCGGGTCAGGTATAAGCAACGGCGCCTACACGAACGGGTTCGCCTTCGTGGAGTGCTGTTTGCATGGGAACCATGAAGCTCAGTTCCGAGCGCATGCGCTGTCTAGAAGCGGACTTGCCACTGTGCTGGTCAACAGCCTAGTCAGTTCCTCGGGTGGCGACGTCGGGCTTGCACTCGGGATGCATCACCTCACGGGTGACCAGGTGCGCGTGCACGGTTGCACCTTCATCGGCCACAAATTGGCGGCGATCAGCCTCGAGGCGAGCAGCCAGAAACCGCATGCGGTCATCGTCACCTCGTCCACCGTCCAAGGTTCCCGTTTCCAGCTTTCCGCTGGCGCCCCCACCGGGTCACTTGCCGCCTGGGTGGACGCCTACAGCAGCGAGAGTTGGGTCAAGAGACCCCAGGGTTGGCTGAGGGTCTCGACTCCCTCCTACGTGCCCTTCACCGGGCGTTGGGCCGGCCTCGACGCGCAATTGTCTTCATCCGACGTCAGCAGATGACCGGGAGCGTCGCCGCAGTCGGGGCCGCGCGGCCGCTCGGATAGCCACCTGCTCATACATGGCGGCGATGCTCCTGCCGACAGATTGAATGTCGTAGCGGGACAGGTCTGGCGCGACTGAAGTGGGGGCGGACGCGAGAGCGCGCTCGAGCACCCGCGATGTGAGCGGAGGCGCAAACAGCTGCACCCAGCCTCCGCCGACGCACTCACTGATCTCTCTGTTGGTGGGGGTGTCGACGGCTAGGACGGCGGTTCCGCAACTCAGGGCGAACAGCAGACTCCCGCTGTTGAGTGCAGCGTCTTGCGGAAGTACCAGAACACGGGACTTGCGCATCAGCTGCTCGAACGTGCTGTCGCTCACGGGCTCGAGCAACATCGTCAGCCGATCGTCGCAGCTCCCCAGACGCATCAAGTCGCGCCGAAGTTCTTCGTACGGGCAAGAGCCAGCGATGACTGCTTCAACGTTCTCGTCCGCGAGATCCTGCAGACTGGACAAGAAGTCGAGAGGGCGCTTGTAGGCACGCATCGCGCCGAGCATGGCAAAGTCGTAGACGCGTTTGTCGCCATCACCACTTCCGAGAACGCTGCGGTAGTCCATGTGTGGCACCGTGAACGCCTGTGCTTTGCGTAGCCGAGGGTGCGCATCGAGAAGCTTCGGCAGTCCTGCTGAGCTGAGCGAGACGAGGTCGGAGACCGCGTGGCTGAATGCGAACCAGTAGCAGCGCTCCAAGCGGGGGTGAATCCCCTCGTGGTTGCGTAGGTTGTGTCCGGTCCAGATGACCCGACCTCCGCGAAGGCGGACCGCGGCCAGCCGCGCGAGGTTCTTCGATACTCCGAGGGCCGCTTTCACGGGTTTCGGCTCGGACAGCGGGGTCTCGGGCCAGTTGACGTGCAGAACCGGCGTCGCACGGGCCACGAGCGCTCGAGCCCGGAAAGGGCGCACGTCCACGCCGTGAGCTTTAGCGGCCTCGACCCACATGCGAACGAAGGGATTACGAGCGCTGCGAACCCAAGGGGTGAAGTAGATCTGAACGGGTCTCGCGTCGCCTCTGGTGTCGTAGGCCCCACTGCTCATCGTGGTCGTTCCACCCATCGTCGAAGCCACACGTACGTCCGAGAAGTGCCTGCCTACCGGTCGTCAGCCTGCCACACCAACTAGGGTTGAGGCGTGAAGTCCGAACCCCGCAGTGAGCAACGCAAAGCTCCAGTCCTGGTGTCGGTCGTCATCCCGACGTACAACGCTGCTCATATGATCGGCGAGCAGCTGGGCGCCCTTCGCAGGCAGACGTATTCCGGTGCCTTCGAGGTGATCGTGTCGGACAACGGCTCTACGGACGATCTCTGTCAAGCCGTGGAGCGGGCCGGAGTGGTCGGACTGGGTGTGCGGGTCGTCGACGCCAGCGGCACCAAGGGTGTCTCGCACGCACGCAACGTCGGCCTGCAAGCCGCGCGCGGGGAGCTCATCTGCATCTGCGACGCGGATGACATGGTTGGTCCGGAGTGGCTGAGCTCAATGGTCGCAGCAGCGCAGCGGGCCGATCTGGTGGCCGGGGCCCTGGTGCCGCACCCGGCGAACTCCCTGGCGGCGCTCTCGGGCAGGGACCGCTCGGCGTGGACGCGCCCGGCAAGGCCCCGAGGCGCCCGGTGGCCCTACGCGTACGGATGCAATCTGTCCGTGTGGACCGACGTCGCGCGGCAAGTGGGTGGGTGGGACGAGGGCCTGGCGGCGGGCGGGGACGACGTCGACTTCAGCTGGAGGGTCCAGGCGGCCGGGTACAGCTTCGGCCACTGTGCAGAGGCTGTCGTTGCCTACCGGCTTCGCGAAGGGCTGCTGCCGCTGATGAGGCAGATGCACGGATACGGGCGCGCCATGCCAGCACTCGCCGCCAAGCATGGAGCAGCTGTCTACTCGGGTTGGGCCGCCAGAGATCTGCTGGGCGCAATCTGGTGGCTAGCAAGCAGAGCACCGGTCATGCTGCTGAACCCGCGGCGGCGCGCGCGCTGGGTGGGGCGGCTCGGGCACACGGCGGGGGTGCTGAGCGGGCGGCGGAAAGTTGCTAGGCGGAACGTCCTAGCAAGGGATGACCGGTACGCCTGAGGCGCTGTGGTAGCCGCGTCTGCGGCAAGGCGCGGAGGGCGGCCGGCCACGTCTCGGTCCTCAGCAGCCAGAGGAGCGAGCAGAAGAGTGCCAGGGCGAACGGCGCTGCGAGGCAGGCGGCCAGAAGACCCTGTGCGGGCGGCATCGACCCCGTGAGCACCCAGAGGGGAGCGGCGCACACCCCCGCGGCCAGCCAGGTGACGAACGCATCCTTCACGAGATAGGTCGTTCGGAGGTCCAGAGCTCGACCTATGGCACGCATGCGGAGCGGCCACATCACTGCCACCCGGACAGTGAGCGCGACCGCCGTCACCATGATCCCCAGGGGGGCGAAGGCGACAGCAACGAGAAGGTGGCCGGCCGCCATCGTCATGGTGAGACGCAGCTCCGTCCCAGTGGCACCGACCGCGTAGAGGACTGGGCGGTCGAAGTAGCTGACTGCCGTGACGGCACCACCGATGGCAAGGACGGTCGCAACGTCCGAGGCCCGCTGCCACCTCTGCCCGAAGACGATCGGTATGACCGCGGGGGAGAAGGCCGCAAGGCCGAAGGTGGCCACGGTCACGACGAAGTTCATGACCCGGAAGAGCTCAGCGAACCCGCTGCGGAGCCGCTCTCGGTCGTGTTTGACCTTGACGAGCAAAGGCGTGCCGACGGCCGACAGAGTGGACGCCACGAGATCGAGCACGAGGAGGAGCAAGCGCTTGGCCACCGAGTAGATGCCCAGAGCCGCCGTTCCGCCGAAGGCGCCTATGGCCATCTCGTCCCCGCGGTTCCGGAGGGCGCCGACCAGGTTCACGAGGACTACGTTGACGCTGAAGGCGACGACGGTCTTGAGGTCCTCTCCCTGGTACTCCCAGCCCGGTCTCCAGCCACTGACCCGCCATAGAACAGCCACACCCACCACCGACTGGACCAGCGTCTGTGCGACCAGGGCCCACACGCCTGCGCCGGCCAGCGCCAGTGCGACCGAGGCCATGCAGGCGATGGCTGTGGCGATCAGGGAGCGGACCGCCAGCTCCCGAAATCGCAGCGACCGGCGAAGGACGGCCGTCTGCACCGACGACAGTGCATTGAGCAACAGCGTGGGGGCGAGGGCGATGAGAATCGCACCGAGCGGTCGTCCGGTCGAGGACAGTACCAGACCAGCCACGGCGAGACCGGCCGCGAGCACGAAGGCGAGCCCGAGAGCTGTCCAGAAGCAGGTGGACAGTGTCCTCTGGGTCGCCTCCGGCGTCTGCAGGACGTAAGTGCCGAAACCGCCCTCGCCGACCACGGCGACGATGCCGATGACGGCCGAAGCCAGAGCTGCGAGACCGAAGTCCGCAGCCGACAGCTGGTGCGTGAGAACGACGAACGTGAGGAGGCTGGCGACCCTGATGCCCCACTTCTGGGTCAGCGTCCAGACCATGCCACTGCGGCCGCGGCCTCTGAGGGAGCCGTCCGCCGTCGAGGCTCGATTGGTCACGACTGGGACGCCACGATTCTGCGCGCGACAGCCTCTGCGTCGGCGAAGTCGACGGCCGCTCGAATCTTCTCGTCTGCCGGCAGCCATGCACTGACGTAGGCCCCGAGCTTGCCGTAACTGTTGTCGACGAACACGACGCGACGCCCGATTGCGCGACCGAGAATAACGGCGTGCAGGCGATCGGTGACGATGACCCGACCGCGTGACAGCAGATCAATGCCACGCTGCAGGCGCCGCTCCGCCAGCGAAGGGTATGTGTGAAGAGCGAGCTTCGCCTCTGCGCCCGAGTGGAGGCGATGAAGGCGGCGGCCGAGCCGGTGCATCCGGAATGAGAGTCCAGGCTCACTGCTGGGCCAGTCGAAGGCGGAAGTCCCACGGACGGTCTCAGCCCCCCTGGCCTCGCCGTCACGTCGGCGCAAGACCAGGACATCCGTCTCCGGGGGCGACGCTCGGTGGTGAAGGCGGAGAAGATGAGCCATGTCCGGGGCGATGGACGAGGTGTGGGAAAGAGTTGCAGCGAGGGCAAGGCTCCTGTTGTCCCTCGTCATGATGTGGTAATCGCTCGCCCTTTGAGCGAGGGCGCGGAACCGATCGAGGGCGTCCTCATGTTCGAAGTGAAGACTCTGCGGCAGTTGGATGTACTTAGCGTCCGGGAGTGCATTCAAGATCTCGGTCCGGATTCGCTGGTGCCGGCTGTACAGGTCGCCGAAATTGCCCCCGCCCTGCTGGACGATGACAGAGCCATTGCTGGCCAATCGACGCAGCGATGGCAGGTCGAACGTCTGCGCGGACGACAAGTGCCGGACCTTGATGGCTCGCCCCTGAAGGAAACGCCAGGTGCCGCAGAAGATGGCACTGTCCCCGATGTTCTTGTAGTCCGGGAAGTCCACAAATGCGACCTCTCGGACTCCGTCGAAGGCGGCGTCGAGAGCGCCTTCGAGAGTCGCCCTGACCGAGTCGACACCGGAACTGCGGTTCGTGCCCGCGGAGTGCACAGCCGCCTCCCCTCACCTGTGAACACGGAGAGTAGCGGACGAGGCGTGCAGAAGGGTGACGCTTGCCGCATCATCGGCCATTGCTCGGAGGCAGCTGTCGGAGGCGCCACCTAGCATGGGGGCGCCGACCGCGGAGGGCGCGGCCGAGCTCAGCAGGAAGGCTGTCGTGGACCGTCTCATCGTACGTGGTGCGCGCGAGCACAACCTCAAGGACGTCTCGCTCGAGCTGCCCCGCGACAGCCTGATCGTGTTCACCGGCCTGTCCGGCTCGGGCAAGTCGAGCCTCGCCTTCGACACGATCTTCGCTGAGGGCCAGCGTCGCTACGTGGAGTCGCTGTCCGCGTACGCAAGGCAGTTCCTGGGGCAGATGGACAAGCCCGACGTCGACTTCATCGAGGGGCTGTCCCCGGCGGTCTCCATCGACCAGAAGTCGACCAGCCGCAACCCGCGGTCCACCGTCGGCACGATCACCGAGGTCTACGACTACCTCCGGCTGCTCTTCGCCCGCGCCGGCCGCCCGCACTGCCCCAAGTGCGGCAAGCCGATCGCCCGGCAGACCCCGCAGCAGATCGTCGACCGGGTCCTGGAGATGGAGGACGGCACCCGCTTCCAGGTGCTCGCCCCGGTGGTCCGCGGGCGCAAGGGGGAGTACCTCGACCTGTTCCGCGAGCTGCAGACCAAGGGCTTCAGCCGGGCCCGGGTGGACGGCCAGGTGATCCAGCTCACCGAGCCGCCCAAGCTCAAGAAGCAGGAGAAGCACACCATCGAGGTGGTCGTCGACCGCCTCGCGGTGAAGGCCTCGGCCAAGCGCCGGCTCACTGACAGCGTCGAGACAGCGCTCGGCCTGGCCGGCGGCCTCGTCGTGCTCGACTTCGTCGACCTGGACGAGAAGGACCCGCACCGCGAGCGGGTGTTCTCCGAGCACCTGGCCTGCCTGGACGACGACCTGTCCTTCGAGGAGCTCGAGCCGCGCTCGTTCTCGTTCAACTCGCCCTACGGCGCCTGCCCGGAGTGCACCGGCATCGGCACCCGGCTCGAGGTCGACCCCGAGCTGCTCATCCCGGACGAGGACCTGTCCCTGCGTGAGGGCGCGGTGGCCCCGTGGGCGCAGGGCCAGTCCGCCGACTACTTCCTCCGGCTGCTCATCGCGCTGGGGGAGACCCTCGAGTTCGACGTCGACACCCCCTGGCGCAAGCTGCCCAGCCGCGCCAAGGACGCGGTGCTCCACGGCCTGGACTACCAGGTGCACGTGAAGTACCGGAACCGGTACGGGCGCGAGCGCAGCTACTACACCGGGTTCGAGGGCGCCATCCCCTTCGTGCAGCGCCGGCATGGCGAGACCGACTCGGAGTGGAGCCGGGAGCGCTACGAGGGCTACATGCGCGAGGTGCCCTGCCCGGCCTGCAAGGGCTCCCGGCTCAAGCCCGAGGTGCTCGCGGTCACCCTCGGGGACAAGTCCATCGCCGACGTCACCAGGCTGCCCATCCGCGAGGCCGACGCCTTCCTGCGCGAGCTCGAGCTGACCGACCGGGAGCGGCAGATCGCCGAGCGGGTGGTCAAGGAGATCCACGCCCGCCTGGGCTTCCTGCTCGACGTCGGCCTGGACTACCTCAGCCTGGACCGGCCCTCGGGCACCCTGTCCGGCGGCGAGGCGCAGCGGATCCGGCTGGCCACCCAGATCGGCGCCGGCCTGGTCGGCGTGCTCTACGTGCTCGACGAGCCCAGCATCGGCCTTCACCAGCGGGACAACCGCCGGCTGATCGACACCCTCACCCGGCTGCGCGACCTCGGGAACACCCTCATCGTCGTCGAGCACGACGAGGACACCATCCGCACCGCGGACTGGGTGGTCGACATCGGTCCCGGTGCCGGCGAGCACGGCGGCCAGGTGGTCGTCTCCGGCACCGTGGACGAGCTGCTGGCCAGCGAGGACTCGATGACCGGGGCGTACCTGTCCGGCCGCCGGTCCATCCCCACCCCGGCCGCGACCCAGCGCCGCCCGCGCACCCCCGGCCGGGAGCTGGTGGTCAAGGGCGCCCGCGAGCATAACCTGCAGGGCATCGACGTCGCGTTCCCGCTCGGCTGCCTGGTCGCGGTCACCGGCGTCTCCGGCTCGGGCAAGTCCACGCTGGTCAACGACATCCTCTACACGACCCTGGCCAACAAGCTCAACGGCGCCCGGCAGGTGCCCGGCCGGCACAAGACGATCACCGGCCTGGAGCACCTGGACAAGGTCGTCCACGTGGATCAGAGCCCGATCGGGCGCACCCCGCGGTCCAACCCGGCCACCTACACCGGCGTGTTCGACCACATGCGCAAGCTGTTCGCCGAGACCACCGAGGCCAAGGTCCGTGGCTACCTGCCCGGCCGGTTCTCCTTCAACGTCAAGGGCGGGCGCTGCGAGGCATGCTCGGGCGACGGCACCATCAAGATCGAGATGAACTTCCTCCCGGACGTCTACGTCCCGTGCGAGGTGTGCCACGGGGCCCGGTACAACCGGGAGACCCTCGAGGTGCACTTCAAGGGCAAGACGATCGCCGAGGTCCTGGACATGCCGATCGAGGAGGCCGCCGAGTTCTTCGAGGCGGTGCCAGCGATCAACCGGCACCTCAAGACCCTCGTCGACGTCGGCCTGGGCTACGTCCGGCTCGGCCAGCCCGCGCCCACCCTGTCCGGCGGCGAGGCGCAGCGGGTCAAGCTGGCCAGCGAGCTGCAGAAGCGGTCCACCGGCCGCACCGTCTACGTGCTGGACGAGCCGACCACCGGCCTGCACTTCGAGGACATCCGCAAGCTGCTGCAGGTGCTCACCGGGCTGGTGGAGAAGGGCAACACCGTCGTCGTCATCGAGCACAACCTCGACGTGATCAAGACCGCGGACTGGATCGTGGACATGGGCCCGGAGGGCGGCAACGGCGGCGGCCTGGTGGTCGCCGAGGGCACCCCGGAGGACATCGCCGCGCACGAGGCCAGCCACACCGGTCGGTTCCTGCGCGACGTGCTCGAGCTGCCCGCGGCAGCGGCGCGGACCGGGCCGAAGAAGCGGGCCAGCACCAAGGCCGGGACGACGGCGCCGGCCCGGACGGCGAGGGCGCGGACGGCGCGCTGAGCCGTCCGGGTCGTTTCGTCCCGTGTCCGGGGGCCCGCCTCCGATACGGTCCGGTGCACACGGCACGCGCACGGCAGCGACGGCACAGCGGGGAGACAGGGCATGACCGAGGCGGTCGCCGGCTCACAGCCCGGCACGGCGAGCACCATCCGCGTGCTCATCGTCGACGACCACGCGATGTTCGCCTCCAGCCTGTCCGTGCTGCTCGGCCGCGAGCCCGACGTCGAGGTCACCGGCACCGCCGCCTCGCTGTCCGCGGCGCGCGCGGCGCTGGCCACCGACCCGCCGGACGTGGTGCTGCTGGACCAGCGGCTGCCGGACGGCAGCGGGGTGGACGCCCTGGCCGAGCTCAAGCAGATCGCCCCGGCGGCCCGGGTCGTGGTGCTCACTGGTGCCGCCGACGACGACATGCTGGTGCGCGCCACCGAGGCCGGCTGCGCCGGCTTCCTGGAGAAGAGCGGCTCGGTGGACGAGCTGCTGCAGGCGGTGCGCTCGGCCGCCGCCGGGGAGGTGCTGGTCAGTCCGCAGCTGCTCGGTCGGCTGCTGCGTCGGCTGCACCGCGGCCCGGTGCACCCGCGCGCCGATCTCACCCCGCGCGAGCTCGACGTGCTCGGTGGGATCAGCGAGGGGCTGGAGAACTCGGCCATCGCCGACCGGCTCGGCGTGAGCGTCAACACGGTCCGCAACCACGTGTCCAACCTGCTGGCCAAGCTCGGCGCGCACAGCAAGCTCGAGGCGCTGTCCATCGCGGTGCGCGAGGGGCTGCTGCCCAACCAGGAGAGCTGAGCAGCGGCGGAACCACGCTCGTCCCCGTCCGCGTTGTCCAGCAGGACCCCCGGCGTGCGGCGCCCTTGCCCGCGCCCTACGGTCCGAGAAGACGTCGTCGCGGGAGCAGGAGGACCATCCGGTGAGCGGGTGCCAGCACGGGTTCTGCGCGAGCGAGGGCACTCCGCGCAGGGAGGTCCTGCGAGCCGCCGGTGTCCTCGGCGCCGCAGTGGCCGCGACCCCGCTGCTGGCCGCCTGCGGCGGGGGAGGGGGCTCGGCGCCCGAGCCCGCGTCCGGCCCTGGCCAGGTGCTCACCTCCACCGACCAGGTGCCGGTCGGCGGCGGCGTGGTCACCAGCGCCGCGGTGGTCGTGCAGCCCACGGCCGGCGACTTCAAGGCCTACAGCCCGGTCTGCACCCACCAGGGCTGCACCGTGTCCGCGGTGACCAACGGGGTGATCTTCTGTGCCTGCCACGGCAGCGAGTTCTCGATCAAGGACGGCTCGGTGGTGCAGGGGCCGGCCACCCAGCCGCTGCCGCCGATCTCCGTGACGGTCAAGGGCAGTGACGTCGTCACCGCCTGACCGGAGGTACCCGGGCAGCCGCCGGAACGGTCGTCGGGCCGACGTAGGCTTGCCGCGTGGCTGACCCGGCAACGTATCGACCCGCGCCGGGCACCATCCCCGAGTCCCCCGGCGTCTACCGCTTCCGCGACCCGCACGGCCGGGTGGTCTACGTCGGCAAGGCCAAGAACCTGCGCTCGCGCCTGTCGAACTACTTCCAGGACCTGGCCAACCTGCACCCGCGGACCCAGACGATGGTCACCACGGCCGCGTCGGTGGAGTGGACCGTGGTGTCCACCGAGGTCGAGGCGCTGCAGCTGGAGTACTCCTGGATCAAGGAGTACGACCCGCGCTTCAACGTCCGCTACCGCGACGACAAGAGCTACCCGAGCCTGGCGGTCACCCTGCCCGACGAGTTCCCTCGGGTGCAGGTGATGCGCGGGCCCAAGCGCAAGGGCGTGCGCTACTTCGGCCCCTACGCCCACGCCTGGGCGATCCGGGAGACCGTCGACCTGCTGCTGCGGGTCTTCCCGGTGCGCACCTGCAGCAACGGGGTGTTCCGCCGCCAGCAGATCGCCGGCCGCCCCTGCCTGCTCGGCTACATCGACAAGTGCTCCGCGCCGTGCGTGGGGCGGGTGTCCGCGGAGGAGCACCGGCGGATCGCCGAGGACCTGTGCGACTTCCTGGCCGGGCAGACCACCCAGTTCGTCCGCCGGCTGGAGAAGGACATGCAGGTCGCCGCGGCCAACCTCGAGTTCGAGAAGGCCGCCCGGCTGCGCGACGACATCGGCGCGCTCGAGCGGGCCATGGAGAAGAACGCCGTCGTGCTCGGCGACGGCACCGACGCCGACGTCGTCGCGGTGGCCGAGGACCCGCTGGAGGCCGCGTTCCAGGTGTTCCACGTGCGCGGCGGGCGGATCCGCGGCCAGCGCGGCTTCGTGGTGGACCGGGTGGAGGACCTCACCACCGGCGGGTTGGTCGAGCACCTGCTGCAGCAGCTCTACGACGGCGAGGCCGGCGAGGCGGTGCCGCGCGAGGTGCTGGTGCCCGAGCTGCCCGACGACGTCGACGCGCTGGTGGCCTGGCTGGAGCAGCAGCGCGGCGCCCGGGTGGAGCTGCGGGTCCCGCAGCGCGGGGACAAGAAGGCGCTGATGGAGACCGTGGCCCGCAACGCCGGGCAGGCTCTGGCGCTGCACAAGACCAAGCGGGCCAGCGACCTGACCACCCGCAGCCGCGCGCTGCAGGAGATCCAGGAGGCGCTCGAGCTGGACGAGGCGCCGCTGCGGATCGAGTGCTTCGACATCTCCAACCTGCAGGGCGAGCACGTGGTCGCCTCGATGGTGGTGTTCGAGGACGGGCTGCCCCGCAAGAGCGAGTACCGGCGCTTCGCGGTGCGCGGCACCGGCGGCATCGACGACACCGCGGCCATGCACGAGGTGATCACCCGTCGGTTCCGCCGCTACCTGGAGGAGCGGGCCGGCACCGAGGTGCCCGACCTCGGCAGTGGCGACAGCGAGGACGCACCCGCCGGACCGGCCGCGATCGACCCGACCACCGGCCGGCCGCGCAAGTTCGCCTACCCGCCCAACCTGCTCGTCGTCGACGGCGGCCCGCCGCAGGTCGCCGCCGCCGCCCGGGCCCTGGCCGAGCTCGGCATCGACGACGTCGCGCTGTGCGGGCTGGCCAAGCGGCTGGAGGAGGTCTGGCTGCCCGGCGACGACCACCCGGTGGTGCTGCCGCGGACCAGCGAGGGCCTCTACCTGCTCCAGCGGGTCCGCGACGAGGCGCACCGGTTCGCGATCACCTACCACCGGCAGAAGCGCGGCAAGTCGATGGTGGACAGCGCGCTGGAGGGCGTGCCCGGGCTGGGGGAGGGCCGGCGCAAGGCGCTGCTCAAGCACTTCGGCTCGCTCAAGCGGCTGCGCGCGGCCACCGCCGAGGAGATCGCGCAGGTGCAGGGCGTGGGCCCGCGCACCGCCGCCGCGGTGGTCGCCGCGCTGGCCGAGCCGGGCCGCGCGCCGGGCCTGGCGGTCAACATGGCGACCGGCGAGGTGCTCGACGACGACCCCGACGTTCGCCCCCCGGCGGTGCCCGCGCAGGCCGTACCCTCGCAGCCGACCCCCGCCGACCCCGACCGCACCGAGGACCAGTGACCGACCCCGACGCCCAGCAGCCCGACCCGGCCCCGCCGGTCCCCGGCGAGGAGCGTCGCGCGGCCGGCCGCCGCGACCGCCGGGCGCACGAGGCCGAGGTCGCCCCGCCCGAGCTGCTCATCGTCACCGGCATGTCCGGGGCCGGCCGGTCCACCGCCGCCGACGCGCTGGAGGACCTCGGCTGGTTCGTGGTGGACAACCTGCCCCCGGCGCTGCTGCCGCGCCTGGCCGACCTGTCCAGCCTGGCCCGCGATGCGGTGCCCAAGGTGGCCGTGGTGGTCGACGTCCGCTCGCGGGCGTTCTTCGCCGACATCCGGCGCAGCCTGGACGAGCTCGGCGCGCTGGTGCAGGCCCCCAAGGTGCTCTTCCTGGAGGCCGCCGACGACGTCCTGGTCCGCCGGTTCGAGTCCTCCCGCCGCCCGCACCCGCTGCAGGGCGAGGGCCGCGTCGTCGACGGCATCGACAAGGAGCGCGCCCTGCTGCGCGACCTGCGCGCCGACGCCGACGTCGTCATCGACACCAGCGCGCTCAACGTGCACCAGCTGGCCGACAAGGTGGCCCGCACGTTCTCCGGCGGCGAGGCCCCCGGGCTGCGCACCACGGTGATGTCGTTCGGGTTCAAGTACGGGCTGCCGGTGGACGCCGACCTGGTGGTCGACTGCCGCTTCCTGCCCAACCCGCACTGGGTGCCCGAGCTGCGTCCGCTCACCGGCCGCGACGCCCAGGTGAGCGACTACGTGCTCAAGGAGCACGGCGGCGAGGAGTTCGTCGACAAGTTCGCCGACGTCCTGCGGCTGGTCACCGCCGGCTACCTGCGCGAGGGCAAGCGCTACGCCACCCTCGCCGTCGGCTGCACCGGCGGCAAGCACCGCTCGGTCGCGGTGGCCGAGGAGCTCGGTCGCCGGCTGGCGGCGCAGGGCGTCGAGGCCACCGTGGTGCACCGCGACGTGGGGCGCGAGTGAGCGCGCTTCCGGGTCGCCGATGACCCGGTCGATCTTCTCCTCCCGCGTGGTGGCGCTGGGTGGCGGGCACGGCCTGGCCGCGTCCCTGTCCGCGCTGCGCCGGGTCTCCGGCGAGCTCACCGCGGTGGTCACCGTCGCCGACGACGGCGGCTCCAGCGGCCGGCTGCGCGAGGAGCTCGGCGTGCTGCCGCCCGGCGACCTGCGGATGGCGCTCGCGGCGCTCTGCGGGGACGACGAGTGGGGCCGCACCTGGAGCGAGGTGGTGCAGCACCGGTTCACCAGCGCCGGCTCGCTGCACGGGCACGCCGTCGGCAACCTGCTCATCGTCGCGCTGTGGGAGCGCCTGGGCGGCAACCCGGTCGCCGCGCTGGACTGGATGGGCCGCCTGCTCGGGGTCACCGGCCGGGTGCTGCCGATGGCCGACGTGCCGCTGGACATCTGCGCCACCGTGCTGCGCGAGGACGACGAGCTCGACGAGGTCCGCGGCCAGGTCGCGGTGGCCACCACCGGACATCGGGTCGTCGGCATCACGCTGGAGCCCGCCGCGCCGCCGGCTTGCCCGGAGGCGGTGGCCGCCGTGCGCGCCGCGGACTGGGTGGTGCTCGGCCCCGGCTCGTGGTTCACCAGCGTCATCCCGCACCTGCTGGTGCCCGACCTCGCCCAGGCGCTGGTGGAGACCGAGGCGCACAAGATCGTCGCGCTCAACCTGGCCACCCAGCCGGGGGAGACTGCGGGCTTCTCGCCCGAGACCCACCTCGAGGTCCTGGCCGCGCACGCTCCCGAGCTGCGCCTGGACGTGGTGCTCGCCGACCCCGACACCGTCCCGGACGTCGAGTCGCTGGCCAAGGTGGCCGGATCGCTCGGCGCCCGGCTGCACCTGGCCCCCCTGGCCGCCGGACCCGGCGTGCCCCGTCACGACCCCGAGCTGCTCGCCGCGGCGTTCGCCGGGGTGTTCGCAGATGGCAGGATCTGAACCCATGGCGATGACCGCAGCGGTGAAGGACGAGCTCGCCCGGATCACCGTCACCCGCCCGTGCTGCCGCAAGGCCGAGGTGTCCGCCACCCTCCGCTTCGCCGGCGGCCTGCACATCGTCTCGGGCAGGATCGTCGTCGAGGCCGAGCTCGACACCGCGATGGCCGCCCGTCGGCTGAAGAAGGACATCACCGAGATGTTCGGCGCGCAGAGCGAGCTGCTGGTCGTCTCGCCCGGCGGGCTGCGCAAGGGCAACCGCTACGTCGTCCGGGTGGTCAAGGACGGCGAGGCCCTGGCCCTGCAGACCGGCCTGCTCGACGGCAGCGGCCGCCCGGTCCGCGGTCTGCCCCCGCAGGTGGTCTCCGCCGCGGTCTGCGACGCCGAGGCCGCCTGGCGCGGCGCGTTCCTCGCCCACGGCTCGCTCACCGAGCCCGGCCGCTCCTCCTCGCTCGAGGTCACCTGCCCGGGCCCTGAGGCCGCGCTCGCCCTGGTCGGCGCCGCCCGCCGGCTGGGTGTGGCGGCCAAGGCCCGCGAGGTGCGCGGGGTCGACCGGGTCGTCGTCCGCGACGGCGACGCCATCGGCGCCCTGCTCACCCGCCTCGGCGCCCACGCCAGCGTGCTGGCCTGGGAGGAGCGCCGGATGCGCCGCGAGGTGCGGGCCACCGCCAACCGGCTTGCCAACTTCGACGACGCGAATCTGCGGCGGTCGGCGCGGGCTGCGGTCGCGGCGGGAGCTCGGGTCGCTCGGGCGCTGGACATCCTCGGCGAGGACGTGCCGGATCACCTGCGCGAGGCCGGCCGGCTGCGGCTGGAGCACAAGCAGGCGTCGCTGGAGGAGCTCGGCGCGCTCGCCGATCCGCCGATGACGAAGGATGCGGTCGCGGGGCGGATCCGCCGGCTGCTGGCCATGGCGGACAAGCGTGCGGCGGACCTCGGGATGCCGAACACCGAGGCGGACCTGACGCCGGAGATGCTCTCCGAGGCCTGAGCGCTGAGCCCGTCGCCCGGGCTGATCCGAGGTCCGGCCCGAGCTCGGAGATCCGGCTCCTGTCCCTTGTCGTCCGACGCCATCCGATCAGGACGTCGGTCCTGCCGGTTACCCACCGGTATCGCATAGGGTCAGCGGTGGACGCGTACAAGGACGTACGCGCGGGCAGGCCCCGCGCAGGACGCGCCGGGACCGACCGGCCAGAGTGCGGCGGCCGGGCCCGCAGCGACCCAGCAGCGACCACCGAGCCGGCGCGAGACGCCGGCATGAAGGAGAGTCACGCGTGACCACCCGTGTTGGTATCAACGGCTTCGGCCGGATCGGCCGCAACTTCTTCCGCGCCGCGCTCGCGCAGGGGGCAGACGTCGAGATCGTCGGCGTCAACGACCTGACCGACAACAAGACCCTGGCGCACCTGCTCAAGTACGACTCGATCCTCGGCCGGCTCGGCAAGGACGTCACCGCCACCGAGGACGCCATCGTCGTCGACGGCGTGAAGATCCGCGCCCTCGCCGAGCGCGACCCGGCCGCGCTGCCGTGGGGCGAGCTCGGCGCCGACATCGTCATCGAGTCCACCGGCCACTTCACCGACGCGACCAAGGCCAAGGCCCACGTCGAGGCCGGCGCGAAGAAGGTCATCATCTCCGCGCCCGCGAAGAACGAGGACGTCACCGTCGTCATGGGCGTCAACGAGGGCGACTACGACCCGGCCCAGCACACGGTCATCTCGAACGCCTCGTGCACTACCAACTGCCTGGCGCCGATGGCCAAGGTCATCCACGAGAACTTCGGCATCGTCAGCGGCTTCATGACGACGATCCACGCCTACACCAACGACCAGGTCATCCTCGACTTCCCGCACAAGGACCTGCGTCGCGCCCGTGCCGCCGCCACCAACATCATCCCGACCACCACCGGTGCGGCCAAGGCCGTCTCGCTGGTGCTGCCCGAGCTCAAGGGCAAGCTCGACGGCTACGCGCTGCGGGTGCCGGTGCCCACCGGCTCGGCCACCGACCTCACCGTCAAGCTCAGCCGCGAGGTCAGCAAGGACGAGATCAACGCGGCGATCAAGGCCGCCGCCGAGGGCCCGCTCAAGGGCATCCTCGAGTACACCGAGGACCCGATCGTCTCCTCGGACATCGTCACCTACCCGGCGTCCTGCATCTTCGACAGCCTGCTCACCAACACCATGGGCGACACCGCCAAGGTGCTCGGCTGGTACGACAACGAGTGGGGCTACTCCAACCGCCTGGTCGACCTCGTCGGCTACGTCGGCGCCCGCCTCTGATCCTGTGCAGCACTGACCCTCTGCAGCAATCCCGCAGCACGACGCAACGCCGCGATCCCGGAGCTCCTTCGCCCCGGGGTCGCGGCGCGTCCGGGCCCGGGTCAGAGCTCAAGACCTCTAGGAGAAGCCCCGTGAAGACCCTCGACGACCTCGGCGACCTGCGCGGCAAGCGCGTGCTGGTCCGCGCCGACCTCAACGTGCCGCTGGACGGCACCACCATCACCGACGACGGCCGCATCCGCGCCAGCGTCCCCACCCTCAAGCGGCTGCTGGACGCCGGCGCCCGCGTGATCGTCGTCGCGCACCTGGGCCGCCCCAAGGGTGCACCGGACCCCAAGTACTCCCTGCGCCCGGTGGCCGACCGCCTGGCCGAGCTGCTCGGCACCCCGGTCGCCTTCGCCGAGGACACCGTGGGGGAGCAGGCGAAGGCCGTCGTGGCCGGCCTGCAGGACGGCCAGCTCGCGGTGCTGGAGAACATCCGCTTCGACGCCCGCGAGACCAGCAAGGACGAGGCCGAGCGGGCCTCGCTGGCCGCCGAGCTCGCCGCGCTGGCCGACGCCTTCACCAGCGACGGCTTCGGCGTGGTGCACCGCAAGCAGGCGAGCGTCTACGACGTCGCCCAGAAGCTGCCGCACGCCGCCGGCGGGCTGGTGCTGGCCGAGGTGCAGGCCTTCGCCAAGGTGCTGGTGAACCCGGCCCGGCCCTACGTCGTCGTGCTCGGCGGCTCCAAGGTGTCCGACAAGCTCGGCGTGATCGAGAACCTGCTCGGCAAGGTCGACCGGCTGCTCATCGGCGGCGGCATGTGCTTCACGTTCCTCAAGGCCCAGGGCCACGAGGTCGGCGACTCGCTGCTCGAGGAGGACCAGCTCGACACCGTGCGCGGCTTCCTCGACCGGGCTCAGGCCTCCGGCGTGGAGATCGTGCTGCCGGTGGACGTCGTGGTGGCCACCGAGATCAGCGACGACGCGCAGACCCAGGTCGTGCCCGCCGACGCCATCCCGGCCGGCCAGAAGGGGCTGGACATCGGCCCGAAGACGATCGAGCTGTTCAAGCGCAAGCTCGCCGACGCCAAGACGGTGGTCTGGAACGGCCCGATGGGCGTGTTCGAGAAGGCCCCGTTCGCCGCGGGCACCCGCGAGGTCGCCCAGGCCGTGGCCGACGTCGACGGCTTCAGCGTGGTGGGCGGCGGCGACTCCGCCGCCGCGGTGCGCCAGCTCGGCCTGGACGAGACGGCCTTCGGGCACATCTCCACCGGCGGTGGCGCCAGCCTGGAGCTGCTCGAGGGCAAAGCCCTGCCCGGCCTGACCGTGCTGGGCTGGAACGCGAACACCGAAGGGACCAACGCCTGATGGCCGGCCGCACCCCGCTGATGGCGGGCAACTGGAAGATGAACCTCAACCACCTCGAGGCCGTCGCGCATCTGCAGAAGGTGGCCGCGGGCCTCTCGGACCGCAAGCACGACTTCGGCGCGGTCGAGGTGGCGGTCATCCCGCCGTTCACGGACATCCGGTCGGTGCAGTCGGTGGTGGACGGGGAGAAGCTCGGCGTCGTCTACGGCGCCCAGGACCTGTCCGCGCACGATTCCGGCGCCTACACCGGCGAGGTCTCCGGGGCGATGCTGGCCAAGCTCGGCTGCACCTACGTCGTGGTCGGGCACAGCGAGCGGCGCGAGTACCACGCCGAGACCGACGAGGTCGTCAACGCCAAGGTGAAGGCCGCGTTCAAGCACGGGCTCACCCCGATCCTGTGCATCGGCGAGGGCCTGGAGGTGCGCAAGGCCGAGGGCCACGTGGCGCACTGCCTGGCCCAGCTCGACGCGGACCTGGCCGGCGTGCCGGCCGAGCAGGCCCGCCAGGTCGTCATCGCCTACGAGCCGGTCTGGGCGATCGGCACCGGCGAGGTCGCCACCCCGGAGGACGCCCAGGAGGTGTGCGCCGCGGTGCGCACCCGCCTGGCGGAGCTCTACTCCGGCGACCTGGCCGACGGCGTCCGGGTGCTCTACGGCGGCTCGGTCAAGGGCGCCAACGTGGTCGGGATCATGGAGCAGCCCGACGTCGACGGCGCGCTCGTGGGCGGGGCGAGCCTGGACGCGGAGGACTTCGTCCGGATCTGCTCGTTCCACACGGCATCGGGCGGGGTGTGAGCAGCCGCTGCGTGAGCGCGTGACCTTGTGATCGTGTGATCGCCTGCGCCGCGGGCGGGACAGGCCGGTGCGAGCTGGCCGTCCCGCCCGCGGTGCTCGCGTAGGCTGTGTGTCCAGTGTCCAGCCGCCTGCTGGACGGCTCCGTTCCGGTCTTGCCCCTGAATTGCGATTGCGAGTGGTCCCGCCCGTGACGTGGTACGAGTACGTGCTCTCCGTGGTGCTCCTCATCACCAGCGCGCTCATGGTCCTGCTGGTGCTGCTGCACAAGGGCAAGGGCGGGGGCCTGTCCGACCTGTTCGGCGGCGGCGTGTCCTCCTCGCTGGGGGGCTCCAGCGTGGTCGAGCGCAACCTGGACCGGATCACCATCGCCATCGGCCTGCTCTGGACCGCCGCGATCATCGCCCTCGGGCTGCTGCTCAAGAAGTAGGGGCCCGTTCGGGCGTCTTCCTCGCCCGTCTTCCTCACCGCGGGTGAGGCTGCTTACACTCCTCTCGCGCCTGCCGACGGTACTGGCAGCGAGAACCGCAGCAGGACCAGAAGGAGAGTCTTCGTGGCCAGTGGCAACGCCATCCGGGGCAGCCGGGTCGGTGCAGGCCCCATGGGAGAGGCCGAGCGCGGCGACACCGCCCCGCGCGTGCGCATCTCGTACTGGTGCGCCAACGGGCACGAGACGCGCCCCAGCTTCGCCGAGGAGCAGGGCATGCAGGTCCCGGAGATCTGGGACTGCCCCCGCTGCGGCTTCCCCGCCGGCCAGGACGCCGAGAACCCCCCGGCCCCGCCGCGCAACGAGCCCTACAAGACCCACCTCGCGTACGTGAAGGAGCGGCGCAGCGCCGCCGACGGTGAGGCGATCCTCGCCGAGGCGCTGGCCAAGCTCCGCGGGGAGTAGATCCTCTCGCGTGATCATGCAGCGCGCGTGATCGTGCCCCTCGCTCGGCTGGCGTCATCGTCACACCGTTGCTGATCATGCAATTACTGCGCGAACAAAGTTCGCTCGCTCTGAGCAGGAAGCGCAGGAATTGCATGATCAGCAACAAGGCCCGTGTGGCTGAGAGGGGCTGACCGTGCAGGACGACGTGCTGGACCGGGACGGGCGCCGGGTGGCGGTGCGCGTCGGGGGAGCGGCGGAGGGCCCTCTGGTGGTCTACCTGCACGGCTCGCCCAGCAGCCGGGTGGACGCGGACTGGCTCGAGGCCGCCGCGGTCCGTGCGGGCGCCCGGCTCGCCTCGCTGGACCGGCCCGGCTACGGCGCCTCGGACCACCACGATTACACCTTCGCCAGCTGCGTCGAGGACGTCCTGGCGCTGGCAGACCGGCTCGGCGCCGACCGCTTCCACGTCCTGGGCCAGTCCGCCGGCGGCCCCTACGCCCTGGCCTGCGCCGCGCTCGCCCCGGACCGGGTGGTGTCGGCCGCAGTCACCGGCAGCACGGTGCCGTTCCTGCCCGACACCCCGTGGTGGGAGCACCTGTCACCGGAGGAGCGCCAGGGCGTCGCGCTCATCGGCACCGACGACGAGGCCGCCACCGCGCTGCTCGCCGGGCCCGACGAGGAGATGTCCCGGGTGGCCCGCGAGCTCGACGACGACGCGTTCCTCGCCTACTGGATGGAGCACCTCGGCCCAGCCGATCGGGCGCTGGTGGCCCAGGACCCGAGCTGGTTCCTGGCCGGGCTGCGCGAGTCCCAGCGGCTGGGGCAGCAGGGCTGGGCCCGGGACAACGTCGTGCGGATGGGCAGCTGGTCCTTCGACCTGGCCGCCATCCGCTGCCCGGTGACGGCCTGGTACGGCGCGCAGGACAGCTGGGCGACGGTCAACTGGCTGCTGCAGCACGTGCCTAACGTCAGCGCGCACGTGCTGCGCGACCGCGGGCACCTGCTGGCGTTCGCGGAGCCGGACCTGGTGCTGGGGGACCTGCTCGCGCCTCTCGGAGCGTGAACCACACGCTGACGCAACTGCGGGAACACCGTTGCTGATCATGCAATCCGGGCGCGGACATTGCTCGCTCCTGTGAGCAGGAAGCGCACGGATTGCATGATCAGCAACAGCCCCCGCGTGGTCACGTCCTTCTCGCCACACAACCCCGCGGGGTTACGTCCGCGTGAGCCCTCGCCTCAGCGGGGCGGGGAGCTCGGAGGCTGCGTCCTCGTCGAGCAGGAACAGGGTGCGGCTGCGGCCGTAGGCGCCGGCCGCGGGGATCTGGCGCTCGCCGGCGCCGCTCAGGGCCATCCGCACGGCGCCGGCCTTGGAGGTGCCGCTGGCCAGCACCCACACCTCGCGAGCGGCGCGCAGGGCGGGGAAGGTGAGGCTGATCCGGGTGGGCGGGGGCTTGGGGGAGCCGTGTACGCCGACCACGGTGCGGTCGGTCTCGTGCAGCGCGGGCTGCTCGGGGAAGAGCGAGGCGACGTGGCCGTCCGGGCCGATGCCGAGCATGAGGACGTCGAAGACCGGCACCGGGCCGTGGTCCTCCGGGCGGGCGGCGGCGGCGAGCTCGGCGGCGTAGCACCGGGCTGCGGCCTCGACGTCGTCGCCGTCCGGACCGTCCAGCGCCCGCATGGCGTGGATGCGTTCGGCGGGCAGGTCGACCTGGTCCAGCAGCGCGGCGCGCGCGGCCAGCTCGTTGCGGTCCTCCGACGACGCCGGCACGAACCGCTCGTCGCCCCACCAGACGTCCAGGGCGTCCCAATCGACCGCGTCGCGGGCGGGGGAGGCGGCCAGCGCGGCGAGCACCGCGGTGCCGATGCCGCCGCCGGTGAGCACCACGTGGGCCCGGCCCGCCGACGCCTGGGCGTCGACGAGCCGGGTGACCAGGCGGGCGGCGACCGCGGCGGCCAGGGTGCTGGCGTCGGGGTGGACGAACACCTCCGGGGTGGCGGCCACCGGCTCAGCCCTTGCGGGCCGGGCGACGGGAACCGGCGCCGGCCTTGGCCGGGGGACCGGCGACCACCCGCGGCTGCGGGTTGCCCTCGGGGGCCAGCCGGCGCAGCGTCTCGCCGTAGGTGTCGTCCGGGTCGAGCCGGCGCAGCTCCTCGGCGATCAGCTCGGCGGTGGAGCGGCGGGGGAGCGCCACCGTCCGCTCGGGCTGGCCGGGGCGCTGCAGCGCGGCGAGCCGGCCGTCCGGGCGGGTGATGCTGATGATCCCGCCCTTGGTCTCCAGCGTGGCCGCGGTCAGGCCCGGGCCGTCGGAGGAGCGGCGGTCCACCTGCACGTGCAGCCGGTCCTCCAGCCACAGCGCGAGCAGCTCGGCGCTGGGGTTGTCGGTCTCGGCCTCCACCGACGCGCCGATGATCTCGGCGTAGGGCTCGTCGAGCACCGAGGCCAGCAGCGTGCGCCACGGGGTGAGCCTGGTCCAGGACAAGTCGGTGTCGCCGGGCTGGTAGCCCTTGGCCCGCCGGGCCAGCTCGTGCAGCGGGTCCTCGCACTGGGTGGCGTCGGTGACCCGGCGCTGGGCCAGCTTGCCCAGGGCCGCCTCCGACGGCACCCGCGGCGAGCCGCCGGCCCACCAGGTGACCACCGGGGCGTCGGGCAGCAGCAGCGGCAGCACCACGCTGTCGGTGTGGTCGGCCAGCGGGCCGTGCGTGCGCAGCACGACGACCTCGCCCGGGCCGGACTCGCCGCCCACCCGCACCTCGGCGTCCAGCCGCGCCCGCTCCCGGCCCGGGCGGCGCACCGCCACCAGGATCCGCGAGGGGTGCTCGCGGGCGGCCTCGGTGGCCGCGCGCAGGGCGTCGTAGGCGTCCTTCTCCTCGGTGGCGATCACCAGGGTGAGGACCATGCCCATGGCCGGGCTGCCCGACCGCCGGCGGGCGTCGAGCAGCGCATTGTTGACGGCCGCGGAGTTCGTGTCCGTGAGGTCGATGATCATGGTCGGCGCCAGCTCCGTCCGTCGCGCGCGAGCATCTCGTCCGCCGAGCGCGGGCCCCAGGTGCCCGACACGTAGGGCTCGGGGCTGCCGTGGTAGGCCCAGTACTCCTCGACCGGGTCGAGGATCTCCCAGCCGCGCTCGACCTCCTCGTGCCGCGGGAACAGCGGCGGGTCGCCGAGCAGGACGTCGAGGATGAGCCGCTCGTAGGCCTCGGGGGAGGACTCGGTGAAGGACTCGCCGTAGGCGAAGTCCATGGTGACGTCGCGGACCTCCATCGACGTCCCGGGCACCTTGGAGCCGAACCGCACGGTGATGCCCTCGTCCGGCTGCACCCGCACCACGAGGGCGTTCTGCCCCAGCTCCTCCACCGCGGTGCGGGTGAAGGGCAGGTGCGGGGCGCGCTGGAACACCACGGCGATCTCGGTGACCCGTCGACCCAGCCGCTTGCCGGTGCGCAGGTAGAACGGCACGCCGGCCCAGCGGCGGGTGTCGATCTCGAGCTTGAGGGCGGCGTAGGTCTCGGTGCGCGAGTCCTGCGGGATGCCCTCCTCCTGCAGGTAGCCGGGCACCTCGATTCCGCCCTGCCAGCCGGCGGCGTACTGCCCGCGCGCGGTGGCGGTGGACAGGTCGGCCGGCAGCCGGACCGCGGAGAGCACCTTGAGCTTCTCCAGGCGCAGGTCGCGGGCCTCGAAGGAGACCGGCTCCTCCATGGCGGTCAGCGCGAGCAGCTGGAGCAGGTGGTTCTGGATGACGTCGCGGGCGGCGCCGATGCCGTCGTAGTAGCCGGCGCGGCCGCCGATGCCGATGTCCTCGGCCATCGTGATCTGCACGTGGTCGACGAAGGAGCGGTTCCAGACCGGCTCGAACATGGCGTTGGCGAAGCGCAGCGCCAGGATGTTCTGGACCGTCTCCTTGCCGAGGTAGTGGTCGATCCGGAACACCGAGTTGGTCGGGAAGACGCTGCCGACCAGGCTGTTGAGCTCCTGCGCGCTCTTGAGGTCGTGGCCGAACGGCTTCTCCACGACGACCCGGCGCCAGCTGTCGCCCTTCTCCTCGGCCAGGCCGTGCTTCTGCAGCTGCTGCAGGACCAGCGGGAAGAACTTGGGCGGGATGGACAGGTAGAACGCGTGGTTGCCGCCGGTGCCGCGGGCCTCGTCCAGCTCCTGGATGGTGTTCTTCAGCGTCTCGAAGGCCTTGTCGTCGTCGAAGTCGCCGGGCACGAACCGGCAGCCCTCGTTGAGCTGCTTCCACACCTCCTCGCGGAACGGGGTACGGGCGTGCTCCTTGACCGCGTCGTGGACCAGCTGGGCGAAGTCCTGGTCCTCCCAGTCGCGGCGGGCGAAGCCGACCAGGCTGAAGCCCGGCGGGAGCAGGCCGCGGTTGGCGAGGTCGTAGATGGCCGGCATGAGCTTCTTGCGGGCCAGGTCGCCGGTGACGCCGAAGATGACCAGGCCGCACGGGCCGGCCACCCGCGGCAGGCGCCGGTCCTCGGCGTCGCGCAGCGGGTTGGGCAGGCTCGGCCGGCCCCCGGCCGGGCTGCCGACGGGGGTGCCGTCGGCAGCCACGGACGCGGACGGCGTCTTGCTGCTGGTGCGACCCTTGGGCGGGGTCGTCGCCTCCGACGCGCCGTCGGAGACGTTCGCCTCGCCGGTGGCCTGGGCGTTCGCGTCGTCGGTGCTGGGGGGCGTGGTCACGCGCCACCCTCCGAGCCCTGCGCGCTGGTGCTTCTGGGCTGGCCGGCGGCCTGCGGCTTGCCCTCGGCCAGGGCCTTCTTCACGCCGTCGACGAGCTCGGCCCAGCTGGCCTCGAACTTGTCCACGCCCTCGACCTCGAGCACCTGCACGACGTCGTCGAGGTCGACGCCGACCTTGCCCAGGCGCTCGAACACCTGGTGGGCGTCGGCGTACTGGGTGGTGACCTGGTCGCCCTTGACCACACCGTGGTCGGCGACGGCGTCCAGGGTGGCCTCGGGCATCGTGTTGACGGTGCCGGGGGCCACGAGGTCGACGACGTAGCGGGTGTCGTCGTAGGCCGGGTCCTTGACGCCGGTGGAGGCCCACAGGGGCCGCTGCGGCTTGGCGCCGGCGGACTCCAGGGCCTTCCAGCGGTCCGAGGAGAAGACCTCCTGGTAGGCCTCGTAGGCCAGCCGGGCGTTGGCGATGGCGGCGGTGCCGCGCAGCGACTGCGCCTCCTCGCCGCCGATCTTCTCCAGCCGCTTGTCCACCTCGGTGTCGACCCGGCTGACGAAGAACGAGGCCACCGAGGCGATGGAGCCCAGGTCCTGGCCGTCGGCCTTGGCCTGCTCCAACCCGGACAGGTAGGCGTCCATCACGGCGCGGTAGCGCTCGAGGGAGAAGATCAGCGTGACGTTCACGCTGATCCCCTCGGCCAGCGCCGCGGTGATGGCCGGCAGGCCCTCCACGGTGGCCGGGATCTTGATGAACAGGTTGGGCCGGTCCACCAGCCACCACAGCGCCCGCGCCTCGGCGACGGTGCGCTCGGTGTCCTTGGCCAGGCGCGGGTCGACCTCGATCGAAACCCGCCCGTCCAGGTGCTCCGACGACTCGTAGGTGTCGCGCAGCACGTCGGCGGCCCAGCGGACGTCGTACGTCGTCAGCGCGCGCACGGCCTCCTCGGTGTCGACCCCGCGCAGCGCCAGGTCCTTGACCTGCTCGGCGTAGGAGCCGCCGTCGGCCAGTGCCTTCTGGAAGATGGTCGGGTTGGTGGTGACGCCCACGACGTGGCGCTCGCTGATGAGGCGGGCCAGGTCGCCGGTGGCGAGGCGGTGCCGGCTCAGGTCGTCGAGCCAGACCGAGACGCCCTCCGCGGACAGCTGGGCCAGCGGGTCGCTTGCCTGTGCGGTCATTCGCGTTCTCCTGTCCTGTCTGAGGAATCGAGCTGCAGCTGGATGAGCGCGCTCAGTTCCCCGTGGTGGAACCGGTGATGGTGCCGACCCGCTCCATGCTGGCGTGGGCGGCCGCGACGACCCTGTCGCGGGTGAAGCCGAACTGCTCGTAGAGCACGGTGTAGGCCGCGCTGGCGCCGAAGTGCTCGAGGCTGACGATCTCGCCGGACTCGCCGACGAACTCGTGCCACGGCATCCCGATGCCGGCCTCCACGCTGACCCGCGCCTTGACCGACGGCGGCAGCACCTGGTTGCGGTAGGCGGTGTCCTGCTCCCGGAACCACTCGAAGCACGGCATCGACACCACACGGGTGGCAACACCGGACTCCTCCAGGGCCTTCCGGGCATCGAGGGCGATCTGCACCTCGGACCCGGTGGACATGATGATCACCGACGGGGTGCCGGTGGAGGCTTCCGCCAGGACGTAGGCGCCGCGCTCGGTGCCCTCGGCGCTGGCGTACTCGGTGCGGTCCAGCACCGGCAGGTTCTGCCGGGACAGCGCAAGCCCGGCCGGGCGGTCGGTGTGATTGAGAATGGTGCGCCAGGCGATCGCGGTCTCGTTGGCGTCGGCCGGGCGGACGACGTCCAGGCCCGGGATGGCGCGCAGCGCGGCCAGGTGCTCGACCGGCTGGTGGGTGGGGCCGTCCTCGCCCAGGCCGATCGAGTCGTGGGTCCACACGTAGGTGACCGGCAGCTTCATCAGCGCGGCCAGGCGCACCGAGGGGCGCATGTAGTCGCTGAACACCAGGAAGGTGCCGCCGTAGGGGCGGGTGCCGCCGTGCAGCGCGATGCCGTTGAGGATCGCGCCCATGGCGTGCTCCCGGATGCCGAAGTGCAGCACCCGGCCGTAGGGGCCGCCCTGCCACTCCTTGGTCTGTCGGTCGGCCGGCACGAACGAGGGCTCGCCCTTGGGGGTGGTGTTGTTGGACTCGGCCAGGTCGGCCGAGCCGCCCCACAGCTCCGGCAGCACCGGCGCGATGGCGCTGAGCACCTCGCCGGAGGCCTTGCGGGTGGCCATGCCCTTGGGGTCGGCGGGGAACTCGGGCAGCGCGTCGGTCCAGCCGGCCGGCAGCTCGTGGCGGGACATCCGGCGCAGCAGCGCGGCGCCCTCGGGGTTGTCCGCCGCCCAGGCGTCGAACTCCTTCTGCCAGGACGCGTGCGCCTCGCGGCCACGCTGGGCCACCGCCCGGGCGTGCTCGAGCACCTCGGGGGCGACGTCGAAGGACTTCTCCGGGTCGAAGCCGAGCAGCCTCTTGGTGGCCGCGACCTCCTCCGCGCCCAGCGCCGAGCCGTGCACCTTGCCGGTGCCCTGCTTGGTGGGGGCGGGGTAGCCGATGACCGTCTTGAGCGCAATGAACGAGGGGCGGTCGGTCTCGGCGCGGGCGGCTTCCAGCGCGGCGGCGATGGCCTGGACGTCCTCGCCGTCCTCCACGAACTGGGTGTACCAGCCGTAGGCCTCGTAGCGCTTGATGACGTCCTCGGTGAAGGCGACGTTGGTGTCGTCCTCGATCGAGATCGAGTTGTGGTCCCAGATCAGCACCAGGTTGCCCAGCTGCTGGGTGCCGGCCAGCGAGGAGGCCTCGGAGCTGATGCCCTCCTCCAGGTCGCCGTCGGAGGCGATGCACCAGATGGTGTGGTCGAAGATGCTCTCGCCGGGGGCGGCGTCGGGGTCGAGCAGGCCGCGCTCGCGGCGGGCGGCCATGGCCATGCCGACGGCGTTGCCCACGCCCTGGCCCAGCGGGCCGGTGGTGGTCTCCACCCCCGGGGTGTGGCCGTGCTCGGGGTGGCCGGGGGTGAGCGAGTTCCAGACGCGCAGCGCCTTGAGGTCGTCCAGCTCGAGGCCGTAGCCGGAGAAGTAGAGCTGGAGGTAGAGGGTCAGGCTGGAATGACCGCAGGAGAGCACGAAGCGGTCGCGGCCGACCCACTGCGGGTCGGTGGGGTCCTGGCGCAGGAAGCGCTGGAAGAGCAGCGTCGCGACGGGCGCCAGGCTCATCGCGGTGCCGGGGTGGCCGTTGCCGACCTTCTCCACGGCGTCCATCGCCAGCACCCGGACGGTGTCGACGACCTTTCGGTCGAGATCGGTCCACTCGACCACGCCGTTCGGGGTGGTCTCGTTCTGCTCGATGCTCACCGGTGCCTCAGGCTCCTCCCGGCCGCGCCGCCACGGCCTGCTCGTCCGGCGGACGACGGTCGCCGTCCGCGATCTTGCAGGGGGCGCGCCCCCGGCGACCCCTCCTAGAGGAGTTGCCGGTCGCGAGGCGGATCAACCGCTTGAGCGTCGACCGCCGCTGCGCACCCTCGATGGCACTGTTCTTGCTGGCAGCTGGCGCCCTTGCCTGGCTCCCGGACGAGCCTATCTGTGAGGTGGGGCACCTCCGCCAGTCCGGCTCCCCGGCGGGGCCCGCGATAAACTGCCAGCGTCCTTGTGCCGGCGTTCACGAGCCGGTCCTTCCCCCAGCCCTCCGAGGTGCGAGTGTCGGCCGTCGATCCCCGACCTGCCGTCGTGGAGCCGGCGTCTCGGTCCGCGTCCCAGCCCGAGGTCCCCGACCTCCGGGTGGTGCCCGGCCAGCGGGTCCCCGGTCGCCCCGGGTTCGGCGCCGTGGTCCGGGCCTACGTCGCCCTCACCAAGCCGCGCATCATCGAGCTGCTGCTGGTCACCACCGTGCCGGTCATGTTCCTGGCCGCCGGCGGCGTGCCCGGCCTCGGCCGGGTGCTGGCCACCCTCGGCGGTGGCGCGCTGGCCGCCGGCAGCGCCAACGCGCTCAACTGCTGGGTCGACCGCGACATCGACCAGCTGATGCGGCGCACCCGTCGCCGCCCGCTGCCGGAGCACGCGGTCAGCCCGCGGGCCGCGCTGGTCTTCGGGCTGGTGCTCGGCGTCGTGGCCACCGCGGTGCTCGGGGTGTTCGTCAACTGGCTCTCGGCCGGGCTCGCGCTGGCCGCCAACGCCTTCTACGTCCTGGTCTACACGCTGCTGCTCAAGCGGCGGACCTCGCAGAACATCGTGTGGGGCGGGGCGGCCGGCTGCTTCCCGGCGCTGATCGGGTGGACCGCCGTCACCGGTCACCTCGCCTGGGCGCCAGTGGTGCTCTTCGCGGTCGTGTTCCTCTGGACCCCGCCGCACTTCTGGGCGCTGGCGCTGCGCTACCGCGAGGACTACGCCGCCGCCAAGGTGCCGATGCTGCCGGTGGTGGCGCCCGAGGCCGACGTCGTGCGCCAGATCGTGCTCTACAGCTGGGCCATGGTGGCGGTCTCGCTGCTGCTGTGGCCGGTCGCCGGCACCGGCTGGTTCTACCCAGCCGCCGCCGTGGTGCTGGGCGCGGCGTTCCTGGTGGAGGCGCACAAGATGCGCGGGCGGGTGCGCCGCGGCCTGACCGGCCCCGGGCTGTCCCCGATGCGGCTGTTCCACTGGTCCAACACCTACCTCGCGCTGCTGTTCGTCGCGGTCGCGATCGACCCGCTGCTGCGCTGAGGCCGCCCACCGGGGTCGTGATCATGCAATTCGCGTGATCATGCAATTCCTGTGATCTACGACCGCAAGATCGAACGGTTTGCATGATCACGCAGATTGCATGATCACGGGAGCAGGCGGGTCCAGGTGCGGCGGATGGCCTCGGCCACGGCTCCGCGCAGCTCGGCGTCGACGCCGAGCGCGCCGGGCAGCACCGGCACCTCGGGCGCGGCCGGGGAGGTGCGGGCGTACAGGGTGGCCCGCACCCCGGCCAGCAGCGGTTCGCCCAGGCGCGCGCCCGGGCCGCCGACGACCACCGCCTGCGGGGCCAGCACCGGCACCACGCCGGCCAGCGCGCGGCCGACGGCCTCGCCGGCGGCGCGGGCCAGCTCGACGGCGTCGACGTCCCCGACGTCGAGCGCGGCCACCAGCTCCACCAGCGAGGTCCAGCCGTCGCGCAGCAGCGCCGGCAGCGCCGCCACCGTCTCCAGGCAGCCGGTCGCCCCGCAGCGGCAGAGCCGCCCGTCGGACACCACCGCCACGTGCCCGAGCTCCCCGGCCACGCCCCGGGCGCCGCGGTGCAGCCGGCCGCCGAGCACCAGTCCGGCCCCGACGCCGTCGCCGAGCATCACGTAGACGACGTCGTCCAGGCCGCGGGCCACCCCGTAGGCCCACTCCGCCAGCGCGCCGAGGTCGGCGTCGTTGGCCACGTGCACCGGCACGCCGAGCGCCCGGCCCAGCAGCGCCGCGACGTCGACGCCGGGCCGGGCGCCGAGCAGCGGCAGCACGCTGCTCTCGGCGGCGAGGGGAAGCACCGGGGTCGACACCGCGACGCCGGCCCCCACGGTCCGCCGTCGCCCCTCGGTGAGCCGCTGGGCCATCTCGGTGACCGCGGCCAGGGCGTCGGGCACCCGGTGGTCGACGTCGAGACGACGGCCGCGCTGTGCCAGCACCGTGCCGGCCAGGTCCGCCACGGCCACCCGCACCCCGTCATGGCGCAGGTGGATCCCGAGGACGGTCCCGCCGTGCGGGTTGAGCGTGAGCAAGGTGGCCGGCCGTCCGCGCCCGCGCGGCCCCCGGGGCGCGGGGCGCTCGGCCAGCAGGTCCTCCGCGAGCAGCTCGCCGACCAGCGCGGACACGGTGGTGGAGGCCAGGCCCGTGGCGCGGGCGATCTCGGCGCGGGTGACCCGGCCGCGGTGCGCGACGGTCTCGAGGACGCGCACCCGGTTGCCCGAGCGAAGCGCGGCCGGGAGCTCGTCGTCGGGCCGCACCCGGGGATAGGTGGCACCTCGCACACCCCGGCAAACCCGCTCGGGCCGATTCGCCGTCCATCGCGGGGAGCGGATGTTCCCGACCCGGTCCGCCCGGCGTCGGTGGGACGACGTAGGCCCCGCCCCACGTGCCGCTCAGCGCGCGGTGTACCCGCCGTCGACGTAGAGCTCGCTGCCGGTGACGAACGAGGCGTCGTCGGAGGCGAGGTAGGCGGCGGCGGCGGCCACCTCCTCCGGTCGGCCGAGCCGGCCCATGGGCGTCTCGTCCAGCATCCGCTGCTCGAACGGGGTCCCCTTGGCCTGGTCCAGGATCGGGGTGTCGATGAACCCGGGGTGGATGGAGTTGACCCGGATGCCCTTGTCCGCCCAGTGCAGCGCGGTGTTCTTGGTCAGCGTGCGCACCGCGCCCTTGGCCGCGTGGTAGCCCGGCGTGGTCCCGAAGCCGCCGATGGTGCCGAAGATCGAGCTGATGTTGACCCCGGAGGCGCTGCCGGACTCGGCCAGCGCCGCCGCGGCGCTCTTCATGCCGAGGAAGACGCTGGTGGCGTCCACCGCGAGGGTGCGCTCCCAGTCCTCCAGGGGCGTGTCCTCGATGGGCAGCAGGTCCCCGGCACCGGCGTTGTTGACCAGGACGTCCAGCCGGCCGAACTCACCGAGCGTGGCCGCCACCGCCTCGTGCCACTCGCTCTCGCTGGTGACGTCCAGGTGGTGGTAGCTCGCGCGCCCGCCCACCTCCACGATGCCCTTGGCCACCGCGTCCCCGGCGTCGTCCTGGACGTCGGTCACCAGGACCGTCGCCCCCTCGTGCGCCAGCCGCCGCGCGATCGCGGCGCCGATGCCGCTGGCAGCGCCGGTCACCAGCGCCACCCGCCCCTCCAGCCGTTGCATGGCCAGCCCCTTCCGCCGGGCGACTTGTCCGTACGGCTCCAGCGTCCGGCCGCTGTCTCGGTGCGACGACGGGCTTAGGTCACCTCCCTCGCCGGTCAAGGCCGGGCCAAGAGAGTCTCGGCGCACGGTCGCCTGCCGGCCAAGGGATTCCCGCCGATATGCATGGGAGATGAACAGTGGTCGGCGACTCGCCGACAGGGCTCATCTCGGGTAGAGAGCGCCGTCCAGGTCCTGCGAGCCTCCGGCGCCATGAGACTCCCTTCCTTCCGCCCTCGACGCCTAGGCGTCGTAGGAGCCGTGCTCGGCGTCGCGCTGCTGGCCGCCGGCACGACCGCAGGCGTGGGCACCGCCGACGCGCAGAGCGCCGCCTCGTACACCCCGCCGAAGATCAAGCACGTGTGGACGATCGTGCTGGAGAACAAGTCCTACGAGTCGACCTTCACCGGCCTGAACGCCAACTCCTACCTGTGGAAGGAGCTGCCGTCGTACGGCGTCCTCCTGCGCCACTACTACGGCACCAGCCACTTCAGCGAGGGCAACTACCTGTCGCTGGTGAGCGGCCAGGGCACCTCGCCCGGCCCGCAGAGCGACTGCCCGGACTACAACGAGACCGGGCCGGTGCAGGCGGTGGCCGACGGGCAGTACAAGATCCTCAACGACACCCCGAAGGCTGACGGCACCTACAACGACGGGTCCAAGCAGCCTGGCTGCGTCTTCCCCGCGCAGGTGCAGACCCTGTTCAACCAGCTCGACGCCAAGGGCGTGAGCTGGAAGGGCTACATGCAGGACATGGGATCGGACCCGACGCGCGATGAGAAGACCTGCGGGGCGCCGATCAACACCAACCCCGACAGTGCGACCTTCCACACCTCGAAGCCGGCGCCGGACTTCCCCAACCCCGGAGGTGCCACCGACAAGGACCAGTACGTCGCCAAGCACAACCCCTTCCCGTGGTTCCACTCCCTGCTGGACAACGGCGACTGCGCCGCGCACGTCGTCCCGCTGGCCAAGAACCTGCTGAAGGACCTCAAGTCCGAGGCGACGACGCCGGCCTTCTCCTGGATCACTCCGGACAACTGCAGCGACGCGCACGACGCGACCTGCAAGGGGGACAACCTCTCCGGCGGGTCCGACGCGCTCACCGGCATCCAGCGGCAGCCGGTCAACCACCAGGGCGGCCTCTACGCCGCGGACCTGTTCCTCGAGCAGGTCATCCCGGCGATCATGAAGAGCCCCGCCTACCAGGACGGCGGCCTGATCGACATCACCTTCGACGAGGGCTTCCCGCCCTACAAGGCCTACGGCAACTCCATCGCGGACAAGGACAGGTTCGTCGTCGGCCCGGGTGACTCCTACCAGGACGGCGAGATCGTGCAGCAGGGCTTCGCGCAGGACACCTCGCAGTCCATCGTCGCCTGCTGCAACGAGCTGCCCGGCCCCAACACCACCCAGCCCGGCTTCCAGGCCTTCGGGCAGAGCGTCACCCCGGGCGGCGGCATCACCGGTTCGGTGCTCATCAGCCCCTACATCACGCCCGGCTCGGTGAGCGACCAGCCCTACGACCACTACTCCTGGCTGCGCTCGATGGAGGACCTCTTCGGGGTCGCCACGGGCGGGTCGGACGGCCTCGGTCACCTCGGCTACGCCGGCATGGACGGTCTGCGCCCCTTCGGCCCGGACGTCTACAACAACCCGGCAGCCAAGGTGATCAAGCCGCAGGCGGCGGGCAAGGGCGGGCTCTACGCCGCCCAGCAGACCCTCGGCGAGGTCGACCTCCCGGTCTCGCACGAGCCCATCGACCAGACGGTGTTCAACCCGTGACAGATCTGCTCATGCAGCCCGTGGACCGGGTCGGCCCGTGCCGGCCCGGTCTGCGGGCGCTCCAGTTCCCCGCCGTCGGCGCTGCGGCCCTGGCCGTCGCCGCCCTGACGCTGGCCGGCTGCTCCTCCGCGGCCGGACCCGATGCTGCTCCCTACGCGGGCCAGTACCCGGTCGCGACGCCGGTGGCCCAGACGACCACGATGCCGACGGCCGCCGCCGGCCACTATCAGGTGCTCCCGGCCGGGGAGCCGGTGGACGTGCGGCTGCCCGGAGGCCGGGAGGCCGTGGTGGACGTGCTCGGCCCCGACGTCACCGTGCCCGCTGTCTCCGGCAGCGGTCCCACGGCCAAGGTCGCGCACGGCCGGCTCGACTTCACGGTGTCGGTGAGGGCCGTGCACGGCTCGGTCACCGTGCCGGCCACGACGTTCCTAGCGCTCGACGAGCGCCAGTCGCCCTTCCCGCTGACCTCCGACAAGACGTCGGTGAGCGCATCGCCGGGGCACGACGGGACGCTGCACCTCACCGGCCGGTTCGAGGTCGGCCACACCACGCTCACCTGGCAGCCGGCAGGGTCGCCGCTGGTCACCTGGGACTTCACCGTCGAGCCGGACTGAGCCGGTTCGAGCCGGACTGAGCCGGTTCGAGTCGGACTGCCCGCACGCGCGAGAGTCGCACCCCTGGGACCGGGGTGCGGCTCTCGCGCGTCGCGCGGGGACGCCGGGTCAGCGGCGGTGGCCGGCGCGCAGCAGGTCGTCCATCGGGCGCACCCCGTCGGCCTTGTCGCCGGCGTGGCGCAGCAGCGGCAGCCCGAAGTTCTCCTCGATGCTGGCCAGCATCGAGTAGTGGTTGTAGGGCTTGGTGCTCACCACGTGGTGGTGGTTGGTGGAGGTGACCACGACGGCCGGGATGAGCCCGCCGCCGTAGGTGCCGCCGGGCCAGTCCGCGCTCACCCGCGGGTCCTTGGCCGGCACGTAGGGCGAGGAGGGCAGGCCGGCCGCGTCCTCCCAGCCGCCGGTCTCCTCGTTGCCGGTGTAGTCGTTCTCGTCGGTCACGATGAAGATGGCGCTGCCCTGCGTCCATGCCGGGCTGTGCATGATGGTCGACACCGTCTTGCGCACGAACGCATCGGCCTTCTGCTTGAGCGCGACGTCGTTCGCGTCGTTCTTGGCGCTGCTGTAGGGGCACGGCGTCTCCGGCCGTCCGGCCACCGGGTCGGAGACCCCGCCGTGCATGTCGTTGCACTGGTCCGGGGAGATCCACACGAAGTTCGGGACGTGCTTGCCGGCCAGGTCGGCCGCGAACGAGGTGTCGTAGTCCTTGACGTCCGCCATCCGCTGCGGGTTCTTGGCGATGTTCTCGAAGAGCACGAACGGGTTGTGCTTCTTGGCGTAGAGCTTGACCGGCTTGCCGTCCACGGTCGGGCCGAATCGGGCGGTCTTGTCCGCCGGGAGCGCCTCCAGGTAGGCCGCCCACGACTTGTGCGCGCCCTCGAGCTGGTCGACCAGGGTGGTGCGGTCGAGGTCGACGACGTTCCCGTCCTCGTCGTCCTGGATCCCGAAGTTGTCCCCGGCGATGCTGGCGACGTAGTTCGGCATGCTCGGGTGGGTGACGCCGTAGTAGTTCGCGGCCAGCCCGTAGCGGTCGGCCAGCGCGTTGATGTAGGGCGCGTGCGGGTCCCGATCACCGAGGACTTGGAGTGGTTCTCCAGCATGATCACGAACATGTGCTGGTAGGCGGGGCGGGCGTGCGACCGCTGGTCGTCGTGGCCCCAGTGGGCACTGGCCGCAGTGGCCCCCAGCGGGACGAGGGTGGCCGCCACGAGGCTGGCGAGGGCGGAGCGTCCGGGTCGGCGCATGGGTGGTCCTTCCGGGAGGAGAGCGCCGGCAGGTGACCGGCGCGCCCGGGAGGCTAGGTCCCAGAGGCGCCCAGAGGATGAGGTAAGTGCAAAGAACGGGCATAGCGGGCGTCAGGGTGACGGTGAGGCGGCCCGGTAGCGTCGGGGACGTGGACAGCCAAGGCAGAGTGGACGGGCGGGACGGGCTCGAGCTGGCGGAGGGCGCGCGCACGCTGCGGGTGCAGCGACTGGCCGCCTACGGCGTCGCGACGGCAGGCGGGGGGACGGGCGCGCGGATCCTGCTGGCCCGGCTGTCCGCCCGCACCGGCACTCCCGGCGGGTGGACCCTGCCCGGCGGCGGGGTGGAGCACGGGGAGCACCCGCGCGACGCGGTGGTGCGCGAGTTCCTGGAGGAGACCGGGCTGCCGGCCGACGTCGGCGCGCTCCTGGACGTCGACTCGGTGCGCCGCGTGCACGCCATCCCCGGTGACGAGGAGGAGCCGGTGGTGGAGGACTTCCACGCCGTGCGCGTGCTCTACGCCGTCACCGTGCCCGACGACGTCCCGCCCCGGGTGGTCGAGGTGGACGGCTCCACCGACGCCGTCGCGTGGGTGGGGTTGTCCGCGGTCGATGACCTCTCGCTGGTGCCGCTCGCGCGGCTCGGTCTCGCCCACGCCCGGCGCGCCCTCGGGCTGGTCTGACCCGGCCCGCCGTGACCGAAAACGGGCGAGGGCACCCCGGTTCGCCGGAGCGAACCGAGGTGCCCTCGACGCGGAGCTAGCCCTCGATCAGTCGTGGCTGCCGCGGTGCGAGCCGCTCTGGCCGTGCTCGGTGTCGCCGGAACGACCGTGGCTGGAGGAGTCCTCCGACGTCTGCCCGTCCTGCGCCTCGGTGGACTCGGTGGCCTCCGGCTCGGGAGCCTCGGTGGCCTCGGTGCCATGGGTGGCCTCGGACTTGTGGTGCTCGGCGCTCTTGCCGTGCTTCGCGCTGCTCGAGGCCTTGGCCGTGGCGCGGGCCCCGAGGACGCCCTCGCAGTACGTCGTCACCGCGGCGTCGTCGCCGGCCGCAGCCGTCTGCGACGTGGTCGGGTCGGCCGCCGTGGAGGCCGTCGCGGTCTCGGTGGGCGTCGAGCCGTCGGTCGCGGTCTCGGTGGGCGCGGCGGTGGCCTTGCCGGCGGCGGCAGCGACCAGGGCCTGGTATGCGGTGGAGGAGGGGTTGTGCAGGCCGCCGCGCAGGAACGCGGTGCACAGGCCGAAGGCGGCCGGGCCGGTGGCGTCAGGGCCCTTCGCCTCGTCGGTCGCCTCGTCGGTCGCCTCGGTGCTCGGGGTGTCCGTGGCGGTCTCGGTCGGGTCGCTGGACTCGGTCTGCTCCGGGTCGCTGGACTCGGTCACCGCGGGGGTGCTGACGTCGGCGGCCACGACAGTGGCCGGGGCGGGTGCACCGATGGTCTGGCTGGCCACCTTCTGCAGGCCGGTCGGCAGCGTGCCCGTGTAGGCCGCGGCGGCGGTCCCGCCCAGGGTGACGGCGGCGGCCGCAGCAGCGCCGAAGGCGAGCTTGCTGGCGATGAGGGTGCTGAGCACGGGGATCCTCCGGCGGGAGCGGGGTCGTTCTTCGCGGTCGGTGGGTGAGGTGACCGAGCCCCCCGGCTCGAGCTCGACCGCGGCGAGGACCGCCGCGACGGCCGCGGACTCGCCGGCCAGCGCGTCGGCCGTCGCGGGTCCACGCAGCGCGTGCACCAGCCCGGCCAGCGGCGATCCGCTGACCGCGGCGTCGACGTCGTCGTGCAGCAGCCGGTCCACCAGCGCGTCGGCCGACCAGGGGTCGTCCGGCACGGCGGGACCGGCTGCGGGCACGGGGGCGCCGTCGGCGGGGAGGTCGGGTCGCTCGGTCATCTCGCCCCCAGAACGGGACCGTCGACGTCGGCGTTACGACGGGCTGCCTCGGCACCCACGAGGTCACCCAGTCGGCGCAGCGCGCGGTGCACGGCCACCCGTACCGAGCCGGGGGTCCGCCCGGTGAGCGCGGCCACCTCGCTCACGTCCAGGCCGACGACGACCCGCAGCGCCACCAGCTCGGCCTGCTCCGGCGGCAGCGTGCGCAGCAGGGCGATCGCCTCGCGCGAGGCGTGCTGCGCGACGACCGTCTCGGCGACGTCGGCCACCACCTCGCCGCCGGCCAGCACCTCGTCGTCGGCGCCGGACCGCTCGCGCCGGCGCGGTGCGCTGCGGACCAGGTCCAGGTGCTTGCGGCGGGCGATGGTGAGCAGCCAGGCACGGAAGCCGCGCTCGTCGCCGTCGAAGCAGGACAGCGCCCGCACCGCGCTCAGCCAGGCCTCCGAGGCGAGGTCCTCGGCGTCGTCGCCGGCCACCACCCGCAGGTAGCGCACCAGCGCCGGGTTGGTGGCCCGCCACAGGGTGGCGAACGCGACCGGGTCGCCCGCCCGGGCCCGGCGCAGGGCGTCGCCGAACTCGTCCTCGCTCATCGCGAGGTGGGTTATCGGCAGGTGGGGGGCGGTTCTTCAGTGGCTGCGCCGGTGGCCTCGATTGGGTGGGGGGCACCCAGAGCCAAACCTATTGGGTCAGGGTGCCCCTGACCCGATGAGAACGATTGTGTGCGCGGCGATCGGGATGCTCCAGGGCGCCGGATCCGCGCGGCACGGTCAACGGCGCTGGTGACGGCGGCGGAGGGTGGGTGGCCGCCACCTGCAGCCGACCGCCGGCTCGCCTGTGGACAGCTCCACGCATGGGTGGACCGCCGATACGCATCTATGCCTGCGGGTGTGACACCCATGCGAGCCGTGGCGCATGGGTGGTCCACCCATGCGCTTCCCGCCGCCGGCCGGCCGCCCGATCCGTCCCGCGCCCGGCTGCTCCCGTTATCAGCGCCGTTCTCCGCGCACCTCGGGACCGCCGGCCGACGACGGAGCTCGGGCCGCACGTGAGCGGATCCCTACGCCCGCAGCAGCCCCCGCGCGAGGCCGGTGGCCAGGCTGGGGGCGAGGGGGAGGCGGGGTAGGAGGGTGGCCTGCAGGGCGTGGTAGACGTCGGGCTTGCCGGTCCAGACGGTGGTGGAGGGGGTGCCGTCGGGGTCGGTGCCGTGCCACCAGGAGCCGGCGTCGTGGTCGAGGAAGCGGGTGGCGGCGTGGTCCCAGTAG
>JBQCHF010000035.1:0-11278 GCA_051954955.1 Motilibacteraceae bacterium
AGGCGCGGGAGAGGGCGTCAGGGTCGTCGAGCTCGATGCCGGTGCGGTAGTTCTTGGTCCAGGAGGAGATGCCGCGGACCTCGTCGTAGTCGGCGAGCTGGTGCACCCACCGCTTCCCGACGAAGGGGACGTCGCAGACGATGCGCGGTGTGGCGAAGCCCGGCAGGTAGCCCATGATCGCGTGCTGTAGATGCTGGGCGTGCTTGACCGAGACCCGCCAGTGCTCGCTGAACGGGATCATGTCGCACATGTAGAAGTAGTAGGGGAGCACGTTCGCCTCGCCCTGCAAGGCGAAACACAGGTCGAGCAGGTCCGCCGGGGTGGCGTTCACGCCCTCCATCAGCACGCCCTGGTTGCGCACGTCGCGGACCCCCACCTCCAGCGCGGTGCGCGCCGCCCGCGCCACCAGCGGGGTGACCGAGTTGGCGTGGTTGACGTGCGTGTGGATCGCCAGGTTCACCCCGCGCCGGGCGGCGGTGCGGGCCACCCGCTCCAGGCCCTCGACGACGTCGGGCTGCAGCCAGTGCTGCGGCAGGCCCATCAGCGCCTTGGTGGCCAGCCGGACGTCGCGGACGGTGTCGATGTCGAGCAGGCGCATGAGGAAGGACTCGAGGTTCCTCCAGGGCATGTTGGCCACGTCGCCACCGCTGACGACGACGTCGCGCACGCCGGGGGTGCGGCGCAGGTAGTCCAGCATCGCGTCGGCGCGGTCCACCGGCTTGAGACTGAGCTTGAGCTTGTCGATGGTGGGCGTGGAGTTGCCGACCAGGTCCATCCGGGTGCAGTGCCCGCAGTACTGCGGGCAGGTGCTCAGCATCTCCGCGAGCACCTTGGTCGGGTAGCGGTGGGTGAGCCCCTCGACCTTCCACATGTCGTGCTCGTGCAGGGAATCGCGGCTGGCGTGCGGGTGGCTCGGCCAGTCCGACCGTCGGTCGGAGAACACCGGGAGCATGTACCGGCGCACCGGGTCGGCGTAGAGCGCCTCGGTCCAGCTCTCGCCCTCGCGCGGGCCGGCCGGGACCATCGTGTTGACCATCTGCGGCGGCACCAGCATCGACATGGTGGCCCGCTCGGCCTGGTCGCGCTCGAGGTCGGCGTAGAAGCGCTCCTCCACCAGGTCCCCGAGCACCTCGCGCAGCTGCTTGAGGTTCTTCACGCAGTGCGCGCGCTGCCACTGCGCGCTCTCCCACTGCTCGCGGGTGACCTCGCGCCAGCCCGGCAGCCTGGTCCAGTCCGGCTCGACCAGCTCGCGGCGCTGGTAGACGTAGGGCTGCTCCATCACCTGCTGCTCGGCGAGCTGGCTCACGGCGGGTCCTCCTGGCGGTGGGCGTCGACGGTCACGCTACCGGCAATCCTGCGGTGGCTCCAGCATCACGCCGTAGGATCTGCGGCTCGAAGGCTTCTCTACGGAAGGACCGGCCGTGACGACGGAGACCGCGAGCACCGCTGCCAGCACCGCCTCCTCGCCGGTCGGCCTGCACCGGGTGCTCGAGCCAGCCGGCGCCCTGCCGCAGGCGGCCGTCCGGCTCGACGACCGCCCGGAGCTGTGGCCCGACGAGGTCCGCGTGCGGGTCGAGCGGCTCAACCTCGACGCCGCCTCGTTCCGCCAGCTGTCGGACAAGCACGGCGGCGACGGCGCGGCGGTGCGCGACGAGGTGCTCTCGATCGTCCGGGACCGGGGCAAGATGCAGAACCCGGTCACCGGCTCGGGCGGCATGCTGGTCGGCGTCGTCGACGAGGTCGGCCCGGAGTCACCGCTCGGCCTGTCGGTCGGCGACCGCGTCGCCACCCTGGTCTCGCTCACGCTCACCCCGCTGCGGATCACCGACGGGCTGGCCGGGTGGGACGGGCGCAGCGAGCAGGTTCCCGCGCAGGGGCACGCGATCCTCTTCGGCCGCTCGATCGCGGCGGTGATCCCGGACGACCTGCCGGCCGAGCTGTCGATGGCCGTCATGGACGTGTGCGGCGCTCCCGCGCTGACCGCCCGGGTGGTGCGCTCCTACGTCGAGGGCGGCCGGGCCCCGGTCGTCGCGGTGGTCGGGGGAGCGGGCAAGTCCGGCTCGCTGTCGCTGTCCGCGGCCCGGGACGCCGGCGCGGGCCGGACGATCGGCGTCGTGCCGGTGGAGCGCGAGCGCGCGCTGCTGGAGGGTGCCGGCCTGGCCGACGCCGTGGCGCTGGCCGACGCCCGCGACCCGGTGGCGCTGGCCGGGGCGGTGCAGGCCGCCGGCGGCCCGGCCGACGTCACCGTCGTCTGCGTCGACGTCCCCGGCTGCGAGCACGGCGCGATCCTGACCACCCGCGACGGCGGCACCGTCATCTTCTTCTCGATGGCGACCTCGTTCTCCGCCGCCGCACTGGGCGCCGAGGGCCTGGCGGCCGACGTCACCATGCTCGTCGGCAACGGCTACGTCCCCGGCCACGCCGCCTACGCGATGGACCTGCTGCGCCGCGACCCCGCCGTCCGCGGGCTGTTCGAGGCACGCCTGGCCGACTGACCGGTGATCGTGAAGGGCTGGGGTCGGTTCCGCGCCATCAGCTCTTCACGATCACCGGGAGGGGCGGGCCGCCGGGCATCCGGAGACGGCGCCCGGCAGGATGGCCTGTGTGACCACAACGCTCCTGCGCAACGGCGAGGTGCACTCGCCGGCCGACCCGTTCGCCACCGCCGTGCTCGTGGACGGCGGCGCCGTCGCCTGGGTGGGCTCGGAGGGCGCGGCCGAGGCGCACGCCGACGGCGTCGACGAGGTCGTCGACCTGGCCGGCGCCCTGGTCACCCCCGCCTTCGTCGACGCCCACGTGCATGCCACGGCCACCGGGCTGGCCCTGACCGGGCTGGACCTGAGCGGCACGGGGAGCCTGGCCGAGTGCCTGGCCGCGGTGGAGCGGCACGGCCGCGCCGTGCGTGGGGGAGCGGTGCTCGGGCACGGGTGGGACGAAACCCGCTGGCCGGAGGGCCGTCCGCCCACCCGCGAGGAGCTGGACCGCGCCTCCTACGGCGGCGTCGTCTACCTGACCCGCATCGACGTCCACAGCGCGGTCGTCTCCAGCGCGCTGCTGGCCGCCGCGCCCGGCGTGCGCGCCGAGGTCGGTTACGCCGACAGCGGCCACCTCACCCGCGACGCCCACCACGCGGCCCGCCGGGTCGCCCTGGACGCGCTCACCGATGCCCAGCGCCGGGAGGCGCAGCGGGCCACCCGGACCCGCGCCGCCGAGCTGGGCATCGGGCTGCTGCACGAGATGGCCGGCCCGCAGGTGTCCAGCGCGGCGGACCTCGCGCTGCTGCTGGAGCTGGCCACCGTCGAGCCGGGCCCCGACGTCGTCGGCTACTGGGGCGAGGTCGGGGGAGTGGAACGGGCCCGCGAGCTGGGGGCGCTGGGCGCTGCCGGCGACCTCTTCGTCGACGGCGCGATCGGCAGCCGCACCGCCGCACTCCGCGCGGTCTACGCCGACGCCGACACCAGCGGCCACCGCTACCTCACCGCGGCCCAGGTGCGCGACCACGTCGTGGCTTGCACCCGCGCCGGGCTGCAGGCCGGCTTCCACGCCATCGGCGACGCCGCGATGGACGCCGTCGTGGCCGGACTGCGCGAGGCGCTCGCCGAGGTCGGCCCGGCCGCTATGCTCGCCCGCCGGCACCGGGTGGAGCACGCTGAGATGCTCGACGCCGACCACCTCGCCGGCTTCGTCGAGACCGGCGCCGTCGCCAGCGTGCAGCCGGTGTTCGACGCGCTGTGGGGCGGCGAGGACGGCATGTACGCCCAGCGGTTGGGGGTGGAGCGGGCGATGACGCTCAACCCGTTCGCGGCGCTGGCCGCCGCCGGGGTGCCGCTCGCCTTCGGCTCCGACGCCCCGGTCACCCCGCTCGGCCCGTGGGAGGCCGTGCGCGCCGCCGCCTTCCACCACGACCCGGCCCAGCGCCTCAGCGCCCGGGCCGCCTTCGCCGCCCACACCCGCGGCGGTTGGCGGGCCGTCGGCCGCGACGACGCCGGTGTGCTGGTGCCCGGCGCGCCCGCCTCCTACACGGTGTGGGAGGTGGGCGAGCTGGTCGTTCAGGCCCCCGACGACCGCATCCAGGCCTGGTCCACCGACCCGCGTTCCGGGACGCCCGGGCTGCCCGACCTGACCCCCGGCGTCGAGGCGCCGCGCTGCCTGCGCACGGTGGTGCACGGGCAGACGGTCTTCGACGCCGGCGTGCTGTAGGCGAGGTCGGCGCGGATCCGGGACCGATCCGGCGTTGGCGAGCATCCGCTGACCGCCCCAAGTAGTCGCTCTGCGCCGTGAATTCACGGCGGGAAGCGACCAATGGTCACCTTAACGTGATCGTTGGCAAGAGGGACGCTGGGCGGGAGGAATTGCGGGCTCGCACTGTGCCTGGCGCAGAAGTTCCGGCGGCAGTGGGCAGCAGCGGCTGGTCCTCCCGTCGCAGGGCCTGGCATGCTGGGCACGGACCGCGACGGCGCGGGCCCCCGGCGCGGCTGCGCCGGGACGTGCGGCACGAGGAGCGAGGCGTGGCGACCCCACCTGCAGCGCGCAAGCCCGCGACGGGCCGTCGGCGCGCTGCCACGAGCGAGCCCATGGGGCACAAGGCCGCGGCGCTGCTCGACCTGGACCCGGTCACCGTGCGCAAGGCCCGCACGCTGGCCCGCCGCGCCGCCGCACCCGTGGTCAAGCTCGCCACCTCGCACACCACCGTCTCGGTGGAGCGGGCCGTGCTGCGGATGGCCGGCCTCGCCGGCGCCGACGCCGAGCGCATCCCCTGGGTCAACCACCTCGTCGATGCCGTCCGCGCCGACGTCGGCCTCGAGCACGGCGTGGCCTTGCCGGTGTGGGACGCGCTGGCCCGCGGCGCCGCCGGCGACCTGCTCGAGCTGGCGCAGAAGTCCGCCGCCGGCGGCGCCTCCTTCCGGATCCCCGAGGGCAAGGACGCCGACCGCGCCCGACGCCTCTCACGACGGGCTGTAGGAGCGGGCGTCACACGGATCGACCAGCGCCGCACCGAGCGGGACCGCCTGATCAAGCGGGTCGGCGACGCCCCCCGCACGCCCTGGATCTACCTCATCGTCGCCACCGGCGACATCTACGAGGACATCCCGCAGGCCCAGGCCGCCGCCCGCGAGGGCGCCGACGTCATCGCGGTCATCCGCTCCACGGGCCAGTCGCTGCTGGACTACGTGCCCGAGGGCGCCACCCGCGAGGGCTACGCGGGAACCTATGCCACCCAAGAGAACTTCCGTCTCATGCGCAGCGCGCTGGACGACGTCAGCCGCGAGCTCGGCCGCTACGTGCGGCTGACCAACTACGCCTCGGGCCTGTGCATGCCCGAGATCGCCACCCTGGCCGGCCTCGAGCGGCTGGACATGATGCTCAACGACTCGATGTACGGGATCCTCTTCCGGGACATCAACCCGGTGCGCACCTTCGTGGACCAGCGGTTCAGCCGCCAGGTGCACGCGCGCGCCGGCATCGTCATCAACACCGGCGAGGACAACTACCTCACCACCGCCGACGCCGTCGAGGCCGCGCACACGGTCACGGTCAGCCAGCTGGTGAACGAGGCCTTCGCCAAGGAGGCCGGGCTGGAGGACTGGCAGCTCGGTCTGGGCCACGCCTTCGAGATCAACCCGGACCTGCCCAACTCGTTCCGGCTCGAGCTGGCCCACGCCATGCTCGCCCGCGGCCTCTTCCCGGACGCGCCGCTCAAGTGGATGCCGCCCACCAAGCACATGACCGGCGACGTCTTCCGCGGGTACCTGCTCGACGGCTTCTTCAACCTGGTCGGAGCCCTGACCGGGCAAGGGATCCTGCTGGTCGGGATGATGACCGAGGCCGTGGTCACCCCGTGGCTCTCGGACCGCGACCTGGCCCTGCAGAACGTGCGCTACGTCCTCAACGCGGTGGGCGACCTGCACGAGGACTTCCGCCCGGCGCCGGACGGGTTCGTCGCCACCCGCGCCCGCCAGGTGCTGGGGGAGGCGGTGGACCTGCTGGAGAAGGTCGTCGACGACGGCCTGCTCAACGCCATCGCGGACGGCACCTTCGGGTTGATGAAGCGCCCGGCCGACGCCGGCAAGGGCCTGGACGGGGTGGCCCGACATGCGCCCGGCTACTACAACCCGGCTGTCGAGATCCTCGAGGAGGGGACCGCCCGATGAGCGAGGCGCAGAGCGCGTTCCACCCCGGGCCGCACTCGGCGGACCCCGGCGAGCATCGGATCGTCCGCCCCTACGGCGACACCACGGGCGACGGCATGGTCCAGCTGTCGTTCACCCTCCCGCTGGCACACGACAAGCGTGCCGAGGGCGCGGCGCTGCAGCTGGCCCGGAAGATGGGCATGGAGCCGGCCATGGTGGTCCACGCCAAGGCGATGGGACCGCACTTCACGTTCTTCGTGGTCTACGGATCGGTGCGCCACCTGGTGGACACCAGCAAGGTGCACGTCGTCGAGCGCGAGTACCCGCTGCTGTCGGCCAAGGACGTCAACGCCGCCATCAAGTCCCGGCTGCGGCGCAAGCTCGTCGTCGTCGGCGCCTGCATCGGCACCGACGCGCACACCGTGGGCATCGACGCCATCCTCAACATCAAGGGGTTCGCGGGGGAGAAGGGCCTGGAGTACTACCGCGAGATCAAGGTGGTGAACCTCGGCGCCCAGGTGCCCGTGCCCGAGCTGGTCGCCCGCTCCCGCGCGGAGAAGGCCGACGCCGTCCTGGTCTCCCAAGTGGTCACCCAGAAGGATGCCCACGTCCACAACACCACCGAGATGACCGCGGCGTTCCGCGAGGCCTACCCGGCCGGCAAGCGGCCGCTGCTCGTCGTCGGCGGCCCGCGTTTCGACGAGACGGCCACCGAGGCCCTCGGCGTGGACCGGATCTTCGGCAAGGGCACCACGCCCGGCGAGGTGGCCAGCTATCTCGTGCACGCCCTGATCCCGCCCCGCGGCGCCAAGGCCGCAGCCGAAGGACCCGAGCGCAGGAGGAGCGCGTGAGCGAGCAGGGCACGGCCACCGACGTGAGCACCGACACGAGCACCGACACGAGCCCCGGCACGAGCACCGGCACGACCGCCGACAGCCGGCTCGGCGTCAGCGTGACGCACCGCCGCTACGTGCCCTACGCGCACGCCCACTACGGCGGCAACCTCGTCGACGGCGCCTACGTGCTCGGGATGTTCGGCGACGTCGCGACCGAGCTGTGCATCCGCACCGACGGCGACGAGGGGCTGTTCGCCTCCTACTCCGACGTCCAGTTCCTCGGGCCCGTGCACGCCGGCGACGTCGTGGAGGCCACCGCCACCGTGGTGCGGGTGGGTCGTCGCAGCCGCGAGGTCGCGTTCGAGGCACGGGTGGTCGCCCGCGCCCGGCCGGAGGTCTCCGCCTCCGCTGCCGCGGTGCTCGACCCGCCGCAGGTCTGCACCCGCGCCACCGGCACGGTCGTCGTGCCCCCCACGGCCGGCTGAGGGGGTCAGCCGTTCGGCGGACCGAGCGGCGTGTCGCGGCGCGACACGCCGCCGTACCGGGTCCGCGGTGGAAATCGGTCCCCTCGGTGACACCGCCCGTGACCTGCGACGTCGTGGAAAACCTCAGGTCAACGGCTGGTTGACACTGCGCGTCGGCTCGGTAGCGTTCGGCGGGTCCACCGCAGGACGACCGCACCGGTCCCCCGCGACGGGCACGTCCAGCCCGGCCAGGCGGCCCTCTCGCCGCCACCGCGCCAGGTCCGGGCAGTGCGACGTGCCCTCGGCGGCGCCATCGGGGCGGCGTGAGGACGCGGAGGGGGTCCGTCGGCCAGTAGACAACGGCACGTTGCGCACCGCAGCCGGTGGTGCGCCGGTCGGTCCGAAGGCCGCGCGGGCCCCCCTCCGTCCTGCGCCCCTCACCCGCGCCACCGGGTGTCCCCCGGCGAGGCCCGAGGCCGCGGCACCCCTCGCGCCCGCCCGCCGTTGTACCGTCGGGGCCCCTGACGCGGGCGCGCACGACTGCGGGGCGGCTCCGGCAGGGACGACGGGCCGGACGAGGGACGAGAGAGGTGGCGGGCGATGACCGCGGGTCCCGACGCCGCCACCTCGGCAGGCCACGATCCCGCCACCCCCACCCCCACCCCCGTCACCCCCACCACCGCCAACGACCTGCTCAAGATCCCTGGTGCCGGCGCCCGTCGCGTCGAGGCGCTGCGCGCGGCCCCGTGGCCGCTCCCGGCGGCCGCGGGTATGGCCGCCCTCGCCGGGGCGCTCACCACGTTCGCGTTCCCGCCGTACGGCCTGTGGCCGCTCGCCCTGGCCGCGCCCACCGCGCTGGCGCTGCTCGTGGCCGGCCGCTCGCCCCGTGCCGGCGCGCTGCTCGGCTTCGCCACCGGGCTGGGCTTCTTCGTCCCGCTGCTGCACTGGACCGGCACCTACGTCGGGCCGTTCCCCTGGCTGCTGCTCGCCGTCGTCGAGGCGGCCTACCTGGCCCCGCTGGGCGCGCTGGTGGTGCTCGTGCGGCGGCTGCCGGCCTGGCCGATCTGGGCCGCGGCGGGATGGGTGGCGCAGGAGGCGCTGCGCGACCGCTGGCCGTTCGGCGGGTTCCCCTGGGGACGCCTGGCGTTCAGCCAGGCCGACGCGCCCACGCTCGGGCTGGCTGCCCTGGGCGGCGCACCGCTGGTGACCTTCGCGGTGGCGCTGGCCGGGTGCCTGCTGGCCGCGGCGCTGCCGCTGCTGGCGGTGCTCGCGCGCACCGGGCGGGGCCGGCTCCCGCTCGCGGCCAGGGCCTTGCCGGCCGCGGGGGCGGCACTGGTCGTCCTGCTGGCCGGCTTGGCCGTGCCCGCGACCGCACCCACCGGGCCGACCGTGCAGGTGGCGGTGGTGCAGGGGAACGTCCCCCGGCTCGGGCTCGACTTCAACGCCCAGCGCGCCGCGGTGCTGCGCAACCACGCCGCCGCCACCCGCGCGCTGGCCGGGCAGGTGCGGGCCGGAAGGGCACCGCGCCCAGACCTGGTGATCTGGCCGGAGAACTCCTCCGACATCGACCCCTACACCGACCCGGTCGCCGCCGCCACGATCGACGCCGCGGTGCGCGACATCGGGGTTCCGGTCCTGGTCGGCGCGGTCGTCGGTCGCAGCGCCACCACGGTGGCCAACATGGGGATCGTCTGGTCCCCCACCACGGGCCCCGGCCAGACCTACACCAAGCGTCATCCGGTCCCCTTCGGCGAGTACATCCCGCTGCGGTCGGTCGCCCGCCTGTTCAGCTCCGACGTGGACCTGGTCACCCGCGACTTCGTCAAGGGCGAGCGGGTCGGCGTCCTGCAGGTCGGCCCGGCCATCGTGGGCGACGTGATCTGCTTCGAGGTCGGCTACGACGGCCTCGTCCGCGACGTCGTCGCCGGCGGGGGCCAGGTCATCGCCGTGCAGACCAACAACGCCACCTTCGGCTTCACCCCGCAGAGCGAGCAGCAGCTGGCGATGTCCCGGCTGCGCGCCCGCGAGCACGCCCGCACCGTGCTGGTGGCCGCCACCAGCGGCGTGAGCGCCGTGGTCGCTCCGGACGGTCGTGTCCGGGAGAGGGCCGGGATCTTCACCGCTGCCACCTTCGACGTCGCGGTGCCGCTCTCGTCAGCCCGTACGCTGGCCACCCGGGCGGGGGAGTGGCCGGAGGCCGCGCTGGTCGCCCTCGCGCTGCTGGCCGGGCTCCTGGGCCTGCTGGCCGGCCGCCGGCGGTCCGGCCCCGACGCGCCGCCCAGCCCCTACGCGACCCGCTCCTGGGCCGCGACGTCACGGAGGTAGCAGCAGGTGACCCAGCCCGACCAGACGTATGGCGACGGCTCCAACGCCGGGTTCGCCGACCGTTCCGACGTCGGCTCCGCCGAGCTGGGCCGCATCCTCGTCGTCATCCCCACCTACCAGGAGGCGGACAACGTCGAGCGGATCGTGGGGCGGGTGCGGGCGTCCGTGCCCGAGGCGCACGTCCTGGTGGCCGATGACAACAGCCCCGACGGCACCGGCAAGCTCGCCGACGCCATGGCCGCCGCCGACGACCACGTGCACGTGCTGCACCGCCCCGGCAAGCAGGGTCTGGGCGCGGCCTACCTCGCCGGCTTCGCCTGGGGCAGCGAGCACGGCTACGACGTGCTGGTGGAGATGGACGCCGACGGCTCGCACCAGCCCGAGGAGCTGCCCCGGCTGCTCACCGCGCTGCGCGGCGCGGACCTGGTGCTCGGCTCGCGTTGGGTCCCCGGCGGCCGGGTGGTGAACTGGCCGTTGTCGCGCAAGGTCATCTCGGTCGGCGGCTCCACCTACTGCCGGCTGGCGCTTGGGGTGCCCATCCGCGACGTCACCGGCGGCTACCGGGCGTTCCGCCGCAGCACTCTGGAGGGGCTCGACCTGAGCACGGTGGCCTCGCAGGGCTACTGCTTCCAGGTCGACCTGGCCTGGCGCGCGGTCCAGTCCGGGTTCCGCGTGGTGGAGGTGCCGATCACGTTCGTCGAGCGCGAGCTCGGGACGAGCAAGATGAGCAAGGACATCGTGCGCGAGGCCCTGGTGCGCGTGAGCGAGTGGGGCGCCCGGCACCGGCTGGCCCAGGCCAGGGCGCTGGTCCGCCGATGACGGCGTCCTGGCCGGGTCTGCACGGGCGGTAGGGAGGGTTCGATGGCGCTGGGCCTGCTGCTGGCCTTCCTGCTGGTCCCCATCGTGGAGATCTGGGTGATCATCCAGGTCGGGCACGTGGTCGGCGCGGCGTGGACGGTGGTCCTGCTGCTCGCCGAGAGCGCGATCGGGGCGTGGATCCTGCGCCGCGAGGGGCGGCGGGCCTGGGCACGGCTGCGTCAGGCGATGACCTCCGGCGTGGTCCAGGGTCGGCTGCCGGACCGTGAGCTCGCCGACGGCGGGATGCTGCTCATCGGCGGCACCCTGCTGCTCACGCCCGGGTTCGTCACCGACGTCGTCGGCTTCGCGCTGGTCCTCCCGCCCAGCCGAGCGCTGCTGCGCCCGCTGGTGCTGCGGTGGCTGACCCGGCGGGCGCACCTGGTGGTGGCCGGCGCGGGAGGCTCCACGTGGGGCCGCGGACCGGGCGGCGGCCCGTTCAGCACCCGTTCCGGGGCGGCGGCCGAGGGCCCGGTCGTCGAGGGCCAGGTCGTCGAGGGCGAGGTGCTCGACGTGCGGGACGACCCGCCCCAGCGGTGACGAGCGGTGCACGCGCGACGACGGGCCACCGCGAATGGATTAGACGGGGGCCGTCGGGGGTGTGGGGGCGCTAAGGGACCCCCCACAGGGTCGGGCCCGTCAGGCGCTCTTGCGATGCCCCTCCCAC
>JBQCHF010000036.1:0-14627 GCA_051954955.1 Motilibacteraceae bacterium
GCCGTCGACACCTACGAACCCAGCCAAGCCATCCGCGACTTCGCCATGACCAAGTACGAACGCTGCTCCACCCCCGGCTGCACCAACCCGGCCACCCGCTGCGACCTCGACCACGAGAAAGCCCACGCCGACGGCGGCGCCACCGCCGCCGACAACCTCCCGCCCCGCTGCCGGTTCTGCCACATCCTCAAGACCATGGGCATCACCAGCATCGACAGCGAACGGGACGAGCACGGCGAGACCCGCCGAGTCCTCCGCATGCCCAGCGGCCACACTTACCCCCTCACCGACCCACCCCTCACCGAACAGGGCACCCTCGACGCACCAGGCGACACGGCCACCGGGTGGGCGGGCGGCGACCAGGACGAGGAGATCCCCTTCTAGGGCGATGAATCGTGGCTACACGCCGATCGCGGTACAGGTGCCCGCGCACACGGCGGCCGCCCAGACGGCATCGGTCAGCCCGTCCAGCTCGGTCGAGGCCACCAGGCGCAGGCCGCTGGGTCCCACCGCGGTGACCGGACCGCTCGGCGTGGCCGCCCCGGTCGGCGCGCTCGTCGCTCCCGCGGTCGGGCTGCTCGACGGGCTCGTAGCGCCGCCGGACCCGGAGCCGCCCGAGCCGCTGGAGGGGCTGTTCGTGGGCGCGCTGCTGGCCCTCGGCACCGCACCGCCGGCCGCGCTCTGCACGGTGAGGGCGCCGGAGAGGACCTGGCTGGCGGTGCCGGGCACGGCGTAGACGGCCACGTCGTAGCGGCCGGCCGCGCTCGGGTTGGTCCGGAACACCAGCTGGCTGGTCGAGTTGCCGGGCAGGACCGTCACCGGGGCGCCGCCGACGAGGACGGACACGCCGGTCGGCAGCGCGCTGCCGGTCAGCGAGACCAGGTCTCCCCCGGCCGTGGACACCACGTTCGGGGTCAGACTGGTGATGCCGAACACACCGGTCCCGGGGTAAGTGGTTCCCCCCGAGCCCCCAGAACCCGAGCCGCCAGAACCCGAACCACCAGAACCCGAGCTGCCGCTGCCCCCAGGGGCGGGGAACCCGCCCGGGGCGGGAGCCGGCGCCGACGTGGCCGTCGACGTCGCGGTGGCGGTGGCCGTCGCGGTGGCGCGCGCCGTGGGCGCGGCCGTCGCGGTCGCCGTGGCCCGCGCGGTGGGAGCCGCGGTGGCGGTGGGCGAGGACGTCACCGCGCCGGTGGGGGCAGGACCCGCTCCCGAGCCGCTGCTCGGGGGAGCGCTGGGCGACGCGCCGGTCGGTGCGCCCGAGCCGCCGGGGGCGGTCGTTGCTGCACCCGTCGGGCCCGCGGACGTGCTGGGGCTGCTCGAGGCCGTCGGCGCCGATCCTGCCCCCGGGGCCGGCGCGCTGCTCGACGTCGGCGCGCCGCTCGACGTCGGCGCGCTGCTCGACGTGGGAGCTGCACTCGACGTGGGCGCTGCACTCGACGTCGGGGCCGGCGTGCTGCCCGAGCCAGCCGCGGCGGCCACCGGCAGGACCGCGACCGCCGGACGACCGATCGGAGCGCCGTCGGAGATCAGCTGGCTGAGCAAGGCGAACTGCCCGGCCGGCAGGGTGAGGCCCACCTCGGCGCGGGCGCCGTCGGCCGTCGGAGTCCCGGTCACCGGCACGGTGACCGAGCCGTCGTCGCCAGTGGTGACCTCCCCGTCGGCACCGATGATCGGCACCCCGGACACCGCCCAGGTCCGCCCGTTCTGCCGGTAGGCCAGGGTGAGCTTCATGGCCAGGCTGCCGGCCGGCGCGTCCCCGGTCGCCGTCACGGCGATGCTGCCGGCCTGCCCGGCGAGCAGCCCGCTCCCGGCGTCGACCTGGTAGGTCAGCGCCCCGGCCAGCAGGCGCGCGGCGGAGAGCCGTCCACCGGAGACGGACAGCCCGGCCAGGCCGGCCGGGTGGTCCGCGGTCGACATCAGGCGGGTACGCAGGTCCTGCGGGGTCAGCGACGGGTCGCTCTGCCTTAGCATCGCGGCTGCGGCGGCCACCAGCGGCGAGGCGATGGACGTCCCGGACACCAGGGAGTAGCCGCCGGACAGGTCGGTGGTCACCACGTTCACCCCGGGGGCGAACAGGTCCACGCTGGTGGCCCCCCACGCGCTGAAGGAGGCGCGGGTGTCCGCCGCCGTGGACGCGCCGACGGTGACGACGTTGGCGTCGGTGAGGCTGGCGGGGTACATCGGGCTGGCGTCCCGGTTCGCGTTGTCGTTGCCGGCGGCCACGACGAACAGCACGCCCTTGCTGCGCGCGTAGGCGACCGCACTCTCCAGCGCGGCCAGCGAGGCCGCGTCCAGGGACCCGCCGAAGCTGCCGTTGATGACCTTGGCGCCGTGGTCCACCGCGTAGTAGATCGCCTGGTTCACCAGGGCCATGTTGACCGTGGTGCCCGAGCCGACCACCAGCGGCATGACGACGGCCCGCGGAGCCAGCCCGCTCGCCCCGATCCCGTTGTCCACCCGGGCGGCGATCGAACCGGCCACGCCGGTGCCGTGCTCGCTGCCGGAGCCGTTGGTCACGTCGGCGCTGTTGGCGTAGAAGTTCCAGCCGTGGCAGTCCCCGGCGTAGCCGTCGTGGTCCGTGTCGGCACCCCCGCAGGCCTCGTCCGGGTTGGTCCACAGGGCGCCGGCCAGGTCCGGGTGCGAGGCGACGCCGGTGTCGATCACCGCCACCACCGCGCCGGCGCCGGTGGTGCGCGTCCACGCCGAGAGCGCGCCGACGTCGGCGCCAGCCACCGCCGTCTGCCCGTAGGCGCTGCCGGTGTTCTGCAGGTGCCAGGCGTAGCCCCAGTAGGGGTCGCTGGGCGAGGACAGGGACGCCACCGGCACGCTGGCCGTGGTCGCCACCGCCGCCACCCCCGGCTGTCCGGCGACCTGCGACGCCGAGAGCGAGGTCGCCACCAGCACCCGTCCGTCGCGCATCGGCTGGGCCGTGTGCACCCAGGCTTGGGCGGCGAACCAGGCGGCCGCGGCGCGCACCGACGACGGGTCCCCGGCCTGAGCTGTGCTGCCAGGAGCCGTGTTCTCAGGAGCCGTGTTCTCGGGAGCCGCGCCGGCGTAGGGCTGCGGGGCACCCTGGTGGGCGCCGACGGCGACCGGCAGCGAGCGCGCGCCGACGATCCACGCCAGCCGGCCCTCGTCGTCCAGGCCCAGCGCGCCCTTCGCGCCCAGCACCTGCTGGGCGCGGACCAGCAGCGCCGGGTCCAGGTGCGCCGGGCGGGCCGCGTCCCGGGAGGCCCGGGGTGCGACCCGTCCGGTGGAGCTGCTGGAGCCGGTACTGGTGCCGACCTGCCGCAGCAGGTCCGGGCTGGGGGTGACCAGCAGCCGCTGGTAGCCGTCGTGGACGTCGGCCACCCGCCAGGCGTCGATCCGCCGCGGCGCGTCGGCGCGGTGCAGGACGACGACGCTGCCAGCGCCCACGGTCAGCGCGGCAGCCACGGCGGCGGCCAGCACGGGGCGGGGGGCTGCGAGGCGGGGGGCACGGAGGCGGCGCGGCACGTCCGATCCCTCGGCAGCCGCAGGAGCCGTGTTGACGCCGCGGCCCTACCTGGACCGCAGCCTCCCCCGTCCGGCACTCACCGCGCGGACTATGCCGCCCGGGCCGAATGGCCCAGCGGAGGGTGCGCAGGTCCTACGCGTGCACCGGCTGCCCGTCAGCGGCCCGGGAACCGGGGTCGGCCGAGCCGTAGCGGTGGGCGAAGCGGACCGAGGCGGTAGGCGGTGGGCCGAGGTGCACCACGACGCGGCAGCCGGGGTCGCCGACGGCGATGCGCTCCTCGAGCACCACGGCCGCCCCCTGGTCGCTGTTGCGCGCGGCGATGCCCCCGAACACCGAGCTGGTCATCCGGCACAGCGCGGGGGCCTTGCGCACGACGTCGCCGAAGGGGCACCGCCGGTTGACCAGCACGATCCGGTCGGCGTCGATCTCCAGGACCGAGAACTCGCCGTCGATGGCGTGCTTGAGCCGCACGTAGCAGTCGGCCAGCTGCTTCGGTGTGAGCCGCTCCGCCAGTCCCCGCGCGGCGCGGTAGGCGGCCTCCATCTGGCCGCCGACCGCGGTGCCGACCTCGGCGACCACCCGCTCCCCCACGGCCGGGCCGGCGGTGTGCTCGACCGCCTGGGACAGCTGCACGACCAGCGCCCGCAGGAACGACTCCTTGCCGAACGCTCCGTCCGGGCCGGCCTCCTCCAGCGACGGCAGCGGCGACGTCGGCGGCGGCAGGACCGGAAAGCTGGGCGATGCGGTCCGGCGCACCGGCAGGCGGGCCCGGACGTGCGTGCCGCCCGCTCGTCGGGCCACCACCTCGAGCTCGCGAGCGAGGTGGCTGACCAGGTAGAGCCCGCGGCCGCCCTCGCCGTCGAGGTCGGGCAGGTCATCCTCGCCCCGCAGCACCGGAGAGGGAGCCGAGGAGGGGTCGAGGCTGAAGCCGGGGCCCAGGTCCAGGACCTCCAGCTCGGGCTCCTCCTCCACCCAGCTCAGGCGCACCCAGACCGGCCCGTCGGCGTGCTCCACCGCGTTGGCCAGCAGCTCCTGCACCACCAGCTCGGCCTCGAACGGCTCGCCGTCCTCGCCGTGCCGCACGAGGTAGTCGCGGACGTGCCGGCGCAGCGCGGAGACCTCGGCCTCGTCGTCACCGGTGAGGTACCAGTCCATCGGAAGTTCTCGGCCCGCCCTCGAGAGGAGTCGCCGGCCATATGCCCGCTGAGCCGGTCGGCGAGGTGCGGGGACCCGCACCCGCTCGATTGTCCCTCCTGTCCCGCCAGGTCGGCACCGTTGCCGCGCAGCCCGGCCCGCCACGGCGCGGCGGGGCCGGGCGATCGGCCGGTCCGGTAGGGTGGGTGTGCCGTTCCGGCGCAGGGACCGCGGCCCGACCGCGACGCCCCGCCCGGAAGAGCCGGACTTCCCGGCCGACCTGCGCACCCGCCGCGACTCCTCGCGTGCGGCCGCGGTCCCCCGACAGAGAGCTCTATGTGACTGCTTCCCCCGACGCCGCGCGCCCCGCGCGCGAGCGCACCCCGTCCTCCGCCCCCGGCACCGACCGCCCGGCGCGCCGCCGGCGGCCGCGTCGCCGGCCGGCATCGGCTGCCGCGCAGAACGCTGCCGCCGGCGTCCGCACCCCGGCCGCTCCGACGCCCCGGCGGACCGCCGCCAGCGCGCCCACCGCGCCCACGGCTCCGGCCGCTACCGCACCCACCTCCGCCGTGACCGGCGACGCCCCCGCCTTCGCCGACCTCGGCGTGCCGGCCCCGCTGGTGGCCGCCCTGGCCGCGGACGGCATCACCACCGCCTTCCCGGTGCAGGCCGCCACGCTGCCGGACAGCCTGGCCGGGCGCGACGTGCTCGGCCGCGGGCGCACCGGCTCGGGCAAGACCCTGGCGTTCGCCGTGCCGGTGGTCGCCCGCCTGTCCGGCGGTGGCCGCCCGCGCGCCCGCCGTCCCCGTGCCCTGGTGCTGCTGCCGACCCGCGAGCTGGCCAGCCAGGTCGCCGCCTCCGTCGAGCCGCTCGCCGCAGCCGCCGGTCTGCGGGTGGCCGTGGTCTTCGGCGGCGTGCCGCAGAAGCGACAGGTCACCGCGCTGCAGAACGGCGTCGACGTGCTGGTGGCCTGCCCCGGCCGCCTCGACGACCTGGTCAAGCAGGGCCACTGCGTCCTGGACGCGGTCGAGATCACCGTGCTGGACGAGGCCGACCACATGGCCGACCTCGGCTTCCTGCCCGTGGTCCGCCGGCTGCTGGACGCCACCCCCGCGGACGGCCAGCGGCTGCTGTTCTCGGCCACCCTCGACAACGACGTGCAGGTGCTGGTGCGCCGCTACCTGCACGACCCGGCGCAGCACGCCGTCGAGCCGACCGCGGCGGGCCCGGCCGAGGGCGAGATGAGCCACCACGTCCTGCACGTGGCCGACGACGACAAGGCTGCCGTCGTGCGCACCCTCGCCCGCGGCGCGAGCCGGGCGGTGTTCTTCACCCGCACCAAGCACCGGGCCAAGCGGCTGGCCGCGCAGCTGAGCGCGGCCGGCATCCCCGCGGTCGACCTGCACGGCAACCTCGCCCAGAACGCCCGCGAGCGGAACCTCGCCGCGTTCCACGACGGCCGGGCCAGGGTCCTGGTGGCCACCGACATCGCCGCGCGCGGCATCCACGTGGACGAGGTCTCCCTGGTGGTGCACGTCGACCCGCCGGCCGAGCACAAGGCCTACCTGCACCGCTCCGGTCGCACCGCCCGCGCCGGCTCGGCCGGCCTGGTCGCCACCCTGGTCACCCCGGAGCAGCGCACCGAGGTGGCCCAGCTGCAGCGCAAGGCCGGGATCACCGCGCAGGTGCGCTCGGTCCGCGCGGGCGACGAGCTGGCCGAGCTCGCCGGCTGAGTCCGCGCCTCCCCCCGCGACGTGCCGCCCTCGACCGGCAGGCGCGCCCTCAGGCGGTGAGGGCGCGCTCGGTCAGCGCGGTGCTGACCGCCAGCACCCGCGCCTGCCGGCGCCGGTCGGTCACGAACGCGGCGGCCGGGAAGCGCCCCTTCTTGTTCGCGAACCCCGCGGCCGACGGGCTCCAGTGCGCGTCGGTGAGCAGGCCGACGAGCTGGTCGGCGACCTGCTCGGGCTTGCGCTTGTTGCGGGTGAAGGGGAAGAACATCACCCGGGTGCTCAGCGGCAGCTCGCGCAGGATGCCGGTGTCGGCGTTGCCCGGGCCGTAGCCGAGTGCCGAGATGCCGTACCGGGCCCCGGCCTGGGCGGTGAGCAGGTCGTTCGCGGTCTGCGCCTGGCTGTGGCTCTCAAAGCCAGTGCGCGCGGTCACCTGGGCCAGGTCGTCGAACTCGAGCCGGGCCCGCTTGGGCATCTTCGGAGTCGACGCCGCGAGGTTCACCATCCGGGTGTCCGGGGTGAGCAGGCCGTGGCGCGCCGCTGCCTCGAGGAACACGAACCTGGACAGGTAGGAGACGGCGAAGTCCTTCTCCAGCCCCTCGGCGGTGTGCTCGGGGCGGGTGAGGAAGATGCCGACGGCGTGAACGAGGTAGTCGATCCGGTCGATGCGCCCGGCTAGCTCGTCCACGGCGGCCTCGACGTTGCGCATCAGGCTGAAGTCGGCCACGACCGACTCGAGCGAGCCGGGACCGGGCATGGCGGCCGAGCGCGCCACCAGCTCCTGCGCCTTGGCCGCCGACCGGCCGATGATGAGGACCCGCGCGCCGCGGGCGCGCAGCTGCAGCGCGGTGGCGGCGCCGATGCCGTTGGTGCCACCGGTGACCACGGCGGTCTTGCCCACGAGGGACTCGGACATGGGAGGCTCCTTCATTTCTCAGTTCAGGGCTGAACATTCGGACCCGGCGACAGGCCGGATGTACGGGTCAGGGTGGTGAGGATCAGGGTGGGGCTGGTTGCGCAGGTCAGGCACCGCGGATGCGCCGCAGCGCCGCCGAGGTGGTGCGGATCTCCTCCACGCTGAGCGGGGAGAACAGCTCTCGGATGAAGCGGCTGCGGGTGGGGGCCAGCTCGTGCAGCCGCTCCTCGCCCGCCTCCGTCAGCCGGAGCCGGTGCGCGGCGCCGTCGGGGATCCGGTCGACCAGTCCGGCCTGCTCGAGCTTGGTGACCAGCATCGAGATGTTGCCGGTGGTCACGTTGAGCCGCTCGCTCAGCTCCCGCTGGGAGATGTCCGGGCTGGCGTCCACCGTGAGCAGCACCTGGAACTGCGCGTGGGTGAGGCCGAACGGTGCCAGCTCGCCCTGCACGCCGCGCGTGATCTGGTTCATCACCAACCAGAGCTCGGCGAACAGGCGCTTGGACTCTGTTGCCCGGGCCTCATCCACGGTCAATGTTTAGCACTGAACTTAGATGGGCCGCAAGCCGTCCCCGGAGTCCTCCTGCGCGCGCCTGCGAAGGAAGCCAGGGAGCAGCGCCCGCCGCCACGGGGCGACGCCCTCGATCTCGATCTCCAGGGAGAAGCTGAGGAACGTCCGGATCAGCACGATGACGCCGAGGATCGCGACGTTCTCCAGCGTGGGCGCGACGGCGACCGTCCGCAGCAGGTCCGCGGCCACGAGGACCTCAAGGCCGAACAGGATCGCGCCGCCCAAGGCCTGCCGCAGCACCTCGTAGGCCCGCGTCCGTCGCGCCCGCGCAGCCACGTCCTCGCGGCCAGCGCCACGGCGAGGAGGAGGCCGCCGAGCAGCACGACGGCCCCGAGCGCCTCGAACCCCTGCGCGACGTGCTCCATCGCCTCGGTGAACGTCATGCCCCCACGTTGCTCGCGCCCGGGCCGGTGCTCCTCATCCGGAACAGTCGAACCGCACAGGCTGGATGTGCCCGCGCAGCCTCACGTCGCCGGCTCGACGGCCGATTCAGCGCAGGCTCTTCCGCGCGTCGCTGAACACCTGCACGCACCGGCGGATGTCCCCCTCCGCATGGGCGCTGGACAGCTGGACGCGGATGCGTGCCCGCCCCTTCGGGACGACCGGGTAGGAGAACGCGGTCACGAAGACCCCCCGGTCCAGCAGGGCAGTCTGGATCCGGGTGGCCTGCCCGGCGCCGTCGTCGCCGCGGAACATCACCGGGACGATCGGGTGCGAGCCGGGAAGCAGCTCGAATCCGGCCTCGGTCATCAGCTCGCGGAACAGCGCGGCGTTCCGCGCGAGCCGCTCCCGGCGATCGTGGGCAGCGGCGGCGATCTCCAGCGCACGCAGGGACCCGGCGACCACGACGGGCGGCAGCGCGTTGGAGAACAGGTAGGGCCGGGAGCGCTGGCGCAGCATCTCGACGACGGGGCCGGCGGCACTCACGTAGCCGCCGGCCGCCCCTCCCAGCGCCTTGCCCAGCGTGCCGGTGAGGATGTCCACGCGGTCCTGCACGCCGAACAGCTCGGGGGTGCCGCGCCCGCCCGGGCCGACGAACCCGGCGTGCGAGTCGTCCACCATGACCAGCGCGTCGTAGCTGTCGGCCAGCTCGCAGATCTCCGGCAGCGGCGCGAACGAGCCGTCCATCGAGAACACCCCGTCGGTCACCACCACCCGCCGGCGGGCCCCTTCGGACTGCTGCAGCGCCAGCTCCAGCCCGGCCATGTCCGCGTTCGGGTAACGGTGGCGGGCCGCCTTGGACAGGCGGATGCCGTCGATCAGCGAGGCGTGGTTCTGGGCGTCGGAGATGATCGCGTCGCGCTCGTCGAAGAGCGCCTCGAAGACGCCGCCGCTCGCGTCGAAGCACGAGGAGTAGAGCAAGGTCTCCTCGGTGCCGAGGAAGTCGCTGAGCCGGCGCTCCAGCGCGTGGTGCAGCTCCTGGGTGCCGCAGATGAACCGCACGCTGGCCATCCCGAAGCCCCACCGGTCCAGCGCCTCGTGCGCGGCCTGCACGACGGAGGGGTCGTCGGCCAGGCCGAGGTAGTTGTTGGCGCAGAAGTTCAGCGCCGTCCTCCCGGCCGTGCCCACCTGGACGCCCTGCGCGGTCGCGAGCGGGCGCTCGCTCTTGCGCAGCCCGCTGCCGCGGATCTCCTCGAGCTCCCGGCCGACGTCGTCGTACAGGTCCGCGCGCATACCAGCTCCCGTCCCGGAGGACCTGGGCCCACCGCCTCAGGTCCGGCCCCATCCTGCCGATATCGCCGTCGACACGGGGAGCGTGTGGATGCAGCGGGAGACGTCCGGTGTGACCACCGGCCTGGTGCTGCGCTACGTCGAGGAGCGCGCGGGCGCGGACGGCGTGGCGGAGCTGCTGCGCCGCGCCCAGGTGCCGGTCACCCTGGACGAGCTGCGCGACGAGACGAACTGGGTCAGCTACGACGTCCGCATCCGGCTGTTCGAGGCGGCCGTCGAGGTGCTCGGCGACCCCATGTGCACCTTCGCCATGGGCGAGGCCGCCCTGCGCAGCGGCCTGAACCACTCGCTCGTGCTCGTGCTGCGCTCGCTCGGCTCGCCGGCAGTCGTCTACGGGCAGATCCCCCGCGCCGTGCCCAAGTTCTCCACCGTGTCCACGATGGAGGTGCTGGAGAGCGGCCGGACGCACGCCACGCTGCGCTACACGCTGCAGGAGGGCTACCGGCACTCCCGGCTGGACTGCCTCTACGCCCAGGGGCTCATCACGCTCGTGCCGCAGCTGTTCGGGCTGCCGTCGGCCCGGCTGGTGCACGACGAGTGCGAGTCCGACGGTGCCCCCGCCTGCGTCTACCACCTCACCTGGCAGCGCCGCCGCCGCTGGTGGCACCGCGCGGCCTCGGAGGAGGACCGCGAGCTGCTGGCGCTGCGCGGCCAGCTCGAGGCGCTGCAGCTGGCCGCAGCCGACCTGGTGGCCGGCGACGACGTGCGCTCGGTCGTCGAGAGCATCACCAGCCGCGCCGCCGAGGCGGTGCTGGCCCCGGCCCACCTGCTCGCGGTCACCCGGCCGGGCCGCGGCCCGGCGCTGGTCCACGCCCAGGGGCTGCCCGAGCGCGACGTCGAGCGGCTGGCCAGGCGCCTGCTGGCCGGCGAGGACCTCGGTCCCGGTGCGGTGGTCGTGCCGGTGGCCTCCAGCCGCCGCGAGCACGGCCGGCTGGCCGCGCTCTACCCGGGTGGCCAGCAGGGCCCCGGCGACGAGCACGCGCTGCTGCAGGCCTATGCCCGGCACGCCGCGGCCGCCCTGGACCTGCTGCTGGCCCTGGAGGAGACCCGGCGCGACCAGAGCCGCTCTGAGTCGCTGCTGCAGCTGGCCCACGAGCTGCGCTCAGCCACCGACGAGCAGGAGATCGCCGAGGTGGTGGCGCGGCTGCTCACCGCCATCGCCGGGTGCGACACCTCCTCGGTCCTCTACTGGGAGCCCGGCACCGGCGCCCTGCGCGCCGCGGCCAGCGGCGGACTGACCCCCGCCGAGCACGAGCTGTTCGCCGCCGCGACCATCCGCGCCGACGACACCCCGGAGCTGGTGGAGATGCTCACCCGGCAGCAGGCGACGGTCATCACCGACGAGCAGCCGACGCCGGTGCTGCGCGAGCTGCTGCGCGCCCTCCATCTGGAGGGCGTCGCGGTGGCCCCGCTGCTCGGGCAGGGCGAGCTGCTCGGCGTCGTCACCGCCGGCTGGCGGCCCGGCGCCCGGCCCGACGACGTCGAGGAGCTGCTGCACCGGCTGGAGGGCGTGACCGAGTACGCCACGACGTCGGTGCTCAACGCCCGGCTGCTCGCCCGCGTGCGCCATCAGTCGCTCCACGACGGGCTGACCGCGCTGCCGAACCGCGAGCTGTTCCGCCGCGCCCTCGGCGAGCTGCTGGCCGCCGCCGGAGACGCCGACGGGGTGGCCGTGCTCTTCTGCGACCTGGACCGCTTCAAGCGGGTCAACGACGAGCTCGGTCACGCCGCCGGCGACGAGCTGCTCCGGCAGGTGGCTGCCAGGCTGCGCGGTGTGCTGCGCCCGGCGGACCTGGTGGCCCGGCTCAGCGGCGACGAGTTCGCCCTGCTCCTGCCAGGGATCCGCGACGGCGAGGCCGCGGCCGGTCTGGCCCAGCGGGTCATCTCCTGCTTCCAGGAGCCGTTCAGGGTCGAGGGCCAGGAGCTGGGCGTGACGACCAGCGTGGGCGTCGCCCTGCACTGCGGGCCCGGGGGCCGGGTCGACACCATGCTGCGGCAGGCCGACCGCGCCATGTACGAGGCCAAGCAGCGCGGGCGCAACCAGGTGGCCCGGGCCGAGCACGGCTGGCTGCTGCCCGCGGCCCGCTCCCTGCCCGCGTCGCTGGAGTCCGAGCTGCTCGCCGCCGCGCGCGAGCCCCGGGACTTCGTGCTGCACTACCAGCCCTTGGTCGCCCTGTCCTCCGATGCCCTGGACGCCACCGGCGGTCTGGCCGACGGCTGGCGCACAGTGGGGGTCGAGGCGCTGGTGCGCTGGCAGCACCCGCGCCTGGGGCTGCTGCGCCCGGCCGAGTTCCTGCCGCTGGCCGAGGAGATCGGCGTGATGTGCGACCTCGACCTGTGGGCGCTGCGCGCTGCCTGCGCAGCGGTGGCCGTCGACGCCCAGGAGCTGGGCATCGCCGTCAACCTCTCCAGCGCCACCCTGCTGGACCCGCGGCTGGCCGACACCGTCCGCGCCTCCCTCGCCGACTCCGGCCTCCCCCCGCACCGCCTGCACGTGGAGGTGGTGGAGAGCCGCTCGCTGCTCGACGTGCCCGCCGCCGCCGACCAGCTGGCCGCCCTGCGCCGGCTGGGGGTGCGCGTGGCCCTGGACGACTTCGGCACCGGCTACTCCACGCTGTCCTGGCTGCAGACCCTCCCCATCGACCAGGTCAAGCTGGACCGCACCTTCACCGCCGCCCTGGACGGGCCGGACCCGGCGCCGTCCGCCTCGCTGGTCCGCGGCGTGCGCGCACTGGCTGACGCGCTCGCCGTCGACGTCGTGGCGGAGGGCGTGGAGACCGAGGCGCAGCTGCGGGCGCTGGCCGAGGCCGGCTACCGGCTCTTCCAGGGCTACCTGTTCGGTCGCCCGGCCCCCGAGCTGCCGCGCGACGTCCCGGTCCCCTGACAGACCCTCACCCTCACCGGGCACGCCGACGACGCGCTGTAGGAGATGCTCCGGGAAGCAGCCCGCGGACGAGCAGGTCCGCCAGCCCGGCCAGGACGTCCTCCGGTGAGCGACCGGTGCTGCTCCCGGAGCCGGCACCAGTGCCCGAGAGCAGGGGCAGCACGGAGAGGCCGCGTCCGACCGCGGGCACGGCGAACAGGGACACCGCGGTCCACACCGCGGGGTCGACCCGCCGGATCACGCCGACGTCGGCGAGGCGGTCCAGCACGGCCAGCACGGCCAGCCGTTCGGGGTCGACGGCGGCGAGCACGCGTGCGCGGCGCGGCGCAGCCCCCGGACCTTCGTCGAGCAGCACGCTCGCCACCACCGCGCCGTGCACGACCAGGGAGCGGATCCGCCCGAGCACCAGCGCCTCGACGTCGGGTCCCTCGGTCGCGCGCTCCCGCGCCGCCTGCTCGAGGCGGCTGCGATCCGCGCGCATCTGCGGGAGGACCACCTCGGCCATCACCGCGTCCAGCAACGACTCCTTGGTCGGCGCATGGTGCTGCACCGCGGCCAGGCTGACTCCGAGCTCGCGGGCCAGGGCGCGGACGCTGGTCTGGCCGTACCCCTTGGCGAACTCCCGCGCCGCGGCCGTCAGCAGGTCCTCGCGGCGCAGCACCGGACCCTCGTCGGCCCGGGGCCGGCCGGGACCTCGGCGCGCCCCGGCGACCAGCTGCCCCGTCACCGCACCTCCCGTCCCGATAAATAGGTCATTCGACAGGTAGAGCACGCCACCCCCACCGTCCGCGGCGGGGAGGGGCGCGCCGGGCAGGCCGGCGCACCGGCACATGGGGAGGGACGATGAGCAGGCTCACCGGACCGGGCCGGGCCGCGTGGGCGGCCCGGCGGCTGGCCAACGCGGTGCGCCCGCGGGTGGAGGTGACCCCGGCGCCGCCCATGCAATTCGAGCACGACGTCCCGGTGCAGGTTCGCGACGGCACCACGCTGCGGCTGAACGTCTACCGGCCGCTGGGCGATGAGCCAGTGCCCGTCATCATGTCCGCCCACCCGTACGGCAAGGACAAGGTGCCGGCCAACACCCGCAGCGGGCGTGGGGTGAACTTCCAGTACCGGCTCTTCCCGCAGCCCCAGCCGATCCGGTTCAGCGACCGGACCAGCTGGGAGGCGCCCGACCCGGCCAACTGGGTCGCGCACGGCTACGCCGTCGTCAACGCCGACCTGCGCGGCGGCGGCACGTCCGACGGCGTCGACGACCTGCTGTCCGAGCAGGAGGCGCGCGACTACGCCGACCTCGTCGAGTGGGTGGCGGCGCAGCCATGGTGCACCGGCAAGGTCGGGCTGGACGGCGTCTCCTATCTGGCCATCAGCCAGTACCGGGTGGCGGCGCTGCGCCCGCCGCACCTGGCAGCCATCTGCCCCTGGGAGGGCTTCACCGACGTCTACCGCGACTTCGCCTACCCGGGCGGGGTGCGCGAGGACGGATTCAGTGTGGTGTGGGGCAAGGTCACCGCGCACGCCGCGCGGGTCGTCGCCAACCCGCGCAAGGAGTTCCGCTCCCGGCCGGAGCTGGACGACTGGTACCGCGCGCACACCCCGGAGCTGGAGCGCATCGAGGTGCCGATGCTGGTCTGCGCCAGCTTCTCCGACCAGCTCCTGCACACCCGCGGCTCGTTCGAGGCGTTCCGGCGCGCCGGCTCGGCCCGCAAATGGCTCTACACCCACCGCGGCGGCAAGTGGTCGCACTACTACAGCGCGTCGGCGACGGAGGAGAGGCGGCGCTTCTTCGACCACCTCCTCAGGGGCGAGGACAACGGCTGGGACCGGCGCCCCGCGGCCCGGATCGCCGTGCACGAGGAGGGCCCGGAGCCGGCCGAGGTGCTGATGGCCGACACCTGGCCGCCCAGCGAGGGCGTGCACCGATACCTCCTGCACCTGCACGACGTCGGGACGCTGCGCGAGGAGGCCCCGGCGCGGACGGCGTCGGCAGCGTTCGACCTGCGCCGCGGCAGGCTGCACTGGGACTGGCAGCCGGCAGAGGACGTCGACGTGCTCGGTCCCATGGCGGTCACGGTGCACGTCTCGGTGGCCGGCACGGCGGACCCCCTCCTGGTCGCCCGGGTCCGCAAGCTCCGGGCCGGCCGCGAGGTCACCTTCGAGGGGAGCTA